>NZ_JBEZLQ010000001.1:629773-1005885 GCF_040652235.1 Streptomyces sp. NPDC048277
GTGCCCAAGGTGCCGCCGGGACGGTGGGCACCACCTATGTCGTCACCTCCTCCGGTCTGGGCCTGGCGACCGCGTCCTGCAACAGCGGTGACTTCGCCACCGGCGGCGGATACAACACCACCACCGCCGGAGGCGTGTTCCAGAGTTCCCCCATCGGTAGCCCGCCCAGCGGCTGGAGCGTCAGCACCACCGACGCCACCCAGGCGGTCACTGCCTTCGTGGTCTGCGCGACGGCGTGAGCCGCGCGGGCCTGTCCCGGGGCTCCGGCCCCGGGACAGCCCGCCTAGACGAGCAGCGGGCCGCCGCAGCGGGCGGTGCCTGCTTTTACCGTGATCAGGTTGGCGAGTACGTACGAGATCCTCTTCTCCGCATGCCACTCGGAGGGGAAGAACGTGGCCAGCCGTGAACTCTGGAACCTGGCCTCGATGTCGGGTACGAACGCGCGGTACTGGTCGTCCGTGTAGTACCAGAACGAGTTCTCGTTGTAGTAGGCGACGTGGCTCGGATCCTGGTAGGCACCGCGGCCGTCGGAGCTGGGCGTGGTGGTGAGGAGCATGCCGCCGGGTGCCAGCAGCCGGTACAGCTCGTTGATCAGCGGAACCTTCGCGGAGACGTGCTCCAGGAAGTTGACGGCACGCACCAGACCGACGGAGTCGTCGGGCAGGTCCAGTCTGTCCGGCAGGGTCGCCACGATGTCGACGCCCTCACCCGGCTGCTTGTCCACGCCCACGTAACCGGGCGGTTTGCGGTTCGCCGCGCCGAGGTCCAGCGCGAGCAGCCCTCGGCGATGCGTCCAGGCCAGGGCGTTGGCCTCGATGTACGTGTCGTACAGGGCGACCGTCTCGCGCTGGATGTGCGCGTTGATCTCCGGGTCGCGCTGGGTGTTCTCGGGGTGCATCCGCTGCAGGTAGAGACAGCGGGGGATGTGGTGGAAGTCCCCCACGTGGAACAGACGGCACATCAGGTCCTGGTCGTCCAGGACGGTGCGGGTGGCGTCGTACCCCCCGGCCTTGTGGTACGCGTCCTTGCGGAACGCCCGTACGTGGTTGGGCGCGTACCAGATGTAGGAGACATTGTGCGGGGTCGGGGCCATGGACCTGACCTGCAGCAGCTTGCGGCCGTCGACGCGCACCTCCTCGTAGTGCCAGCCGTGCGTCTCGTTGAAACGGCTGTCGTCCCGCTTCCCGTCCTCGGCGATCTGCGCGGTGTTGCTGTAGACGAGGGAGGCCTCGGGACACGCGTCGAAGGCCTCGCCGAGCTCCGCCAGGCACGCCTTCGCCAGCAGGTCGTCGTGGTCGAGTTCCACGAGGATCTCGCCGCGCGCCAGTTCGCAGGCCCTGCGTTTCGCCGCCCCGACGCCGACGACGTCGTCCGCGATCTCCAGCCGGACCCGGTCGTCGGGGCGCTCCGGTCGCCACCTGGCGCCGTTGTTGAGCAGGACGATCCACTCCCAGTCGGTACAGGTCTGCGCCTGCAGGGTCGCCAGGCACTCGTCGAGGAAACGGGGCCGGTGACTGGGGGTGAAGACGGAGAACCTCGGGGTGGCGGTCGGCGTCATCTGCTGCTCCTGTGCTGCTCCCTGCTTGCCGGATGCTCCGCCGACGTTACTGAGTCGGTCCGTACGGCGACGCCGATCGCCAGGCGGTTGTGGTGTACAGACCACCCGAATGCATGTATGGCCGGGGAAGCGGGAGGGCGCTCAGTTGCCGCGGTCCTCCAGGTAGCGGGTGTGGGACTCCTGGCGCATCGCCTCTGTGTCCCTGAGCGCTGCCACCAGGTGCTCCGCCTCTTCCCTGATGAGTCCCAGCTGGCGTTCCAGATGGCGTTCCGGGGGTTCCTGGCCCGGTGCCAGACGCGTCCACCAGCGTGTCCGTACGAAGCTGTCGACGGCCTCCGGGATGTCCTGCCGTACCGCCCGCGACAGGACGTACACCCCCTCCGGGTCGTGGGCCAGCAGTTCCGTCGCCCGGCCCGGGTCCAGCAACGCCGTGAGCACGTCCGTCAGTTCGGTGAGGCGGGCCTCGGTGGAGGCCGGCAGGCCGACCTCCGCCAGGTAGGTCTCCAGCTTGCGGAAGTCGGCGCGGACCTCCTCCAGTTGGGCCGAGGGGGTGGGGAAGTCGGGCAGGGGCGGGCGTTCCGGCGGGGCGATGAGCGCGCCGGCGCCGTACAGGCCGGCCACCACGACCGGCCAGTAGGGGCCCGCGACGTCCGTGAAGGTCAGGACCAGGCCCAGCAGGCCGCCCGCGCAGCCCGTGAGGTTCTTGCGGGATTCGAGGTAGCCGAGAAGCCTATTGGTAGCCACGGATCTCCTCGAAGGCGCCGTCCAGGGAGTCCTGCCGGCCGTCGAAGAGACGGCCGCCGGTCAGGGCGGCGATGTGCTGGAGTTCGGCGCGGGAGGAGTCGCCGAAGAGGATGGGGAAGACGGGGATCTGCTGCCGGTCGGCGGAGAGCTTGTTGTAGAAGGCGTCGAAGTCGCCGACCTTGGCGCCCGTGGTGTTCTCGCCGTCGGTCATCAGCACGATCGAGGTGAAGGTGTCCTGGGAGGGGCTCAGCTGGGCGTACGCCTTCTCCAGGGAGGTGTAGATCGCCGTGTTGCCGTCGGCTTGCAGCGCGTCGGTGTCCTTGCGGATCGCGTTCAGGTCGGCCTTGTTCTCGACCACGTGGGTGCTGACGCTCTTCACGTCCGAGCCGAACGGCATCAGGGTGACCTCCTCGCGGTTGTGGAAGTCGCCGGTGAGACCGGTGAGGGCCTTCTTCAGCCGGGAGAGGCGGTCGCCCTCCATCGAGCCCGAGGTGTCCAGGACGTAGACGGTGCGGGAGGGCCGGCGCAGGTCGTTCTCGTACGCGGAGATCAGCCCGTCGGCGACCGACTGGCTGCCGGGGAAGGGGAGTTCGCGGCGGCGGCCGGTGTCCAGACCGGCGGCCGGCCGGACCGAGGCGACCACCGGGCGGCGGTGGGTGGTGTCGGTGACAAGTTTCTGTACGGCCGCGGTCCGCAGGTCCTCGGTCACCCTGCGGACGTCCTCGCGGGTGGCCGAGGAGGTCGAGGCCAGGGAGGAGAGCGGGTAGTCGGCGGTCACCACGCCGTCGGTCGGGCGGATCACCGTCAGACCGGGGATGCCCTTGAGGACGGACTCGTAGTTGAGCAGGGCGTCGACGTTGCCCCGCCGCTGGTAGGCCGAGGCCAGCCAGCCGGAGGAGCCCGAGGTCAGGGTCTGGCCCTGGAAGAACTTCTTCAGCCGGGGCGTCGCCTTGGTGACGTCGTCGTCCGTGAGCGCCGACTGGGCGCCGGAGAGCGCGGAGGCCACCGACACCAGCGTGGAGAAGCCGGAGTTGGAGCGGGCCGGGTCGGTCATGCCGTACGTCAGCCTGCCCGCCTCGACGGCCTGCTCGACCTGGGACCAGGTGACGTCGGCCGGCTTCCAGCCCAGCGACCGGACGGTGGCCGTCTTCACGCCGATCGCCACCGGGCTGGTCATGATCGAGGTCTCGGAGACGACCTTCTTCGCCGCCTCCGGGCGCAGCCGCAGATAGTCGTCGGAGGACAGCCACAGCGCGTCGTACCTGCCGTCCGCCTGCCCCTTGGCCACCAGGTCGACGGCGTCCAGGGTGCCCATGTAGGTGGGGCGGAGGGTGACGCCGGTGTCCTTGCGGACGCGGTCGAAGACGGCGGTCATGTCGCTGAGTTCGGAGGAGGCCAGGATCCGCAGGGTGCCCGCCTTCGGGGCCGTGGAGTCGTCGCCGTGGTCCCCGGAGGAGGTGCAGCCGGTCAGGACGACGGCCGCCGCCGCCAGGAGGACGGGCAGGGTGCGTCTGTTCATGCGAGGCCGCCCTCCAGCGCGCCCTTCGAGCGGCTGCGCTCCAGGTAGACGCTCGCCTGCTGGAGCTCGTCCGTGAGGGACTGGACCGTGCTGGCCATCGCCTCGGTCGCCTGGACCTTGTAGCTGTCGATGGCGTCGAGGGTGCGGTAGATCTGCTGGAAGGCGGCGCGCAGGGTCTCGGCGCCGACGGCCGGGTCGGCGGCGATCCGCTGGATCTCGCCGCTCTGGCTCGCGAGCATCTCGGCATTGCCCCGGATGAGGTCCTCGGTCGTCCCGCGCAACGCGTTGACCTGCTCGATGACCTTCTTCTGGTTGTCGAGCGCGGACGCCAGCATCACCGAGATCCGCAGGGCGGACACGGTGGTGGTGGCGGCGCGTTCGACGCCCTTGATCAGTTCGTCGTTGTTGCGTCGTACGACGTCCATCGCGAGGTAGCCCTGCGCGGACACCGCGAGCTGGGTCAACAGGTCCTGGTGCTTCTGCCGGACCGGGAAGAGCACGTCCGCCCGCAGCGCGTCGGCCTCCTGCGGGTCGGGGAGCCGGGTGATGTGCTGCTCGACGGCGCTGTCCAGGGACTGGGTGAGGACGACGTACTCCTGGAGCTTGCCCATGGTCTCCCAGAGCCGGACCCGCTCGGTCTGCAACGCCGCGTTGTCGCGCCGGAGTTCGTCCTGGCCGCCGCGCAGCGACCCCACGATCTTGTTCAACGTGCCCTGCGCGGAGGCGTACTTGGCGACGTGGTCGCGGAGTCTGTTCCCGCCCGGGAGCCTGGAGAGGAACTTGCGGCCCTTGCTCGCGGGCAGGTCGCGCGGGTCCAGGTCCTCTACGACCCGGCGGAGTTCGACGAGCGAGCCGGCCACCTTGGCCTGGGCGTCGCCGCCCTTGTCGGGCAGGCTGCGGACGGTACGCTCCAGCATCCGGTTGGACTGGGAGGCGGCGGTGCGCATCTCGCCGGCGCCGAGGCCGGTGATCTCGCCCACCTTGCTCGCGAACTCCGGGGAGCGCGCGTCCAGGGCGGCGAGCCCGCGGACGTAGTCGGCGGCCTTCAGCGCCATGTCCGTACGGACGCTGTCGTCGACGGGCACGAGACCGCCGGCCTTCTCCCGCGGCACGGGTGCGACGGCCTCGGGCGGGGTGAGCGTGAAGACGTCCTCACCGCTGAGTGTCGGCGTCGGTTCACCACCGCTCGGCACGATCTTGTCGAAGTTGCTCACAGGGTCCCCCCGTTCATCCGCGCGCCCGGCGGGCCATCTCGTGCAGCACCGCGGAGGTGGGCACGGGCGCCTGCCGGACGCCGGTCAGTGTCTGGTTGAGGTATTCGGCGTCGCCGGCGGTGGCCTTGACGAACACGGCGGAGTCGCCCTGCGGCCGGAAGCCGTGCTTCACGGCGAGTTCGCGCAGGGTCGGGTCGGTGCTGAGGAGGTCGCCGAGCGCCCGGCCGGCGTCGTCGAGCGGCACGATCGTGTGGTCGCTGTTGACCGTGGTGTCCGGGTAGAGGACCACCAGGTCGTCGGCGCCGTGCTGTTCGGCGAGCAGCGAGACGACCTGCGACTCGTAGAGGCACACGAGCGGGTTGCCCGCGCCGCTGATGAAGTCCCGGAACACCGAGTCGCTGCTGGGCTGTTGGGCGCCCTGGACACTGACGAGCTTGTGCAGGAGGGGAGCGGTCCTCGCGATGTCGGCGTCGCTGGCCACGACCTGGCCGCCGTTGGCGACGTAGGAGGCGGCGGCGAGGTAGAGGGCGCCGGAGTTGGAGGTCTCCGGGTCGGTGCTGGTGATGTACAGCGTCCCGGTCAACTCCCCGTGCGCCTTGGCCCCCTTGAGCTGCTGCCAGGTCCGGTCGTGCTGGGCTGCGGCCAGGTAGGCGCTCATCTTCAGGGTGCCCTTGCCCTTGCCGTCGAGCACGGCGAGCCCGTTCGCCGCCAGGACGTCGGCCGCGCTGCGGTGGGCCACGACGACCAGGGGCGAGTAGAAGGGCCGGGGGAGCGGTTGGCGGGCGTGGTACTTCGCGGCCAGCGCGTCGGCCGGAGCCTGACTCGACGGGAACGCGAAGTCGTACCCCTTCAGGTTCAGGTCCTCCATGGCCCAGGACCCCGATGCCTCCGTCTTCACGGTGTAGCCCTTGGCGGCGAGGGCCTTCACCACATCGGGATCGGCGAAGAAGTCCGACTTCTCCGAACCGATCACACCGCGCACGGTCTTCGTTGCCGTGCCCTTGCCGTCCTCGTGTCGGCCTGCGACGACGGCAGCCACCACGCCACCGATCAGCAGCACCGCCAGGACGATTCCCGCGATACGTCTCACGCGGGGCAGCGTGCTCGCGGAACCCCACGTTCCTGGGCGACCAGGGTGAACGGGGGGTGAATCGGACGTCCCGGAATACTACGCGGGGGCGGGGATCGATCAGAGATGCAGCGGCGCCGGGCGAGGAATGCGGCCGACGTCGGCGGAACAAGGGCCGGCGCGGGCGGAACAAGGGTCGGCGCCGCGGCGGGGCGAAGGGCGGCGGGGTGATGGCAACCCGGTCCGCGCGTCGCTGCGGGAGCGCGCGGACCGGGGCCGTATGGGGAGGGGCGGACCCGCCGGTGGGGCGGGGCGGACCGGCCGGAGGGGGGTGGGTCCGGTGGCCGCCCCGGGTCAGCCGGCCGTCGTGAGTTCCGTGGCCGCCGCGTGTGCGTCCATGCGCTCCGCCGCGAGGATCGCCACCGCCGTGTCCGCGCGGGACGCGGCCACGACGAGGGCGCGGCCGGCGAGGGCGTGGGCGCGCTCGTGGAGCGCGGGCGGTTCCTGGACCGCGGCCGGCGACGCGCGGACCGGCGTACGTCCGCCCCGCAGCCGGGACACCTGCTCGGCCAGCCGGGTCGCGGCGGCGTCGAGGTCGGTGGACGGCGTGCGGGCGCGCAGCTCGTCGGTGACGGCGAGCAGCGCGGCGAGATGTCCCGCGAGCTGGATGTCCAGCTCCTCCTCGCGCGTCCGGTGGGGGAAGTCGGAAGGCGTGCCGGCCATCGTGCTGTGGACGGACCCCTTGTGGGAAGAAGGGGTGCGGATCGGTTCGTACATGGGAGATGGCCTCCTGTGCTGTCAGGAAGCCATCCTAGCTTAGATCTCGTCTAAAGTTGACCCGACTACGGCTGGCCGTACCCGTCCAGGAACCGCCCGATCCGGGTGATCGCGTCCCGCAGATCGCCGACCGTCGGCAGGGTCACCACCCGGAAGTGGTCCGGCTCCGGCCAGTTGAAGCCGCTGCCCTGGACGACCATGATCTTCTCCCGGCGCAGCAGGTCCAGGACCATCTGCCGGTCGTCCTTGATCTTGAAGACCTGGGGGTCGAGGCGCGGGAAGAGGTAGAGGGCGCCCTTGGGGCGGACACAGCTCACGCCCGGGATCTGGGTGAGCAGCTCGTAGGCGAGGTCCACCTGCTCCTTCAGGCGCCCGCCCGGCAGGACGAGGTCGCTGACCGACTGGCGTCCGCTGAGCGCGGCCACGACACCGTGCTGACCGGGCATGTTCGCGCACAGCCGCATGTTCGCGAGGATCGTCAGACCCTCGATGTAGGAGTCGGCGTGCGCGCGGGGCCCGGAGATCGACATCCAGCCCACCCGGTAGCCGGCCACCCGGTACGCCTTGGACATGCCGTTGAAGGTGAGCGTGAGCAGGTCCGGGGCGACGGAGGCGGTCGGCGTGTGCGTGGCGCCGTCGTAGAGGATCTTGTCGTAGATCTCGTCGGAGCAGATGAGCAGGTTGTGGCGGCGGGCGATGTCGGTCAGCCCGCGCAGCATCGCCTCGTCGTACACCGCGCCCGTCGGGTTGTTCGGGTTGATGATGACGATCGCCTTGGTGCGGTCGCTGACCTTGCGCTCGATGTCGGCGAGGTCGGGCATCCAGTCCGCCTGCTCGTCGCAGCGGTAGTGCACGGCCGTGCCGCCGGAGAGGGAGACCGCCGCGGTCCACAGCGGGTAGTCCGGCGCCGGGACCAGTACCTCGTCCCCGTCGTCCAGCAGGCCCTGCATCGCCATCACGATCAGCTCGGAGACGCCGTTGCCGATGAAGACGTGCTCGACGTCGGTCTCGATGCCGATGGTCTGGTTGTGCATGACGACCGCGCGCCGGGCGGCCAGCAGCCCCTTCGCGTCGCCGTAGCCGTGGGCCGTGGAGACGTTGCGGAGGATGTCCTCCAGGATCTCCGGCGGGCACTCGAAGCCGAAGGCGGCCGGGTTGCCGGTGTTCAGCTTGAGGATGCGGTGGCCCGCCGCCTCAAGCCGCATCGCCTCTTCGAGAACCGGGCCCCGGATCTCGTAACAGACATTGGCGAGCTTGGTCGACTGGATCACCTGCATGTCCGTGAGCTTACGGGGCGGTAACGCCCGCCGCGCCGTGTTTCCCACCACGTGAGACACGGGTGAGGCATACGTGGGACACGGGTGCGACCCGGATGCGATCCGGATGCGACCTGGACCTGGCTCGGCGTTTTGGCCTGTTATCGCCGGTAGCTGTCTCAAACACCCATCCCCTCCCTACAATCCGCGTCCATGCCGAGACCTGCCGAGGACGAGACCGGGGCGCCCAGCGTCTACCAACCCCAGGGCGAACCGGCCCCCGTGTACGAGGGGTACCGGGACCCGGCGACCGCACACGGCTGGCTCAACGCGTACGACGAGACGCGCGAGCTCCCTCGGATCGCCGCCGGCGCCGCCGTCGCCGTACCGGGGCCGGGCCGGGCGGAGCGGCGGCGGGCGGAGCGCGGAGCGGGCGGCCTGCGTGCGAAGCACGTCGCGGTCGCCGTGGGGGCGGTGGGTGCCGCGTCCGTGGCCGCGCTGATCGCGGGCGCCGCCTTCTCCTCTTCGTCCGACGGCGCGCAGGGCGAGCAGAACCGTACGAAGCAGTCGGCCGGCGAGTCGTCGCAGTCACGGTCGCAGTCGCCGTCGCCGGGGGACAGCCCGAGCGGGGCGTCCGTCGCGGCGTCCCCGAAGTCGGCCGCGGCGGCCGTGGTGTCGCCGTCGGCCCGTACCGCGTCCGCCTCCGCGTCGACGGCCGGGGTGTCGTCCTCGGCGAGCCCCTCGCCGAGCGCCACCCCGGCCCGCAGTGCGAGCGCGACACCTTCGCCGACCGCCACCAGCGCGACGCCGACCCCGTCCACGACGTACGGCGGCCACGGGTGGGGGCACGGGAGGGGCGGCGGCAGAGGCCGTTAGGCGAGTCCGGGGGTGCGGAAATCCGCCAACGCCCTTCCTGAAACAACTCCTTGCTCTCGCGGCTTGTTGTGTTGAGAATGCACATGACAAAAACAACGGGTGGCCGGAAGATCTCCGGTCACCTCGTCATATAGAGGGGACCCCCACATGAACAAGCCTCTCGTCGCCGCGCTCGCCTCCCTGGCCATCACCGGGATCGGCGTGGCACCGGCGGTCGCCGCGCCACAGGCCAAGGCGGCCGCGGCGGTGACCGTCAACTTCGCCGGCACGGTCTCGCTCAGCAACTGCTCCGGCTCCGTCATCCGCTTCCCGAACTCCGCGGACAGCGACCCGGCGCTGGTCCTCACCAACGGCCACTGCCTGGAGACCGGCTTCCCGGACCCCGGCGAGGTCATCACCGGTCAGTCCTCCAGCCGTACCTTCGGCCTGCTGAACTCCTCCGGCACGCGCGTCGCCACGCTCCGCGCCAACCAGGTCGTCTACTCGACGATGACCGACACGGACATCACGATCTACCGCACCACCACGACGTACGCGGCCATCAAGAGCTCCTACGGCATCAGCCCGCTCACCCTCAGCGACACGCACCCGACCGCCGGCAGCGCCATCAAGGTCGTCTCCGGGTACTGGAAGACGATCTACAGCTGCAACATCGACGGGTTCGTGTACCGGCTGAAGGAGGGCGACTGGACCTGGAAGGACTCGGTCCGCTACACCTCCGCGTGCAACACGATCGGGGGGACGTCGGGGTCGCCGGTGATCGACACGACCACCGGTCAGGTCGTCGCCGTCAACAACACGGGCAACGAGGACGGGGAGACGTGCACCGTCGACAACCCGTGCGAGGTGGACGAGAACGGCAACGTCACGGTGCGGCAGGGGATCAACTACGCCGAGGAGACGTACATCATTCCGGCGTGCTTCACGACGGGGAATGTGCTGAACCTGAGTGCGAGTGCGTGCACCCTGCCCAAGCCGTAGGGCTCCGCTGGGCGCCGTTGTCGGGTGCGGGTGGGTGGGGGCTGGTCGCGCAGTTCCCCGCGCCCCTGTCGGGGCGCTCCAGTGCGGGGCGCTTAGAGGGCGCGGCGGATTGCGCGACCCGCCAGTTCGTCCGTTCTCCGGCCGTCCTCCATCACGAAGCGGCCGTTGATCAGGACGTGGGGGATGCCTGTCGGCAGGGTGCGCGGGTTTTCGAACGTGGAGCCCGCTGCCACCGTTTCCGGGTCGAAGAGGACCATGTCGGCCCGGTAGCCCTCGCGTACCAGTCCGCGGTCCGGCAGGCGTAGCCGGGCCGCGGGGCGGGCGGTGAGGTGGGCCACGCACTCCTCCAGGGACAGGACTCCCAACTCCCGTACGTAGTGGCCGAGGTAGTGCGGGAACGTGCCGTACGCCCGGGGGTGCGGCTTCGCGCCGTGGAGGATGCCGTCCGAGCCGCCCGTGTGGACCGGGTGGCGCATGATCGTGCGGACGTTCTCCTCGTGGCCCACGTGCTGGAGGATGGCGGGCGCGAGCCGGTCCGTGAGGAGCAGGTGGCGGGCCGTCGTCCACGGGGGCTCGCCGCGCAGGCGGGCGGATTCCTCGACCGTACGGCCGACGAAGCCGGTGAGGGCCGGGTCGCCCACGCCCGAGATCTCGATCGTGGCCCAGTCGATGGGGACGCCGTGGCAGCCGTCGGAGCCGACGGCCTCCAGGTGGTGGCGGATGCGTTCGGACGTCCCGTCGTCCGCCAGCCGCGCCAGGGCCGCCTCAGGGCCGCCCTCGTTCGCCCAGCTCGGCAGCATCGCCGCGAGGGTCGTGCTGCCGGGGGTGTAGGGGTAGGTGTCGAGGGTGATGTCGGCGCCGGCGGCCAGGGCCTTGTCCAGGAGGGACAGGAGTTCCGGCGCCCGGCCCCTGTTCACGTCGAAGTTCATGGTGGCGTGGGCCAGATGGAGCGGGCAGTCCGCCTCCCGGGCGAGGGCCACCATCTCCTCGTACGCCTCCAGGGCGCCCGCGCCGTACGAGCGGTGGTGCGGGCAGTAGTAGCCGCCGTACTCCGCCACCACCCGGCACAGTTCGGTCAGTTCGGCGTCCTTGGCGTACATGCCGGGGGTGTAGGTCAGACCGGAGGACAGGCCCACCGCGCCCTGTTCCAGGCCCTCCGCCACCAGTCGGCGCATCCGGTCCAGTTCGGCGGGGGTCGCCTCGCGGTCCGCCCAGCCCACGGTGAGCGCGCGGACCGTGCCCTGGGGGATCAGGTAGGCCGCGTTGACCGCGATGCCCCGGTCGAGGCGGTCCAGGTACTCGCCCACCGACCGCCAGTCGAAGTCGATGTCGTCGCCGTAGCCGTTCCAGCCGGTGATCGCCCGGCGGACCTCCTCCAGGGTGCGGTCGTCGACCGGGGCGTACGACAGCCCGTCCTGGCCCAGGACCTCCAGGGTCACCCCCTGCGCCGCCTTGGCGCTGTGGTCGGGGTCGCGGAGCAGGGCCAGGTCGCTGTGCGCGTGCATGTCGATGAAGCCGGGGGAGAGGACCAGGCCCTCCGCGTCCAATTCGCGCACCGCGCGGGGGCGTTGGCAGCCCGCCGCCGCGGCCTCCTTGACGATCGACACGATCCTGCCGTCGTCGACGACCACGTCCGCGCGGTACGACGGCTCACCGCTGCCGTCGACGACGTCCGCGTCCCGGATGACCAGATCCTCCACGGGGAGCCTCCTCAGAAGAACGTACGGATGTAGTCGACGACGGTCCCGTCCGCCTCGGCGACCGGGATCAGCTGCCACTTGTCGAACGACGTGCAGGGGTGCGACAGACCGAGGCCGATCCAGTCGCCGACCTCCAGGTCCGCCTCGGACGTCGTGCGCAGCCAGGTGTGCTGGTCGGACAGGCCGGTCACCTCGACGCCGGTCGCCGGGCGCTCCGCCCCGTCCCGGCGGATCACCCGGGCGAACGGGAGGTGGAGGTCGTAGGCCGCGTCCCGCTTGCCCGCGTTGGCGAAGGCCTGCTCGGGGGAGGGCCGGGAGACGACCTGCGCCCAGAGGCGGAAGGCCGGCTCCAGGGCGCCCTCCTCGGGGACGCGGTTGAAGGGGGTGATCTCGTGGTAGTGGCCGTCGTCGTGCGAGACGTACGCACCCGAGCGCAGCAACTTCAGTACGGGGAGGGAGAGTTCGGGGATCCCGGCGAAGACGTCGGCCACCGCGTCGAACCAGGCGCTGCCGCCCGCGCTGACCACGATCTCCGTCAGGCCCGCGAACCGCCCCGCCTTGTCGAAGTCGGCGGCGAGGGCGACCAGGCGCCGCAGATAGGCGCGCACCCGGTCCGGGTCCGCCCGCGGGACCTCGCCCTCGTACCCGGCCACCCCCACCAGCCGCAGCGTCCCCGTCCCGGCCACCGCGTCCGCGATCGCCGCGCACTCCGCCTCCGTACGGACCCCGGTGCGGGCGCCCTCCCCGGCGGCGAGCTCGACGACGACGTCGACGGGACGCGAGGCGCCCTTCAGCGCCGCGTCCATCAGCTCGACCCCGCGCACGGAGTCGACGTAGCAGATGAAGCGGAAGTCCGCGTCCCGCTCCAGCTCGCCCGCGATCCAGCGGAGGGCCGGGGCGTCCACGAGCTCGTTGGCGAGGAAGACCCGCCGGGTGCCGAACGCCCGTGCCACCCGCACCTGATGCGGCACGGCGAGGGTGATGCCCCATGCCCCGCGCTCGACCTGGCGCCGGAAGAGCTGCGGGGCCATGGAGGTCTTGCCGTGCGGGGCGAACGCGAGGCCGTGCCGTTCGGTGTACGTCTCCATCAGCGCGAGGTTGTGCTCCAGGCGCTCGGCGGAGAGGGCCAGCACCGGGGTCGCGAAGCCGTCGGAGAAGAGGTTGCGGCGCTGGGCGGCCAGCCGGCCGACGGTGAGGCCTTCGGCGTCCGGCGGGAGGCCCTTGAAACGGTGGTCGACGCGTTCCTCCGCGAGACGGGCGAGCGCTTCGGTGCCGGGGTCGAGGGTCACGGAGCCTCCCTGATCGGGGTGGTTGCAGTATGTGCAACGCCCATTGCGTATATCGCTAGCCGCTGTCTAACATCCACGCCAACACCGGGTCAATGGAGCCCACAGCGACCCTTCCCAGCGACGAGGAGCCACGACCATCGTGAAGGCCACGGACGCCGTTGACGCGGTTGACGCTCCAGATGTCGTCGCGCTCGGCGAGTCCATGGTCACGTTCCTGCCCACCCGGCCGGGGCGCCTCGCGGACGTACCGTCCTTCGACCGCGCGATCGGCGGCGCCGAGTCCAACGTGGCCTGCGGGCTGGCTGCCGCCGGCCACGCCGCGCGGTGGGTCAGCCGGGTCGGCGCGGACGGGTTCGGTGATCACCTGGTCGAGACGATCGGGGGACTCGGCGTCGACGTCTCGCTCGTCGCGCGTGATCCCGCGCGTCCCACGGGCGTGTACTTCCGTACGGCGGGGGACCGGGCGACGGACGCGCACGAGGTCGCCTACTACCGGGCGGGGTCGGCGGCGTCGGCGATGTCGGTGGCGAACGTGGACCTGGCGGCGGTGCGGGCGGGGCGGATCCTGCACGTCTCGGGGATCACGGCGGCGTTGTCGGCGGACTGCCGGGAGCTGCTGCGCGAGCTGACGGCTCCCGCCGAGGGGGGCCGCCCGGTGGTGTCGTTCGACGTCAACCACCGGCCGGGGCTGTGGGGTTCGGACGACGACAGCTCGCGGGTCCTGCTGGAGCTGGCGCGCCGGGCCGACATCGTCTTCGTGGGGGAGGACGAGGCGGCGGAGACGTGGGGGGTGACGGGTGGGCCGACGGCGATCCGGGAGGCGTTGCCGGAGCCGGAGGTGTTGGTGGTGAAGCAGGGAGCTGAGGGGGCGACGGCGTTTCGGAGGGGTGGTCCGGGCGGTTCTTCGGCCGCGGGTGGGTGGGGGCTGGGCGCGCAGTTCCCCGCGCCCCTAGAGGGGCGCTTCAGTCGCGTCAGCTTCCCAGCTGCGGGCATGCGTGCCGCCTGGGGCGATGGGGGTCCCCCCGCTCGAGCGAAGCCGAGAGTGGGGGAGGGTGGGCGCAGCGGCACCCCGCAAGCGCGGGCGGGCGAAACCCCCCGCCCGGCCCCCACCGACGGCACCTTCGAACCCGCCCCCACGGTTCAGGTCGCGGCAGCGGTCGGCGCCGGTGACGCCTTCGCCGCCGGGTTTCTCTCCGGCGTCCTCCGCGGTCTGCCCCTGCGGCGGACGCTCCGGCTCGGCCACCTCTTCGCCGCCGCCGCCCTCACCACCCCCGCCGACCTCGCCCCGCCCCCCGCCCGCGACACCACCGACCGCCTGACCGCCCTCGACGACACCGCGTGGGAGAGACTTCGACTCGGCCCCGGCTGGACGCAAGCCGACGCGGCCGATGAGGAGGTACAGAGCCCATGAGCCAGACCGTCGACCGAGCGCTCAGCATCCTGCCGTTGCTCGCGGAGGGCCCCGCCGACCTGGGCCAGGTCGCCGACCGCCTCGGCGTGCACAAGTCGACCGCGCTGCGGCTGCTGCGCACCCTCCACGAACACGGCCTGGTCTACCGCCAGTCCGACCAGCGCTACCGCCTCGGCGCCCGGCTCTTCGCGCTCGCCCAGGAGGCGATGGAGAACCTCGACATCCGCGAGATCGCCCACCCCCACCTGGCCCGCCTCAACGAGGCCTGCGGGCACACCGTGCACCTCGCCGTGTTCGAGGAGGGCGAGGTGCTGTACATCGACAAGGTGGAGAGCCGCTATCCGGTGCGGATGTACTCGCGGATCGGGAAACCGGTCGCCATCACCGTCGCCGCCGTCGCCAAACTGCTCCTCGCCGACCTGCCCGAGCCCGAGCGGCGGGCGCTCGCCGACAAGCTCGACTACCCCATGTACACGGCCCGTTCGACGCCGAACGCGGAGGCCTTCCGCAAGGAACTGGCCAAGGTGCGCGAACAGGGCTGGGCCACCGACCTCGGCGGCCACGAGGAGTCCATCAACTGCGTGGCCGCACCGATCCGCGGTGCCGACGGGCGCGTCGTCGCCGCGATGTCGGTCTCCGCGCCGAACGTCGTCGTCACCGCCGACGAACTCCTCACCCTGCTCCCGCAGGTGCGCCGTACGGCGGACGCGATCAGCGGCGAGTACTCCGGCAGAACCCCGATCAAGGAAGCCCCCTAAGGAAGCCCCCTGATGACCGAGAAGATCGCGCTCACCCCCAAGACCCACACCACCCCGCCCGCCAAGTTCTCCCACGGGGTCCGCAAGGGCAACATCCTCCAGGTCGCCGGCCAGGTCGGCTTCCTGCCCGCCGAGGAGGGAAAGCCCCCGACCCCGGCCGGCCCCACGCTGCGCGAGCAGACCCTCCAGACCCTCGCCAACGTCAAGGCGATCCTGGAGGAGGGCGGCGCCTCCTGGGACGACGTGATGATGATCCGCGTCTATCTGACGGACGTGGACCACTTCGCCGAGATGAACGGCATCTACAACACCTACTTCGAGGAGCAGGGCCTCACCGCCCCGCCCGCCGCCCGGACCACCGTGTACGTCGGTCTGCCCGCCGGCCTCCTCATCGAGATCGACGCCCTCGCCGTGCTCGGCTGACGGCTCGTCGACCCGACTCCCGCACACCGTACGTCCGTCACGGCGCGGCCCCCGTCCGGGGCGCCGCGCCGCGATGCCCCCTGCCCGAAAGCACGATGTTCCTACGAAGAGGACCCCCACATGCCCTTCCCCCTCGCGGCAGCCACCCCCGCGACCCCACCCCACACCGGAGGCCTGCTCCTCCTCCTCGACGGCACCGCCGGCCTCCTCACCGTCGCCGCCATCGGTATCGCCCTGCTGCTCTTCCTGATCATCAAGGCGCGGCTGCAGCCCTTCGTCGCGCTGCTCGCCGTCTCCATAGCCGTCGGCCTGCTGGCCGGTCTCTCGGTCACCGAACTCTTCGGCACCGTCCAGCGCTCGGACGCCGTCTCCACCGTCGAGTCCGGCATGGGCGGCATCCTCGGCCATGTCGCGATCATCATCGGCCTCGGCACGATGCTCGGCGCGATCCTCGAAGTCAGCGGCGGGGCCGAGGTGTTGGCCACCCGTCTGCTGAACCTCTTCGGCGAGAAGCGCGCCCCGCTCGCCATGGGCCTCACCGGCCTGATCTTCGGCATCCCGGTCTTCTTCGACGTCGGCATCTTCGTGCTCGCGCCCCTCGTCTACGCGGCGGCCAAGCGCGGCGGCAAGTCGATCCTGCTCTACTGCCTCCCCCTCCTCGCCGGTCTCTCCATGACCCACGCCTTCCTGCCGCCGCACCCCGGCCCGGTGGCCGCCGCCGCGCTGCTGCACGTCCAGCTCGGCTGGGTGATCCTCATGGGCGTCGTCTGCGGCATCCCGGCGGTGCTGGCCGCGTGGGCGTTCTCGGCGTGGATCGGCACGCGGATCTTCGTCGCCGTACCGCAGGACATGGTCGAGGCGGCGGACGAGGCCAAGCGGGCGGTGGTGGCGGAGCAGCGGGCGGCCGGGGTGGAGCCCCAGGAGAAGCCTGTCCCGCTCGGCACGGTCCTGGCCATCATCGGCACCCCGCTCGTCCTCATCCTCGCCGCGACCTTCTCCTCCATCGCCCTGGACCCCTCCACCGGCCGCTCGGTCCTGGAGTTCTTCGGCACGCCGATGGTCGCCCTCACCATCGCCCTGGTCCTCGCCTACTACCTGCTCGGCCTCCGGCGCGGCTGGTCCCGCAAGTCCCTGGAGACCGTCTCCACCGCCTCGCTCAAGCCGGTCGGCAACATCCTGCTGGTGGTCGGCGCCGGCGGGATCTTCGGCGCCGTGCTGAAGGCGAGCGGGGTCGCCCAGGCCCTCTCCGACACCTTCAACGGTGTCGGCCTCCCCGTGATCGTCCTCTCCTACCTCATCTCCGTCGTCCTGCGGGTGGCCCAGGGCTCGGCGACGGTGGCGATCGTGACGACGGCCGGCATCGTGGCCCCGCTGCTCACCGAGGGCGACCACTCCCAGGCGTTCGTCGCCCTCGTCATCATGGCCATCTCGGCGGGCTCGATCTTCGCCTCGCACGTCAACGACGGCGGCTTCTGGATGGTGGCCAAGTACTTCGGCATCAGCGAGCGCGACACCCTGAAGACCTGGACCGTACTGGAGACGGTGCTGTCGGTGGTGGGGTTCGCGGTGGCGGGTGTGCTCAGCGTCTTCGTGTAGAAGCGTCCGCCTTCGTGCAGGAGCCTTCGTGTAGGCGTCTGATAACGAAGTTGGGGCTGGCTGTGTCCGGCACAGGTTCTTCGACCATACTGCCCGCGTGGAGCAGCGCACTGGAGCCAACAGCCAGCCCCTGGAGGGCGCCGGATTCGACCCGGCCTTCATCCCCGGGCTCACCGCACCCGCGTCCCTCGAGAAGGAGGACGCGAAGCCGGTGGACGCCGGGGCGGACGAGGCCGAGGACGTCGAAGCAGCGGCGGACCCCGTGGCCGACGCCGACGCCGAGGCCACGGCCACGGCGGACGACGACGAGGACGCGGCGGAGTCCCCCGAGGGGCCCGTCTTCGAGGCGTCCGACCGCCGCGCCAGGATAGAGGCCGACCGCAGCGGTGTCCGCCTCGCCCTCGACGAGGAGAAGTGCGAGTTCCGCTGGGACGAGATCGGCGCGGTCGAGACCGAGGCGCCCCGCTTCGGCAAGCGCTTCACGATCACCGTCCACACCCCGGACCGCCGCTGGTACCCGATCGAGATCGAGGCGACGGCCCGGTCCCGCTTCAAGGAGTGGGAGGACCAGCTGGACGCGGTCCTGGACGCCTACTTCGAGGAAAGCTGAGGGGCGCCGGGCGCACCTAGCTGCAGTACTGGGCTTCCTTCCCGATCGCCCGGTACACACAGTCCGCGTTCTCCAGCAACTGGAACACCGCGTCCCGGTTCCGGGAGGTCTCCCGCTCGATCACCTCGTCGGGCGGATAGAACCCACCCCCGGAACTGGACGTCGGATACATCTCGAACGTGTAGTCGAAGATCTTCTGCGTACCCCACAGATAGTCGTCGATCGACCCGTCCGTGATGTACAGGTCACTGGACTGCTCCGGCGTGTACCCGTTGCTCGCCGCCATCTTCTGCCCCAGCGCCTTGAACGCGGCGGCGTCGTCCGCGGTCATCCCGGTCGCCGTGTCCGCCGTCGTGTACCCGTACGGCCACAGCACCAGCTCGCTGTACGTGTGAAAGTCGATTCCGGCCCTGATCTGCTGCTTGCCGCCGACGACCCGGCTGCGTACGAAGTCGGCGACCACCTTCACCTCGGGCGCCGACTCGGCGGCCGCGCCCCGGTACGTCTCGGACGACGTCGAGCCCGACGAGCCGCCGCAGCAGCCCCACTTGTAGTTCCAGTTCCGGTTCAGGTCCGTACCGACGGACGAGGACCCGGAGTTGGGCTGCCGGTTCTTGCGCCACGACCGGTACGAGCCGGTGGCGATGTCGTACTCGCCGCCGTCCGGGTTGAGGTCCGGCACGATCCAGATCTCCCGGCTGTTCACGATGTTCGTGACCCGGGAGTCGGTGCCGTAGCCGGCGCCCAGCTCCCGCAGCAGGTACAGCGCCATCTCCACCGTGAGGTGTTCACGCGCGTGCTGGTGGAAGGTGAGGAGGACCTCGGGTTCGTTCTCGTCCGTCGCCACGTTGTCGCTGACCTTGACGGCGACGATGTCCCGGCCCTGGTACGACCTGCCGATCACCTGCTTGCTCATGATGCCCGGGTAGGCGGCGAGCCGCTGGTCGATCTCGGCGTTCATCTCGGCGTAGTTGTGGTACTTCGAGTCGGCCGTCGGGAAGTCGAACAGCCGCAGCTGGTCGGCCGGGGCCGACCGGTCCGGGGCCGCGCCGAGGGGTGTGACGTCGTAGCCGAGCCGCTTCAGCGCGGCGATCTGTGCGGCCCGTCCGGAGACGACCACCGTCTCCTCGTCGGCCTCGTCCACGGTGACGCCGGTCCGCTGGATGGCCGTGCGGGTCACGGGGGTGGTGCTCTGGTGGATCTCGTACTGGCGGACGTCGTCGGCCGAGGGGGCCGCAGGGCGCGCGCTGTCGGCGGTCGCGTGCGTGGCCGTCGCCGACACGGGGGCCGCGAGGGCGAGGGCCAGCAGGGCGCCGAGCGCGGCGGTCCGTCTGCCGCCACGGGCGCCGGAGCCGCGTATGCGAAGTCGCATGAAGTCTCCTGGGGGGAGGTGGGGGTGGTTCACTGCGACGTACCTGTGAAGTGGCTGTGCGGGTGCCGCTCATCGTCAATGAATGGCATGAGCAGGTCAAGGCGGTAAATCCAGCCGTCCGCATCGGCCGCGTACATCGGCTCCGCCGGGCGGCCGCGCAGTGTACGCCCGCCTCCGCCCCCGCAGGCCACCCCCGCGGAAGTGCACCCTCCCGCGTGATGTCCATGTGTGTTCCGCCGCCGCTCCGGGGGACCGTGGACGGACGGCCAAGAGGAGGGCTGGCTGATCATGGGCGGATCAGCGCCGCGCGGGAGCTGCCGGCTACCGGTCGAGACGACCAGCTTCGTCGACCGGAGGGACGAACAGGCCACGGGCCGCGAGCTGTTGGCCAAGGCACGCCTTGTCACGCTCACCGGCCCCGGCGGCGTCGGCAAGACCCGCCTCGCCGCCCACATCGCGTCCCGCGTCGAACGCGCCTTCCCCGACGGCGTCCGCTACGTCGCCCTCGCCGGCCTGCGCGACCCCGCACTGGTCCCGCTCGCCGCCGCCGACGCGCTCGGCCTGCACGACCACTCCGAGCGGCCCCCGCTGGACACGCTGGTGGAGCGGCTCCACGACCGCCGTCTGCTCCTCGTCGTCGACAACTGCGAGCACCTCCTCGCCGCCTGCGCCGACCTCGCCGCGGCCCTGCTGCGCGGCACCACCGGCGTCCGGGTCCTCGCCACCAGCCGGCACCGGCTCGGCCTCACCGAGGAACACCTCATGGAGGTACGGCCGTTGCCGGTTCCCGACCCGGACGGCGACCTCTCCGCCGCCGAGTCCCACCCGGCCCTCGCCCTCTTCGCCGACCGCGCCGCCGCCGTACTCCCCGGCTTCCGGCTCACCCCCGCCAACCGGGCCGCCGTGGCCCGGCTGTGCCGCCGCCTCGACGGGCTCCCCCTCGCGATCGAACTCGCCGCCGTACGGATGCGCGTCCTCGGCCTCGACCAGCTCCTCGCCCGCCTCGACGACCGCTACCGCCTCCTCACCGCCGGCAGCCCGGCCGCCCTGCCCCGCCACCAGACGCTGCGCGCGGCCGTCGACTGGAGCCACGAACTCTGCACCGAACAGGAGCAGTCGGCCTGGGCCCACCTGTCGGTACTGGCCGGAACCTTCGACCTGGAGACAGCCGAGGCGGTCTGTGCAGAGGCGGCAGCCGAAGCCGGAGCTGGAGCTGGGGCCGGGGCCGGAGCTGGAGCTGGAGCTGGGGCCGGGGCCGGAGCTGGGGCCGGAGCTGGAGCTGGGGCCGGGGCCGGGGCCGGGGCCGGAGCTGGAGCTGGAGCTGGGGCCGGAGCTGGAGCTGGGGCCGGGGCCGGAGCTGGGGCCGGAGCCGGGGCCGAAGCTGGAGCCGCAGCCGCAGCCGCAGCCGGGGCCGCGGCCGGGGCCGGAGCTGGAGCCGGAGCTGGAGCCGGAGCTGGAGCCGGAGCTGGGGCCGGGGCCGGAGCTGGAGCTGGAGCTGGGGCCGGGGCCGGAGCCGCAGCCGAAGCTGGGGCCGCAGCCGCAGCCGGAGCCGCAGCCGGAGCCGCAGCCGGGGCCGGGGCCGGGGCCGGGGCCGGAGCCGAAGCTGGGGCCGGGGCCGGGGCCGGAGCCGGTGTGGGACCCGGGCCCGTTCCCGGACTCGCTCCCGAAACCGCCGCCACAGCCGTCAGCCGGGTCGCCGACGCCGTCGGTCGCCGTGTGCCGGAATCTCTCGACGTCCTCGAAGCCGTAGCCGGGCTCGTCGACAAGTCCGTGCTCGTTCGTGAGGACGCCCCGGACGGTGGCGGTGCCCGCTACCGGCTACTCGACACGCTCCGCCACTACGGCCTCGACCGGCTCCGTGAGCGCCCCGGTGCGGAGGCCGCCGCCCGGCGCCGGCACCGTGACCGGGTCCAGCGGTACGCCGACGCCTGTGAGGCCGCCTGGTTCGGACCCGGTCAGCGGGAGATCGTCGCCCGGCTCGGCGCCGACCGGGACGGTCTGCGCGCCGCTCTCGACTTCAGCCTCACCACCCCCGGCGAGGCCCGCGCCGGCCTGCGGCTCGCGGGCACCCTCTGGTTCCACTGGCACGCCTGCGGCGCCCCGCGCGAGGGCCGCTACTGGCTGGACCGCGCCCTGGAAGCCAACCCCGAACCGACCCCCGAACGCGCCCGTGCCCTCTGGGTCTCCGCCCTGCTCGCCGGCAGCCCCGAGGACCTCACCCGGGGCCTGCGCCGCGCCCGTGAGGCCCGGGCTCTCGCCGAGCGGCTCGGCGACCCGGCGGAGGCCGCCCACGCCGACTACGTCATCGGTGTCGTCCAGCTCTTCGCCGACGACCTGACCGCCGCCCGCGCCCACTACGAGACCACCGTCGCCCGCGGCCCCGTACCCGGCCAGCACCTCAGTCTGTACGGCCTGGACATGGTCGAACTGGCCTGCGCCCACGCCTTCCTGGGCCGGCCCGACCGGGCCACCGCCGTCTGCGAGCAGGCCCTGCGGCTCTGCGAGGCGCACGGCGAGGACTGGGTCCGCTCCTACGTCCTGCGCATCCTCGCCCTGGCCCATGCCGTCCGCGGCGACTGGCGGCGCGCCGAACCCTGCGCCCGCGAGGCGCTGCGCCGCAAGCTCGGCGTGCACGACGTCATCGGCATCGGGCTCACCCTCGACCTGCTCGCCCGCATCGCCGACGGCCTGGGCGCCGCCGAACGCACCGCCGTCCTGCTCGGCGGCGCCGACCGGGTCTGGTCCGACATCGACCGCGACCGCTGGGGGTCCGCCGCGCTCAACTCGGCCCGGCGCGCGTGCGAGACCAACGCCCGCGCGGCTCTGGGACCGGGAGCGTACGAGCGGGCGTACGGCCGGGGCGGGGTGCTCGGTCTCGCCGAGATCGCGGGCTTCGCCCTCGGCGAGCAGCCCCAGGTGCCGGACGGGCCGTCGGAGCCGAGGGCGGCTCCGGTCCGGCTCACCCGCCGGGAGAGCGAGGTCGCCGAGCTCGTCGCCGAGGGGCTGGGCAACCAGCAGATCGCCGACCGCCTGGTCATCGCCCGCCGTACCGCCGAGGGCCACGTGGAACGCATCCTCGGCAAGCTCGGCTTCAGCAACCGCAGCCAGATCGCCGCCTGGGTGACCGCCCGGCGCTGACGCACAGGAGATGTGATGAGCAGCAGTACGAACGCGGGCCCCGCAGCGGCTCAGGGGCACTTCGACCACCGGATGGCGGTGTTCGGCTCGGACGACGCGTTCGCCGCCGCGGCCCTGCCCTTCCTCGCCGAGGGCCTCGCCGCCGACGAGCCCCCGCCCGTCGCCATCGCCGCCCCGGCCCTGCTGGCCGTCCTGCGGGACGCGCTCGGCACCGACGCCAGGGAGGTCGGCTTCATCGACCACACCGACTGGTACACCGGCACCGCCGCCAACGCCGTGGCCCAGGGCGCCGGTTACCTGGCCGCCCACGCCGGTCCCGGCGGCCGGGTCCACCTCCTCATGGAGCCCGACTGGGCCGGACGCGCGGGCCGTTCGGCGCGGGAGAGCACCGAGTGGATCCGCTACGAGTCCCTCGCCAACCTCCTCTTCGCCCCCTTCGGCACCACGGCGCTGTGCGCGTACGACATCCGGACGGCGGGCCCGGCCGTCGTCGACGCGGCCCGCCGCGCCCACCCGGGTACCGGGGTGTACGAGCAACCCCCGGTGCTGGTCCGCGAACTGGACGCCGTACCGCTGCCGCCGCCCCCGCTGTCGGCCGCCCGGTTGCCGGGTCCGGAGGCGGTGCACGCCTGGTCGGCCGGGCTCGGACTCCCCGCGGCGGACGCCGAGTTGTTCACCCGTGCGGTCGTGGCGGCGGCGACCGCGCACGGGCCGGTGATCGAGATCCTCGCCTGGGGCGAGGCCCCGGCCTGCCGCTGCGAGCTGCGGCTGTGCCGGGCGGTGCACGATCCGCTGGCCGGCTTCGTCCCGCCGCCGGGCGGGGAACTGGAGCCGGGGCAGGGGCTGTGGTTCACCCGCCAGGTGTGCGCGTACGTCGATGTCCGCGACGGGGTGCCGGGCGACGGGGCGAAGATCCGCGTCCAGTACGGGTGAACGAGGTGCCGTACGCGCGTACCCCCGTATCCGCGCATACGCAGGTACGGAATCAGGTAATTGTCCCCCTGCCCGGGGAGCCGGGCAGGGGGACGCTGGGGGACATGCTGCAACCCTCCGGGGGCCGCCTCCCGGATCCCGACCCTCAGTACGCCGCCTATCCGCAGCCCCCGACCCGTGCCGGCCATCTGAGCGTCGCCTACGAACCCCGTCCCACGGCGGCCCGGGAGGCCCGCGTGGCGGTGCGCAGGCAACTGGAGGAGTGGGGACTGGCGGAGCAGGACGATGTGGCGGATGTGGCCGAACTCCTCGTCGGCGAGCTGGCCGCCAACGCGCTGTGCCATGCGGCGAGCCGGTTCCGGCTCACCCTGTCGGCCTCGCACGGGGTGCTGCGCTGCGAGGTCGCGGACGAGGACCACCGCCCGCCGCGGCTGCTGGACGCGGGACTGGAGGAGGGCGGCCGGGGGATGTACCTGGTGGACGCGCTCGCCCGGCGCTGGGGCTGCCACCGGGACGGGCCGGGCAAGACCGTGTGGTTCGAACTCGGCACCTGCGGCTGCGACGGCTGCGGTCCACGACGGCCGTAGCGCCCCGGCGGCCCGCGCGGCCACCGGGGCGTGATCATGGGTTCACGGGTTCATGGGTTCACGGGTTCATGGATTACGGCAGTGCGTGGACGTGGGCGCCCACCGAGGACGACCAGGCGTTCCCGGCGGCCGCGTCCCAGTTCGTCGACCAGGTCATCGCGCCCCGCAGGGCCGGATACGTCGTCGACGGCTTGAAGGAGCCGCAGTTGGTGCCCTTGGCGAGGCAGTCGAGCGCGTTGTTCACCACGGTCGGCGACACATAGCCGCTGCCCGCCGCACTCGTCGACGCCGGCAGGCCGAGCCCCACCTGGGACGGCGACAGACCGCCCTGCAGCTGGATGCAGGCGAGCGCGGTGAGGAAGTCCACCGAGCCCTGGCTGTACACCTTGCCGTCGCAGCCCAGCATCGAACCGCTGTTGTAGTACTGCATGTTGACGACGGTGAGGATGTCCTTGATGTTCAGGGCCGTCTGGAAGTACGCGTTGGACGTCGACTGCATGTCGATCGTCTGCGGGGCCATGGTGATGATCAGCGACGAGCCCGCCTTCGCCGACAGCGCGCGCAGCGCCTGGCTCATGTAGGTCGCGTTGACGCCGTTCTCCAGGTCGATGTCGACGCCGTCGAAGCCGTACGTCTGCATCAGCGAATAGACGGAGTCGGCGAAGTTCGTCGCGGAGGTCGAGTCGGTCACCGAGATCGTGCCGTTCTGGCCGCCGACCGAGATGATGACCTTCTTGCCGGCGGCCTGCTTGGCCTTGATGTCGGCCTTGAACTGGTCGACCGTGTACCCGCCGAGCCCGGCGGAGTCGAGGGTGAAGCTCACCGCGCCGGGTGTGCCGGTCGCGTCCGCGAAGGCGACGGCGATGATGTCGTACGAGGACGGCACGTCCGAGATCTTCTGGACGGTCGCGCCGTTGTTGAAGTTCTGCCAGTACCCCGTCACCGCGTGCTTGGGCAGCGAGCTCGTCGGGCTGGTGGCGGTCGTCGTCGCCGTCACCGCCGACGACTTCGCCGACTCACCCGCCGAGTTGGTCGCGGTGACCTGGAAGGAGTACGACGTCGAGGCCGCGAGTGAGGTGATCGTGGCGGAGGCGCCGGTGACCGCCGAGACCTTGGTGCCGTTCTGGTAGACGTTGTAGCCGGTCGCGCCGGACACCGCGCTCCAGGACAGGGACGCGGAGGTGGACGTCGTACCGGAGACCGCGAGGCCGGTGGGGGTGGCCGGGACGGTCGGGGCCGGGTCGGTGCCGCCTCCGCCGTCGGGGCCGTAGACCGAGAAGTCGTCGGCGTAGTAGGCGGGCTGGCCGTACCAGCCGTGGGTCCAGACCGTCACCGAGGTGGTCGAGGCGCCGGTGGTGAAGGTCGTCGACAGCTGGGTCCAGGACGTGTTCGGGGTCCAGGTCGACACGTCCGTGGTGCCGGTGCCGGTGACGCCGAGGTAGGTGTAGGAGCCCTGCACCCACGCGCTCAGCGTGTAGGTGGAGTTGGCCTGCACCGCCACCGTCTGGCTGCACTGGGCGTAGTCCTGCCCGGCCGGGGTCGCCTGCAGCGCGGCGGCGCCGGAGTGGACGGGGGAGGAGACCGTCGTACCGCTGCCCGCGGAGCAGGTCCAGTTGCTCAGGGCCGACTCGAAGCCGGCGTTCTTCACGTTGTTGACGTCGGCGGCGGAGGCCGGGGAGGAGGTCAGGCCCGCCGTCGCGAGGGCCATGGCGAGCGCGGCCACAGCCGACCAGGTGCGCATACGTCGTCGTCCGGTGTGGGGGGACGCGAGTCGGGGGATGAGTCTGGGCATGACAAACAAGTTGGTCCAGACCAATTCACCTGTCAATAGGTCCAGACCAAATTCGGCAGCGGAATAGAAGGTCCCGGAAACGGGAAGGGGTCGGCCGGAACTGGCCTCGGTCATATGCTCAACCTGTCCCGATTTGGCGGCACTTGTGCGGCCACAGATCCCAGACAGCTACACAAACGCTGTTCTCCGGTCACAGAGGCGTGGTTACAGTGCTGAGGTAGTCACGCAATGAAGTCGTCCCGGCTCATTGGAGTAACACCGGTGGGCCGCCGGGGTGTGGAGAGCGGGGAGCTGCGCGTGCCAACTGCCATTGCCGTGACCAGCGCCGACATGGCGCTGCCGGCGCAGGACGAGCGGACCATGCCCGCGGTCGTGCTCCGGGACCTGGACCAGCGGCCCCTCGACCAGACCCTCGCCGAGCTCGTGGCCCTCATCGAGCAGCACGGACATGTGATCGTCGTGTGCTCGGGCGCCGTACCGGAGCCCGTGATCCGGCGCCTGTACACGCTCCGTTCGCTGCTGGAGAGCGACCGGATCGCCCTCTTCCGCCCCGACCTGCCGCCCCTGGGCATCGCCGTCCTGGCCCGGCAGCTGCGCCAGCTGGCCTCCTGCGACCTCAGCCCCGGCGTGCTCGCGTCGGCCGGCCGGCTGCTCACCCACTACATCCACTCCGGCGCCGTCCTCGGCTCGGTCGCCAGACTGGACCGCGTCCCGGTCACCCTCAAGGCGCACGCCAAGTCCTGGATGCCCGGCACCCATTTCGGGGTCGTCGCCCACCCCCAGCCGCAGCTGGTCAAGGCCACCCCGGAAGCGACCCTGACCGGACCCGAGTTCAGCACCTGGATGCTGGTCGCCAGGGGTCAGCTGCAGTCCGAGTGGATCGGCTCCCTCGCCAAGGCCTGGGGCGCGTACGGACTGCGCGAGACCCCGCTGCCGGCCGAGTCGTCCGTCTGGTGGGGCACCGGCCGGATGATCGAGTTCACCAGCTACCTCGCCGACCTGTCGGTCCTCTACCAACTGGTCACCTCGGTACGGCAGACCAGCTGTCACTGGTGCGGCATCGACGTCATCGGCGACCGCTGTGTCTTCTGCTCCGCCACCCCGCCCGTCTACGACCCCCCGGCGCCCCGCGCGCTGGAACAGCGCACGCCCGCCTGACGCCCGGGGCGGCGGCCGCCACCGACGCCCCCGTACCGCCCACCGCTCGGTTTCCCCACTTGCCCCACTTCCCCCGATGAGGTCGCACGGTCCCATGAACTCCCGTCAGCGCCGCGGCGTGATACTCCTGATCCTGTCGGCGATCTGCGCGCTCGGCGCGTTCGCCGGCGTGCTCTCCGTCATCGACGACGTGAAGTCGAAGGTCGGCCCCGAGGTCACCGCGTACGAACTCCGCTCGGACGTGACGCCCTACACGACGCTGAGCGCGAGCCAGTTCAAGAAGATCTCGATGCCCAAGCGCTGGCTGTCCGCCAACGCGGTCACCAGCCTCAGCCAGGTCGAGGGCAAGATCGCGGTCACCACGCTGAAGAAGGGCTCGCTGCTCCAGACCGACATGGTCGTCGACCAGCCCGCGCTCAAGGCGGGCGAGCAGGAGGTCGCCATCATGATCGACGCGGCCACCGGGGTGGCCGGCAAGATCACCCCCGGTTCGCTGGTCAACGTCTACGCCACCTTCGAGGGCAAGCAGCAGAGCGCCCCCGACCAGTCGAAGATCATCGTTACCGACGCCCGGGTCCTGGACGTCGGCGCCCAGCTCAGCTACGTGGCGCCGGACAACAGGAGCCAGCAGCCCAGCGACGCCGTCCCCATCACCTTCGCGCTGTCCACGCTCGACGCCCAGCGCCTCACCTACGCGGAGTCCTTCGCCCAGCGGGTCCGGCTCGCCCTGGTCGCGCCCGGCACCACGACCAGCGTGCCGGACAAGGACCGTACCTACGAACTCGCGACGGACAAGTGAGAGGCGCCTCGCATGCCCATCAGGATCCTCCCCGCCGTCGGTGACGCGGACGCCCTCCGCTCCCTCGTCTCCCTGCTCAGCCAGCTCCCGGACGCCGAACCGCTGCCGCCCGTCGTCGACTCCACGCAACTCGTCGACACCCTCGCCCGGTGTGCCGCGGAGTCCGTCGACGAACTCCCCGAGGTCGTCGTCGTCCACGAACGCATCGGCCCGGTCCCGGCGCTGGAACTGATCCGCGAGGTCGCCCTGCGCTTCCCCGCCGTGGGCGTCGTCCTCGTCACCACCGACACCAGCCCCGGCCTGTTCGCCGCCGCGATGGACTCCGGCGCCCGCGGCCTGGTCGGGCTCCCGCTGAGCTACGAGGAGCTGGCGGGCCGCGTCCAGGCGGTCGCCCAGTGGTCCACGGGAGTACGACGTCATCTCGGCCACGGCGCCGACGTGTTCGCCGGGGTGGGCGGCACGGTCGTGACGGTGAGCGGGGCCAAGGGCGGGGTCGGCGCGTCCCTCGTCGCGATCCACGTCGCCCTCGCCGCGCAGGCCTCCGGCCACTCCACCGCCCTCGTCGACCTCGACCTCCAGACCGGCGACGTCGCCTCCTACCTGGACGTGCAGTTCCGCCGCTCGGTCGCCGACCTCGCCGCCGTCAACGACATCTCCCCGCGCGTCATGGCCGAGGCCGTCTTCCGCCACGACTCCGGGCTGGCGCTGCTGCTGGCTCCGGCCGAGGGCGAACGCGGCGAGGAGGTCACCGACCGCGCCGCCCGCCAGATCCTCAGCGCCCTGCGCTCCCGCTACGAGATGGTGATCGTCGACTGCGGCGCCCAGCTCGGCGGGGCGGGCGCGGCGGCCGTGGAGACCGCCGACATGGCGCTGCTGGTCACCACGCCGGACGTGGTCGCCGTACGCGCGGCCAAGCGCACGGTCCGGATGTGGGACCGGCTGCAGATCCGCAAGGCCGAGGAGACGACGGTCGTCGTCAACCGGCACACGCGCGGTACGGAGATCCAGCCGGCGCTGATCCAGCGCATCACCGGCACGGCACTGGCGGGGACGGCGATTCCCGCCAATTTCAAGGAGCTTCAGGCCTCGGTGGACGCGGGGCGCATCCACGAGCTGGACAGCAGGAGCACGGTGAAGCAGGCGCTGTGGGCACTGGCCGGGGAACTGGGGCTGGTGCGGACGGGGGAGGCGGCGCCGACGCGCCGGGCCGCGAGGGCACGGGGCGGGGAGCGGGCGGCTGTGGGGTTCAGACGGCGGAAGGAACTTCCGTGAGGTGGCGTCGGTCAGGTGCGGCTGTGTGGGGGGTGCTCGCGCAGTTCCCCGCGCCCCTGAAGGGGCGCCCGTTGCAGCGCCCCTTGTCTTTCAGGGGCGCGGGGCTGCATTTGATATGCGGCTACCGCCGCGCGGGCGCGACCAGCCCCCACCGGCCCGCACGTGACCGCGGCCAGGTCTCCATCGAACTCCTCGGCATGACCCCGATCATCATCCTCACCCTCGTCCTCTGCTGGCAGGCCGTCCTCACGGGATACGCCTTCACCCTCGCGGGCAACGCCGCCGACGAGGGCGTCCGCGCGGGCACGGCCGTCCCCCGCGCGGAGCGCTACGCCGCCTGTCAGCGCGCGGCGCTGGAGGACCTCTCCAGCGCCTGGCGGGCGGGCGCCACGGTGGACGACTGCGGCGGCACCGGCACGGTCACCGCGGACGTCTCCCTCCGCGTCCCGGTCCTCTTCCCCGGCACGATCGCCTTCCCCGTCACGGTCCACGGCCACGCCGGCACCGTGGAGGAGGTGAAGCGCTGAGATGCACCCCCGTCGGCAGACCCGCGACCGCGGACAGGTCGCCATCGAGTACCTCGGCTTCGTCCCGATCCTCCTCCTCGTCGCCCTGGCCGGCATCCAGCTCGGCGCCGTCGCCTACGCCGCCGAGCAGGCCGGGACGGCGGCGCGGGCGGGGGCACGGGCCGCCTCGCTGCAGCAGGACGTCGGCGCCGCCTGCTCCTCCGCGGTCAGCAGCGGGATCGACGTGAGCTGCGCGTCCTCCGGCGGCGGCGACTCGGTCACCGTGACCGCCACGGTCCACATCCCCAAGATCGTCTGGGACCTCGGCAACGCCACCAAGTCCGCCACGATGCCGGTCGACCACTGAACGAGGAGCACGGCAACCATGAGCCTGCGGGCACGCATCAACTCCCCCGAGGAGAACGGCAGCCGGGGCGAGGACGGCCACCTGGTCTCCTCGTACCGGGCCAAGCTCCTGGAGGAGATCGACCTCGCGGAGATGAGCGCGCTGGCCGCCGCCGAGCGCCGGGCCCGTCTCGAACGCGTCCTCGGCCACATCATCAGCCGCGAGGGCCCGGTCCTGTCGACCGTCGAACGCTCCCAGCTGATCCGCCGGGTGGTCGACGAGGCGCTCGGCCTCGGCATCCTGGAGCCGCTCCTCGAAGACGCGTCGATCACCGAGATCATGGTGAACGGCCCCGACGCGATCTTCGTCGAACGCGGCGGCCGCGTCGAGCAGTTGCCGCTGCGGTTCGTGTCGGCGGACCAGCTGATGCAGACCATCGAGCGGATCGTCTCCACGGTCAACCGCCGCGTGGACGAGTCGAACCCGATGGTCGACGCCCGCCTCCCCTCCGGCGAGCGCGTCAACGTCATCATCCCGCCGCTCTCGCTCACCGGCCCGATCCTCACCATCCGCCGCTTCCCGCGCTCCTTCACCCTCCAGGAGCTGATCGGCTTCGGCTCGCTCGACGAGCACATGGTGTTCCTGCTGGCGGGCCTGGTGCAGGCGAAGTTCAACATCATCGTCTCCGGCGCCACCGGCACCGGGAAGACGACCCTGCTGAACGCCCTCTCCGGCCTGATCCCGGCGCACGAGCGCATCATCACCATCGAGGACTCCGCCGAACTCCAGCTCCAGCAGTCGCACGTGGTCCGGCTGGAGTCCCGCCCGTCGAACGTCGAGGGCAAGGGCCAGGTCACCATCCGCGACCTGGTCCGCAACTCCCTCCGTATGCGTCCCGACCGGATCGTGGTCGGTGAGGTCCGCGGCGGCGAGTCCCTCGACATGCTCCAGGCCATGTCCACGGGCCACGACGGCTCCCTCGCCACCGTCCACGCCAACAGCGCCGAGGACGCCCTGACCCGGCTCCAGACCCTGGCCTCCATGTCCGACGTCGAGGTCCCCTTCGTCGCCCTGCACGACCAGATCAACAGCGCGGTCGAGGTGATCGTCCAGCTCACCCGGTTCGCCGACGGCGCCCGCCGGATCACCGAGATCGCGATGCTCGACAGCCACGGCAGCGAGCCGTACCGGCTGGCGACCGTGGCCCGTTTCGACGCCCGGCCCATGACCCACGACGGCCATGTCCACGGCGCCTTCCAGTACTTCCCGCTGCCGCGCCGCACCGCCGACCGCCTCTACATGGCGGGCCAGCCGATCCCGCAGGCGTTCGGTGTCGCCGAGCACCTGCACCAGCTCACCACCCGAGAAGCGAGGTAGGCCATGTCCCTCCACGACCTCGTCGGCCTCACCACCGGCGTCACCCTGCTGACCTGCCTCCTGGCCGTGGTGGGCCTGCACAGCTACGCCTCCGGCCGGGCCCAGCGCGCGGCCCTGGTGGACCGCCTCTCCTACACGGGCGAGGTCCCGCTCTCCGGCCGCAGGCGCCGGTTCCGCAACCTGGACCGCCGGCTGCGCCGCACGTCTCTCGGCCGCCGCCTCGAACTCCGCCTGGCGGCGACCGGCCTGGACGTCACCGCGGGCGAGTTCTTCGTCTACATGCTGGCCACCGTCGTCGCCCTCTGGCTCATCGGACAGGCCGCCCTGGCCCCCTTCTTCGGCCCGATCGCCGGCCTTCTCGGCGTCTTCGCCGCCGTACAGTTCCTCAACTGGCAGCGCCAGAAACGCATCGAGCGGTTCATCGGCCAACTCCCCGAACTGGCCCGCATCCTGGCCAACGCCACCCACGCCGGACTCGCCCTGCGCACCGCGATCGGCATGGCGGCGGAGGAGCTGGAGGCCCCGGCCGGCGAGGAACTCGCCAAGGTCGCCGACCAGTTGGCGATCGGCCACTCCATCGACGACGCCCTGGGCGAACTGGCCGAGCGCCTCCCGTCCCGCGAACTGGTCGTCCTGGTCACCACGCTGGTCCTCTCCAACAGGGCGGGCGGCCAGGTGGTCTCGGCCCTGCGCAACCTCACCGAGACCCTGGAGGAGCGCAAGGAGACCCGCCGCGAGATCCGCACCCAGCTCTCCCAGGTGACGATGACGTCGTACGCCGTCCCGGCGCTGGGCATCGGCGCCCTGTTCCTGATGAACGGGGTCAAGGACGGCACCCTGGACCGCATGACGGGCTCCACGCTCGGCCAGGCGGCGGTGCTCATCGCCTTCGGCCTGTACGTCGTCGGCTTCGTCCTCATCCGCCGCCTGAGCCGAATCGACGTATAGGGGTCTTGGTCATGGCACTGCTCCTGGCCCTTCTCATGGCCCTCGGCGTCTGGGGCGTCTTCGCGGGCGTCCGCATGTACCGCGCGGACGCGAAGCTCCCGTCCGACCTGGCGATCGCCCTGGAGGTCGGCGCCACCCGCACCGGCGCCGCGAACTCCCTCATCGACCGCATGGGCATGCGCTACGCCCCCGCGGTACTCCGCCTGATGGGCCCGCGCCTGGTGGCCAAGTACCGCCGCAGGATCGACCTGGCGGGCAACCCCGGCGGCCTGACCATCGACCGCTACGCGGCCCGCAGGGCGGTCTACGGCGCCCTGGGTGCGGTGGGCTGCCTGGTCTTCCTCCTGCGCGGCCAGTACCTGATGGCCCTGATCCTGCTGCTCTTCGGCGCGTTCTGGACGGAGGTCGGCATCTGGTCGGCGATCCGCATCCGCAAGGACGTCATCGAACGCACCCTGCCGGACTTCCTCGACGTGCTGGCGGTGGTGGTGGGCGCGGGCCTCGGCTTCCGCCAGGCGCTGGACCGGGTCGCCACCCACTACGAGGGCCCCTGGGCGGACGAACTCCGCATCACCCTGCGCCAGATGGACCTGGGCATGAGCCGTCGCCAGGCCTTCGCGGAACTCCGCCGCCGCAACGACTCCGAACAGGTCGCGATGTTCGTGACGGCGTTGCAGCAGGGCGAGGAACTGGGCGCGCCGATCGTCGACACCCTGGTGGCGCTGGCCAAGGACATGCGCCGTACGGACGCCCAGAACGCGCGCCGCAAGGCGGCCCGGGCGGTACCGAGGGCCACGCTGATGATCACCACGTTCATGGTCCCCGCGACGATGCTGCTGCTGGCCGCGGGCCTGCTGCTGGGCTCGGGGATCGACTTCGGCTCGGTCACGGGGAAGTAGACGGGCGGGGACGGGTGACGGTGACGGTGACGGTGATGACGACGACGCCGACGACTCCGACGCCGACGGCGACGCGTGAGGCGGGCGAGAAGGTGGAGATCCGCGCCCTCCGGGCCATGTGCCGCCAGGTCTTCGGCTTCCGCCTGGCGATGATCGCGGTGGCCGCCCCGGCCGCGCTCCTCAACGCCAGCCCCGGCCTGGGCGCCCGCCTGGTCGGCTCCGCCGTGGTCGTCACCTTCATGGTCTCCTACGTCCTCTTCCGGGACTGGCAGCGCTTCGCCCCCCTCCTCCTGCGCCACCCCACCCTCCTGGCCGCGGACACCCTCTTCGGCTCCTTCCTCCTGATCTCGGCGGGCCCCGACACCACCCTCGCGTACGTCAGCGTCTGCACCCCCCTGCTCGCCGGCCTCCTCTACAGCTGGCGCGGGGCGGCCGTCTTCGCGTCCCTCCAGTCCGTGATCCTGCTCCTGGTGGAGACGACGCTGAAGCACCCGACGCGGGTGGCCGAGTCCCTCCTCCTGCCCGGCCTGTGCGTGATCACGGGTGCCATGGGCTCGACCCTGCGCACGCTCATGCTCCGCTTCGGCACCGCGACGGAGGCCCTGACCGCGACCCGTTCCCGGCTGGCCGCGACGGAGGCGGTGAGCGCGGAACGCGCCCGGCTTGCCCGCGAGATGCACGACTCGCTCACCAAGACCCTGTACGGCGTCGCGCTCGTCGCCGACGGCCTGGCGGAGTCGGCGGCCGCGTCCCCGGACCGCCTGGACCCGGCGCTGATCAGACAGCAGGCGGAACTGGTGGCGAGCGCGGCCCGCAGGGCGGCGGCGGAGTCCCGGCACCTCCTGACGGACCTGCGGAGCGAGCGGGACGAACAGGCACTGGACCTGCTGTCCGAACTGAACGCCCTGACAAGGGACTTCGCGGCGCGTACGGCCGTACCGGCGACGTACGAGGGCCCCACCACCCCCGTCCCCCTGCCCCCCGCCACGACCCGCCAGCTGCTGAGCATCGCGGGGGAGGCGCTGGAGAACGCGCACCGGCACGCGCAGGCGACGAGAGTCGACGTACGGGCGCGGACCACCCCCACCCACCTGATCGTCACGATCCACGACGACGGCCGGGGCCTCCCCCCGGACACGACGCTCGAACACCTGGGCCGCACCGACCACTTCGGCCTCCTCGGCATGACGGAACGAGCGGCGTCGGTGGGCGCCGGCATCCGACTCACCACCGACAAGGGCACGGAGGTCCGAGTGGAGGTGCCACTGACATGACGGAGACGGAGACGAGGGGAGGCCCCCCGATGCCACCACACCCCTTCGAGGGACGGTTCGAGGAACACGCGGACCGCCCCTCCCCACCCCTGCGCGTCCTGGTGGCCGACGACAACCCGGTCATCCGCGCGGGCCTGACCGCAGTCCTCTCCGCCTCGGACGACCTCACGGTGGTGGCGGAGGCCGAGGACGGCCGCGCGGCGTACGAGGCGGCCCTGCGCCACCGCCCCGACGTCATCCTCCTGGACGTCCGCATGCCGGGCGTCGACGGCATGGCGGCGCTGCCGTACCTGGTCCGTCTGGCCCCGGTGATGATGCTGACGTACAGCGACGAGAGGGAGATCGTCCAGGAGGCCGTACGCCTGGGCGCCGGGGGCTACCTGGTCCACGGCGAGTTCACGACCCCACAACTAGCCCAGGCGGTACGGGACGTGGGCGGCGGCCGCCCGCACTTCACACCGACGGCGACGAACGCGTTGCTGGCCCATATTAGGGCTGATGCAACTGCACACGCAAAACCCAAACTCCGTTTCCTGCCCCCACAAAACTCTCCACAAAACCTTTCGCAAATGCAACCGGATGTGGGACAGTCGACACAGTCCCGGTTTCAACTGAGCGGCAGAGAGGCGGAGATCATGGACCTCATCGCGTCCGGCATGAACAACCAGCAGATCGCCGCCGTCTGCTTCATCAGCGAGAAGACGGTCAAGAACCACATCAACCGCATCTTCGCCAAGCTCCACACCACCACGCGCTCCCAGGCGACGGCCAAGTGGCTGGGGGTGGCCTGAGATGAGCAGGATGAACTGGGTCCGGATTTGGGTCCTGGGACCCTCCGCCGATGGGTATGTTCCGCCATACGTTGCGAGGATCGGAACCGAACCCGGAGGGGAGCACCATGAGCGACCGGATGCTGAGGATGCTTGTCGCACTACAACGGCGCACCGACGACCGGGGGCAGACCGCGGTCGAGTACCTGGGGATCATTGCGGTGGTGGTGGCGATCGTGCTGGCCATCTCGGGCACGAACATCGGTCACTCGATCTTGGACGCGATCACCTCGAAAATCGGCGAAATCACCGGCTGACGCCGGCACGCAGTTTCCGGGACGCAGGGCAGGCCTTCCCGATCTACATCACGGTAGTGGCCGCCCTGCTCTTTCTCGCGCTCGCTTACCTGGCCGTGGGGCAGGCCGCGGTGAATCGCAACGGAGCCCAGACGGCCGCTGACGCGGCTGCTCTCGCCGCGGCCATGAAGACCCGTGACCAGCTTGCGGACCAGTGGGTGCAGGACGTACTCGACCCGACCAAGTGGCAGGACATATTCGACGGAGTGACGGGCACCAACTCGTGCTGGCGCGCCGACCAACTCGCCGCACAGAACGACGCCAGTGCGCAGTGCAGTGAACCCGCTCCGCTCCGCTACGTAGTCGATGCGAAGACGAACAAGCCGGTGGGTGACTCCGTCGTACCCGGAACGGAGAACATCCGGTCGACGGCGCACGCCACAGCGGTGATCGAGCCGCTCTGCACGTTCACGCTTTCCGGTGGGGGCGGTGTGCTGCCCGAACTCACCTGCAGGGACCGCAACTGGGACCTGGACCCCACCGACCTTACTGACCTCCCGGGCCCCGAGGACCTCTTCGACGTCCATCTGGCCGACTGACATGCGAACGACGATGGAAGAAGGAAGGGGAGCGATGACTGTTCGGTTCACCGCGAAGGCCCGCACGGGGATGATCGCACTGACCCTTGCGGCAGGTCTGGCCGTAAGCGTGACCGGATGTGGCGGCGGTGGCGACGGCAAGCCGCAGGCGTCGGCGTCCAAGAGCAGTGCGGCAAACCCGAGCACCCAGGACGGTCAGTCGGCCGCGCCCTTGGCGGAGTTGCAGGGCTCGGACGGTCTCCTTCTTCAAATCACCTCCGCGCAACGTGATTCAGGGGGGTTTGTCACGGTGAACGGTGTCCTGAAGAACGACGGCGCCGGGACCGTCACCATTCCGTCCGCCCTGAGCGGCAACGAAACCGAGATCACCAGGAACGGCACGTCTCTGGGGGGTGCCACACTGGTCGACTCCCAGGGGAAGAAGCGGTACTACGTGCTGCGTGACACGGACGGGCGTCCCCTGACCACGACCGGTTTCTCCTTGCTCAAGGCCGGCGCGACACTCGCTGTCTTCATGCAGTTCCCGGCGCCACCCGCCAGTACGACCGAGGTGAGTCTCCAGCTCCCCACCTTCTCCAGCGGCACGATCAAGATCTCCGGGTGAGGGCGAAGTGACCACACCACGTCTGCCCCTGACCCTGGGCGCCGCCACGCTCCTCCTCGTGACGAATCTCTACGGCGCGACGACCGCCCGTGCCGACGGAGGCGACCCGAGCGTCCCCCCGGGCACCGAAGCCTCCGCCAGCGCCCCCGTGAAGATCGACCCCACCGACCCCGACCTGAAGCTCCCCGAGGGCGCCACCCTCGCCGACCCCAAGGTCCTGGACATCAAGTCGGTCGTGGAGGACCAGAGCGGTGACGAGCGCAGGGAGGACACCAACGCGGACGTGACGTTCGCCCTCCAGGCCGAGGTGCTGTTCAGCAAGGACAGCGCGAAGCTGAGCGACGCGGCGAAGGCGCGGATCTCGGCGATCGCGGACGAGATCAGGAAGCAGAACCCGACCCAGGTCCGCGTCTTCGGCTTCACGGACAACCTGGGCTCCTCGGCCCACGGCGACATCCTCTCCCGCCAGCGCGCCAACGCCGTACAGGGCGTCCTCGACCAGGACCTGAACGACCCGAACATCACCTTCGACGTCCGCGGCTACGGCGAGCAGTACCCGATCGCCGACAACTCCACGGAGGAGGGAAGGAAGAAGAACCGCCGCGTGGAGGTCACGTTCCCGAGGACGGGGAGCTGACGGACTGGGCCGCGCCCGGCGCCCCGAAGAGCGCGTAGGACAGGTCGGAGGCGTCACGCGCGCCCCGCCGTGCCATGTCCGGGCCCGGGGAGTGGTCGGCGTGCCGGGCCTCGTGGAACATGTCGCCGACGTAGTCGCGGTGGTCGATGGCCCAGCGGCCGTCGCGCAGGGACCAGCGGTCGAGATAACGGCCGCGGTGGATCTGGTCGGTGACGAAGCCGTCCTCCGGGGCCGTCTGGAGCCACACCGCGACGTACGTCTCGCTGGTGGCCGTGCCCGAGGACAGGTCGAGGCGGATGAACTCGTTGGCCACCAGGTGGGAGTGGCTGCGAAAGCCGGCGTGGAAGGGCCAGACGAAGTCGAGGAAGCCGGTGGCACTGCCTCGATACGCGGGGCCGTAGTCGGCCGTCCCGCCGCCGTGCCAAACAGACTCGGCCAACGCACGGTCCATACGGTCGAGCCCACGGCTGTAGGAGTGCAGCACGTCCCTGATGGCGTCCTTGGCCGCCAGGGCGGCGAGTCGGTCGTCGGCTGTCACCGGAACCCTCTCCTCTCGGAACTGATACGACAGGCAGGTCGGTCGGACCCGATTCGGCTCAGGGCCGTACCACGCCCGCCCGAGCGGGGGCTGGAGGCACCCCGGCTCCTCAACCTAGCCACGCGGTGGAGGGTTCTCACCCGTCCGTCCCGGCCAGCGGAAGCCCTGTACGGCGGTGGCGGTGACAGTCACGGTTCTTGGAGCGTGTCCAGGGAGATGCCGGCGCCGATGCCGAACGGGGTGTCGGGTGCTCGGTGTCGCGGTCGCGGGCCTCCGAGTCCGGCGAGGCGACCTCGTCGGCGAGCTACTCCGGCCGCTCCACATCCACCGTCACCCGCACGCCCGCCGCCACGCCCCAGGTCGCCATGGCCCCGGCCTCGGCCTCCAGGACATGCCGGGAGCGCAGACGGGGCAGGCCGAGGCGGCCGGGGCGCATGGTGCGCACGGCGATCACGGTGAGGCGGCGGTCGAGATAGGCGACGTCGATCGGGATGCGCATCCGGAACGTGTGGATCCCGTTGGCGGGGGACAGCAGGATCGCACCCTCAAGGCCGTCCCGTCCCAACAGCCCTTTGGTGCGGGCGCGATAGGAGGTGGCGATCTCCAAAGGGACAGTCGCCTTCGTGTCACCGTGCCCATGCACAACCAGCGTTCCGAGTCCGTTCCGCCAGCGTCCCACTCCAGGTACCTCCCGCAGCCCGGATGTTACATGCGTGACGTGAACGAACGTACAGGAATCGGTGTACGCGGTTGGTACCGTATCGGTCACCACTGCGGCCGCTGGGGACCAGCGGGGCCCGTGCTTCCATAAATAGGTTGTCGGCCGGGGGACGGCCGGGTTATCGACTGCTCCTTCGGTTGTTGGCCGTGGTCGGCTGGTGTGTCGCTCGATGGGGTGAACGGGGCTGTTTCTCTGGGTGTTGCGCGGGTGTGGAACGCATGATCGGTGGTGGCGGGTTCGTTCGATGATGCTGAGGGGGTGGCTGGTGGCGTGCAGGCGGGGGAGGAAGCGTGAGTTGCGCGTGCTGGCTGCCCCGTTCACGGTGGCCGCTCCGTCCGGGGCGAGGATCCGGGACCGGCTGAAGGATTTGACGGCGGCGGATGTGAAGGTCCTGACGCTGGTGGGCGAGCATCTCGGACGGCATCAGCGGGCTGATCTCGCCGCACGTGTGCGGACCGGGAATGTTCCGGTGCAACAGGCTGGACGTGCGGGGCGGAAGAGGCGGTTGACGGCGGTGTCTTCGTCGCGGTGGGCGGGGGCGATGACCCGGGCGTCGGAGGATCAGTACCAACTGTCGATGCGGTGCCTGAGGGATGAGCGGACCGGTCTGCGGCGCCGGATCCGTACGATCGGGCAGCGGCTGGCGGTGGCGTGCGGGCAGAAGCACGGCCGGGTGCGCGGGTATGCCGACCAGGGCGAGCGGTGGCAGAAACAGCGGCACCTGAGCAAGCTTCAAGCCCGGCTTGCGGTGGTGGAGCAGCAGATCGAACAGGGGTACCCCTCGATTGCGGTCGGCCGGCGCTGGCTGGCCAGAAGCCGTCACCACCTCGCCGAGGCAGGTCTCACCGAAGCCGACTGGCGAAAACGGTGGGAGGCCTCCCGACTGTTCCTGACCGCCGACGGCGAGTCCGGAGCCCCGCACGGCAACTACACCATCACCGTCGACCCAGCGGACGGCTCGCTCACGCTGGTGCTGCCGGAGCCCTTGCGGTATCTGGCCAACGCCCCGCGCGGCCGATACCGGCTTGCGTGCACGGTCACCTTCCACCACCGCCATGCAGAGTGGCTGGACCGGGTCAGCGCCAACCGGGCCGTGCGCTACGACATCGTTCATGACGCCGCGCGCGACCGCTGGTACCTCGACGCCTCCTGGTCCACCAACACTTCTGTCGTTCCGACGCCGGAGGAGATCCGGGCGTCCGGCGCGAAGCTGCTGGCTGTCGACCTCAACGCCGACCACCTCGCCGCCATCGTCCTCGACCCGCACGGCAACCCGGTCGGCGAACCGCGCACGATTCCGCTGGAGTTGACCGGTTCCACCGCTACCCGGGACGGGCGGCTGCGAGCAGCGATCACCCGCCTCATCGCCATCGCCCGCGACAACGGCTGCCCAGCGATCGTGATCGAGAACCTGGGCTTCGCCGACGCCCGTGCCACCGGCCGGGAGACTATGGGCCGCGGGCGCCGGGGCAAGGCCTTCCGCCGTACCGTGGCCGGAATCCCCACCGCACGCTTCAGGGAACGGCTGCGCTCCATGGCCCACCACCAGGGCCTGGCCGTCATCGCCGTGGACCCTGCCTATACCTCGATGTGGGGCGGGACGTACTGGAAGAGTCCGCTCCAGCAGCAGACCAAGACCACCGTCACCCGGCACCATGGTGCCGCGGTGGCGATCGGACGGCGCGGCCTGGGACACAGGATCCGGCGTCGGCCAGGTGTGACCGCACCCGACCGGAGGATCGGGCGGCGGAGAGCTACCGGCCAGGCCGTATCCCTGCCCAGGCCGCGCGGGACCACGAGCCCACCCAGGACAGCGGGCACGCCCCACGCGGGCGGCAAGACCCGACCGTGCCGAAGTGACCAGCTCGTGCTGTTCCCGGACCTCGAAGACCGTTCGCGAGGTCACCAGGCCCTAGCCGGCCTGGTTCGCGAGGAGTTGGCCAACATTGGCCAACTCCCGTAGAAATGGTAGGACCTTCCCCATGACATCACTCGGTGCCGTATTCCGCCCCCAGCTGCCCCCCGAGCGGCTGCAAGCTGTTGTTCGGCTTGCTGATGATGTGGGGCTCGAAGAGCTGTGGCTGTGGGAGGACTGTTTTCGGGAGGGTGGGATCTCGACCGCCGCTGCCGCGCTCGCCTGGAGCGAGCGGGTGCGGGTCGGGGTCGGGCTGTTGCCCGTGCCGTTGCGGAACGTCGCCATCACCGCCATGGAGGCCGCCGCGCTGCACCGGATGTTCCCGGGCCGTGCCGTCCTCGGTGTCGGGCACGGTGTGCAGGACTGGATGGGGCAGGTCGGCGCCCGTGCGGAGTCGCCGGTGACGCTTCTTCGGGAGCATCTCGACGCCCTGCGCGCACTGCTGCGAGGGGAACGGCTCACCGTCAGCGGGCGGTACGTCCGGCTCGACGACGTCGCGCTCGACTGGCCGCCCGCAACGCCCGTGCCGGTCTTCGCCGGTGCCGAAGGCCCCCGTACGCTGCGGCTCACCGGCGAGGCCGCCGACGGGACCATCCTCACCGCCGCCACCCCGCCCGACGGCGTCCGCCGGGCGCGGCAGCTCATCGCGGAGGGGCGGGCCGCCGCCGGGCGGGGCGAGGACGAGCCGCATCATGTCGTCGTCTATCTCCTCACCGCCACCGGGACCGACGCCGCCGACCGGCTCCGGGCCGAACTCGTCGCCGAGGGGCTGGAGTCCGTGCCCGACCTCGGCGTCGCCGGGGACGCCGATGCCGTCGCCAAGGCCGTGCAGCGGCTCGCGGAGGCCGGCGCCGACACCGTGATCCTCCAGCCGACGGGGGACGAACCCGACCCCGAGGGCTTCGTACGGTTCACCGCGGAGGAGGTCCGGCCGCTGGTGCCGTAGCCCCGTAGCCCCGCAGCTCGTCCGCCGTTGTCAGTGGCCGCTGCCACACTCACGGCATGACGACCAATGACGTTCGGCTGCGGCCCGTACGGGACGACGACCTCGAGTTCTTCCTCGCCTACGAACATGACCCGGAAGCCGTCCGGCGGTCGAGGTTCACGCCCCGGCCGCGGGAGGCCTTTCTCCGGCACTGGAGAGAGCGGGTGCTCGGGGAGCCGACCGGTCTGGTGCGGACCGTCCTCGTGGACGGGGAGGTCGCGGGGAGCATCGTCGCCTGGTGGGATGAGGAGCGGCGGTTCACCGGCTACTGGCTCGGCCGGGCGTACTGGGCACAGGGCGTCGGCAGCCGCGCCCTCGCCCTCTTCCTCCAGGAGGAGACCGTACGACCCCTGTACGCCGACACCTCCGCCGAGAACACCGCCTCCGTACGGCTGCTGGAGAAGAGCGGATTCGTTGCGGCGGGTGCGGAGCACGAGGTGGACGAGGGGTACGTGCTCCTCGTCCTGCACGGCGACTCCACGGCGGAGGCTCCCTGAGTCCCGGACGTCGTTCAGGCCGCCGCCCACGCCCCGGTCACGCCGTGTCCGTGACCGGCGGGTGAGCGCCCGTCGCCCCGTCGATCAGCTCCCGCAGGATGTCCATGTGCCCGGCGTGCCGGGCCGTCTCCTCGATCATGTCGACCAGGACCCAGCGGAGCGAGACGGTGATGTCGTGCCAGGAGGGCCGGCCCAGGGTCTCCAGCGGCCGTGACGCGATCACCCGGTCGGCGGCGGCGCGCGCACGGCCGTAGAAGTCGATGATCTGCTGGGTCGTCTCCCCGGGGCCGACCGTCATGTCCTCGCTCGCGTACGGGTCGAACCACAGCGGCTCGACCTCCTCACCGAAGGTCTCCACGAACCAGCCGTACTCCACCGACGCCAGATGCTTCACCAGCCCGAGCAGGTTCGTCCCGGACGGGGTCATCGGGCGGCGCAGCTGTTCGTCGTCGAGTCCCTCCAGTTTCCACAGCACCGCGTCCCGGTGCCGGTCCAGGCTCGCGCGCAGGGTTTCCTTCTCGCCGGCGGTGTACTTTCCATCGGTCGTCATGGCGGGCGAAATTAGCAGCGAGGACTGACAACCCGCTGCGAACATGTGGGATATGGCAGAGCAGCGGCACCGCACCTTCGAGGATCTCGTCGCCGAGGGCGCCGCCGTGCCGACCGAGGGCTGGGACTTCTCCTGGTTCGCGGGCCGGGCCACCGAGGCGCGCCCCTCCTGGGGCTACGCCCGCGCGGCCGGCGGACGGCTGGCCCGCGCCGGCGCCGCCCTCGACATCCAGACCGGCGGCGGTGAGGTACTCGACTTCGCCCTGAACACCGCGGACGCCGCGGACGCCGCGGACAGGGCAGGTACGGCGGATACCGCGGAGGCCGCAGGTATGGCGGATGCTGCGGAGGCCGCAGGTACGGCGGACACCGCGGACCCGGCAGCGACGGCAGCGACGGCAGGCACGGCAAGCACCGCGGACGCGGCGGATACCACGGACACCGCCGACACCGCAGCCCCGGCGGGCGTCCCGGCCCCGGCACACCCCCCAACCCCCCACCACCGTCCCCGCCTCCTCGCCGCTACCGAAGGCTGGCCGCCGAACCTCAGCAAGGCGAGTGCCCTGCTGAGCGCGCGCGGTGTCGTGGTGGTCGCCTCGGCCGACGGGGCCCCGCTGCCGTTCGCCGACGGGACCTTCGACCTGGTCCTCAGCCGGCACCCGGTCCGGGCCGACTGGAGCGAGATCGCCCGCGTGCTGAGCCCGGGCGGCACGTACTTCGCCCAGCATGTCGGGCCCGCCAGCGTCTTCGAGCTCGTCGAGCGCTTCCTCGGGCCGCAGCCGGAGGCCGTCCGCGGCAACCGCCACCCCGACCGCGAGCGCGCCGCGGCGGAGGCGGCCGGGCTGGAGATCGTCGAGCTGCGGGCCGAACGGCTGCGGGTGGAGTTCCACGACATCGCCGCCGTCGTCCACTTCCTCCGGAAGGTGGTGTGGATGGTGCCCGGTTTCACGGTCGAGGCGTACGAACCCCAACTCCGCGCCCTGCACGAGCAGATCGAGGCGGACGGCTGCTTCGTCGCCCACAGCACCCGGCACCTCTTCGACGCCCGCAAGCCCAAGAAACGGTCATGATCCATCCGCCTTGGAATGCCAGGCGGCAAAGAATGGCCAAGAACTGCCCTTCGGGCTGCCGGACGGCCACCCCGTCCCAAGTGATCACAAGCGATCAGCGTAGGGCATGTCGTGACGCTACGGCCCAATAGGGACAAGCCGTGATCTAGGTCATGGATATGCGCATAAGTGAACATCAGCCCTCTCTGTTCACCTCCCATTTTCGCGGAGTTCCCACATCGTTACCGTCGGCGCTTCGCGTCGGACCTGCGGCTCACGTAAGTTCAGACCAAGGTAATTCGCGTGAGCAAAGCTGCGCGGGCGGCACCGTGCAGTGGAGGGGGCTGCGCGGTGCCGTGATGCCCCCGTGACTCCCGTCAAGGTGTCGTTCGCAGCCGGGGTCGCCCGTCGGGGGGACGGATGGGCAACCCGCCGAGGCATCCCCAAGACGGCTCAAACCCTCTTGATCTCCCCGTATGCGGCAACATTTCCTGGGATTCCGCTGCGAATCGGCCACGCGAGACCCCCGAATCCAGCGCTTGAGGCCCCTTGAGGTGTCGTCGGACGACTCCGGAGAGTAGTTAATGCGCGCCAATGCGCGCAGCATCACTTACGAAGGGTTATGGTGGAGACCCCCCCTCGGGCCGGTCCGTCTCCCCCCCACGGACCGGCCCGTTTTTTCGTCCGCGGTTTTCACCCACTTTTCAGGCAGCCCGAGGGCGGCGCCCGCACGGGGCGCGGGGAACTGCGCGACCAGCCCCGACCCACCCGAGGCCGCGTCACATCCCAGGCTCCCCACCCCTTTGGGCGCCCTCCCCGCCAGACTCTTCTCAACTCCCAGCGGGGTAGGCTTCGGCCCGCGGACTCCCGCATCCGAATGCCGTGGACTCCCGCATCCCAATCACGAGGGGCGGACTCAAGTGAACCTGCGCGACAAGCTGCGCGGCCTGCTCGTCAGGCTCTACGCACGCCGGGTGGAAGGTCACCTGGACCACGCTCAGGTGCCCAAGCACATCGGCGTCATCATGGACGGCAACCGCCGCTGGGCGAAGGCCGCGGGCTCCAGCACCGTGCACGGCCACCGCGCCGGCGCCGAGAAGATCGAGGAGTTCCTCGGCTGGTGCTCGGAGACGGACGTCGAGGTCGTCACCCTCTGGCTGCTGTCCACGGACAACTTCGACCGCGCCAAGGAAGAGCTGGTCCCCCTCCTTGGCATCATCGAGGACGTCGTCCGCACCCTCGCCGCCGACGGCCGCTGGCGCGTCCACCACGTCGGCACCCCCGACCTGCTGCCCTCCCCGATGCAGACCGCGCTCAAGGAGGCCGAGGAGGCCACCGCGCACGTCGACGGAATACTGGTCAACGTCGCCATCGGCTATGGCGGCCGCCAGGAGATCGCCGACGCCGTCCGCTCGATGATCATGGACGCCAACGACAAGGGCGTCTCCATGGAGAGCCTCGCCGACTCCGTCGACGTCGACATGATCGGCCGTCACCTCTACACCGGCGCCCAGCCGGACCCGGACCTGGTGATCCGCACCAGCGGCGAGCAGCGGCTGTCCGGATTCATGCTCTGGCAGACCGCGCACTCCGAGTACTACTTCTGCGAGGTCTTCTGGCCCGCGTTCCGCAAGGTCGACTTCCTGCGCGCCCTGCGTGACTATGCCGCCCGCCATCGCCGCTACGGCGGGTGACGTCTTTGTGACGGCGGACGTCAACACGGCATACGACACACGCCGCGACCGCCACGCTGGATAACCCCGTGGCTACGCTGGATGACCCCACTCCACCCATGAGGCGTAAATCACCCATTTCGGGGCGCGAGTAACGCGGAGTTCACCTGCGCGTCGTTGCAGACCGTTGCATGGCGGCGCATGTTCGAGGGCATAAGCCAGACAGGTCGATGCCCGAACCACGGGCATCGGATCTCAGCGGGCGGCTCGGGGCCGTCCGCCCGGGAGGCCCTTTTGCACCAGCCCGACCGTGCGGTCACGGCACGGAAGAAGCAGCGGGGGGCCGGTTTTCGGCCCGTGCAGGGGCGGCCGTCGACCGGTCGGGTTCTTCTCGCCCTCCGGGTCGGGATTTCCCCATCCTCCCGGTCCAGCCTCATCCTCGTCGCTCCCCGACCTCATCCGAGGGGGTACGTCCTTCCGTGGTGACCAGCACAACGCGCCGCAAGTCAGACCGGCGCACCTATGTTCTCGACACCAGCGTCCTGCTGGCCGACCCGAACGCCATGGCCCGCTTCGAGGAGCACGAGGTCGTGCTCCCGATCGTCGTGGTCACGGAACTGGAGGCCAAGCGGCACCATCCCGAACTCGGTTACTTCGCCCGGCAGGCGCTGCGCCTGCTGGACGACTACCGGGTCCGGCACGGCCGTCTCGACGCCCCCATCCCGATCGGGGACCTCGGCGGCACGATCCGTGTCGAGCTCAACCACTCGGACCCCAGTGTGCTGCCGAGCGGCTACCGCCTGGGGGACAACGACTCCCGTATCCTCGCGGTCGCCCGCAACCTGCAGGCCGAGGGATACGACGTCACCGTCGTCTCGAAGGACCTGCCGCTCAGGATCAAGGCGTCGTCGGTCGGCCTCCTCGCCGAGGAGTACCGCGCCGAACTCGCCATCACGGACTCCTCCGGCTGGACCGGAATGTCCGAACTGACCCTGGCCGGCGAACAGGTGGACATCCTCTTCGAGGAAGGGCACGTGTACGTCCCGGAGGCCTCCGACCTCCCCGTGCACACCGGTCTGACCATCCAGTCGGAGCGCGGCAAGGCGCTCGGCCGGGTGACGGCGGAGGGCAACATCCGCCTGGTGCGCGGCGATCGGGAGGCGTTCGGCATCAAGGGCCGCAGCGCGGAGCAGCGCATCGCGCTGGATCTGCTCCTCGACCCGGACGTCGGCATCGTCTCGATGGGCGGCCGGGCCGGCACCGGCAAGAGCGCGCTGGCGCTGTGCGCCGGTCTGGAGGCGGTCCTGGAGCGCCGCCAGCACCAGAAGGTGATGGTCTTCCGTCCGCTGTACGCGGTCGGCGGGCAGGAACTCGGCTATCTGCCGGGCTCCGAGGCGGAGAAGATGAGCCCCTGGGCGCAGGCGGTCTTCGACACCCTCTCCGCGGTCACCAGCCGCGAGGTCATCGAGGAGGTCACCGCCCGCGGGATGCTGGAGGTGCTGCCGCTCACCCACATCCGCGGCCGCTCCCTCCACGACGCCTTCGTGATCGTGGACGAGGCCCAGTCGCTGGAACGGAACGTCCTGCTGACCGTTCTGTCCCGGATCGGCGCGAATTCGCGGGTCGTTCTGACCCACGATGTGGCGCAAAGGGACAATCTGCGGGTAGGACGGTACGACGGTGTGGTCGCCGTGGTGGAGAAACTGAAGGGGCATCCGCTCTTCGCGCATGTCACCCTGAACCGGTCCGAGAGGTCCCAGATCGCCGCACTTGTGACCGAAATGCTGGAGGACGGGCACATCTGATCCCCGTGTCCAACTTGGGATGATTACCCGTCGGTTGGTGCCGTCCGGCAAAGGCCCTGAGCCTAGTCGGGCGGCGCCTTCGCGCGTGCTGGTTTCCTGAAATCCCTGGGGGGAAACGGGATGTGAGCTTTCACACGCAACTCGGAATTGCCACCCGGCGTCCGGTTACGGCAGAGTCTCACTCCTGTCAGGCCCCGCATACGACACACCTGTACCCCCAGCGGTACGGAACAACAGAAGCAGCAAGCTAATTCCATAGCGACGTCGTATGCCGCCCGAGCACCACGCGGCGCTCCCCTCGGGGGAGTTGCCCACCGGGCCCGTGTCTCCCGTGACCCATGTAGTGCGGAGACCAGCGTCAGGGGGCAAGATTGCGTCCGCCAGGGTCACCGAAGCGGGCGATGCTGGAAGGAAACCGTGTGAGCCGGATTTCGGTCCGGGGATTCGCAGTGGCCTCGGCCACCGCGGTCACCGCTGTCGGAAGCGTCGTCGGTGTTGCCTCGGGCAGCGTGGCGCAGCCGAACAACGACGCAGAGGCGACAGCAGCCGACACCACGCTCCTCGCGGACCTCCCCGCGGGTCAGCAGGCGACGGTCCAGACCGCGACCGCGTCCCTGACGCAGCAGGCCGACGCCGTGGCCATCCAGGCCGACGCGACCGCCAAGAAGGACGCCGAGCAGGCCGCCCGGGTGGCAGCCGCCAAGACCGCCGAGGCCAAGAAGGCCGCGGCCGAGCAGGCGGCCAAGGAGGCCAAGGACCGTGCGGAGGCCAAGGCCGCCGCCAGCCGGTCCGCCTCCAGCTTCCCGGTCCAGAGCTCGTACACCGTGGCGCAGATCCAGGCGATGGCGCAGCAGATGGTGGCCAGCGGCCAGTACCAGTGCTTCAGCAACATCGTGAACCACGAGTCCAGCTGGAACTACCGCGCGGTCAACGCCTCCTCCGGCGCCTACGGCCTCTTCCAGGCCCTGCCCGGCTCCAAGATGTCGTCCGTCGGTTCCGACTGGCAGACCAACCCGGCCACGCAGATCAAGTGGGGCCTGAACTACATGAACTCCCGGTACGGCAGCCCGTGCCAGGCCTGGTCCTTCTGGCAGGCGAACAGCTGGTACTAAGAGCCGACTCGGTTTCTCAACCCTCGACAGCCCCTCCCCGTCCTAGGGGGAGGGGCTGTCGCCCTGTACGGTCGGACCGAACGACTCCAGGGGGGAGTGGTGAGGAGCACCCGGAGACGCGGGGGAAGAGGGCGGATGATGTCGCGAGTGCCGGAGTGGCTCGGCCGGCTCGGTGCCGGACTGTCCGAGATGGGCGAGCGGTTGGACGAGCGCCGGGCCGAGGTGGAGCGGGAGCACACCGAGCCGGAACCGCCCCCGCCGCCTCCGCCGCCCGCGCCGGCCGACGCTCCCGTCGTCCCCGTGCCCGCCGCCCGGAAGCCCGCCCCCCCTCCTCGCCCCCGCCCCGACCCCGTGACGGCCGTCCCCTGGGCCGTGCGGGTCGCCGCCGAGGCCGGCTGGCGGCTGCTGGTGCTGGCCGGCACGCTCTGGGTCCTGATGCGGGTCATCAGCTCCGTACAACTCGTCGTCTTCGCCTTCGTCATCGCGCTGCTGGTCACCGCCCTGCTCCAGCCCACGGTCGCCCGGCTGCGCCGCTACGGCGTGCCGCGCGGCCCGGCCACGGCGCTCACCGCGATCTCCGGCTTCGTGGTGATCGGCCTGATGGCCTGGTTCGTGACCTGGCAGGTCATGGAGAACATCGACACGCTCTCCAACCAGATCCAGAGCGGTATCGACGATCTGCGCGACTGGCTGCTGAAGAGCCCCTTCCACGTCACCGACAAGCAGATCAACCAGATCGCCAAGAACCTCCGCGACGCGATCGGCGCCAACACCGACCAGATAACGTCGTTCGGCCTGGAGGGCGTCCAGGTCGTGGTGGAGACCCTGACCGGCCTGCTGCTGGTCTTCTTCTCGACGCTCTTCCTCCTCTACGACGGCGAGCGCATCTGGAGCTGGTTCCTGAAGCTGGTCCCCTCCGCCGCCCGCGAAGGGGTCGCCGGCGCCGGGCCGCGCGCCTGGCGCACGCTCACGGCCTACGTCCGGGGCACGGTCCTGGTCGCCCTCATCGACGCCATCTGCATCGGCCTCGGCATCTACTTCCTGAACGTGCCCATGGCCGTCCCGCTCGCCGTCTTCATCTTCCTGTTCTCCTTCATCCCGCTGGTCGGCGCGGTGGCCTCCGGCGCCCTGGCGGTGGTGGTCGCGCTCGTCACCCAGGGCGTGTTCACGGCGGTCATGACGCTGGCCGTGGTCCTCGCGGTGCAGCAGATCGAGGGCCACATCCTCCAGCCGTTCATCCTCGGCCGCGCGGTCCGTGTCCACCCCCTCGCGGTGGTCCTCTCGGTCGCGGCCGGCGGCATGGTCGCGGGCATCGGCGGCGCGGTGGTGGCCGTACCGCTGGTGGCGGTGACGAACACGGTGGTGAGTTATCTCCACCAGTACTCGCACGCGCGGTACGGGGACGAGGAGCCCGACGAACCGGCCCCCGTCGCCGTCGAGGAGAGCGTCGAGGAGAGCGAGGACCACGACGCCGTGCCGGCCGAGGCGGGGATCGGGCATGCGAAAGACCCCGCCCACACGGAGTGAGCGGGGTCCACGGAACGCCGGTGCCTACTCGAACTCGGCCAGCACCGCGTCCGACTCCAGCGTGACGCCGACCGCCTGAATCACCGACGCGATCTTGAACGCCTCCTGGATCACCTCACGGCCGACGCCCGCCTTGCGCAGCACCTGCTCGTGGGAGTCCAGGCACATCCCGCAGCCGTTGATCGCGGACACCGCGAACGACCACAGCTCGAAGTCGACCTTGTCGACACCGGGGTTGCCGATGACGTTCATCCGCAGCCCCGCGCGCAGGGTGCCGTACTCGTGGTCGGAGAGCAGATGGCGGGTGCGGTAGAAGACGTTGTTCATCGCCATGATCGCCGCGGCGGACCTGGCCGCCCGGTAGGCCTCCGGCGACAGGTTCGCCTTCGCCTCCGGGGCCAGCTCCCGCAGCACGAGCGGCGACCGGGAGGCGATGGCGGTCGCCAGGACCGTGCCCCACAGCTGCTGGGCCGGCAGCTCCGAGTTGCCGATGACCGAACCCAGGTTGAGCTTCAGGTCCTTGGCGTAGTCCGGTACGGCGGACTTGAGCGCGTCGAGGGACACGGGGTCACTCACCCGCCAGCAGCGCGACCGGGTCCAGGGTGTCCTCGCCCTTGGTCCAGTTGCACGGGCAGAGCTCGTCCGTCTGGAGCGCGTCGAGGACCCGCAGGACCTCCTTGGGGTTACGGCCGACGGAACCGGCGGTCACCATGGAGAACTGGATCTCGTTGTTCTGGTCCACGACGAACACCGCGCGCTTGGCGAAGCCGTCCTCGCCCTCGATGCCCAGGTCGCGCATCAGCTCGTGCCGGGAGTCGGCCATCATCGGGAACGGCAGCTCGCGCAGGTCGTCGTGGTCCTTGCGCCAGGCGTGGTGGACGAACTCGGAGTCACCGGAGAAGCCGAGGATCTGCGCGTCGCGGTCGGCGAACTCCTCGTTCAGCTTGCCGAACGCGGCGATCTCGGTCGGGCACACGAAGGTGAAGTCCTTGGGCCACGCGAAGACCACCTTCCAACCCTGGTAGGTCTTGTGGGTGATCGTCTCGAACTCCCGGCCCTTCTCCAGCGAGACGCAGGCGGTCAGTTCGAACTCGGGGAACTTGTCACCGACAGTGAGCACACGCTCTCCTTGCAGCGCGGAGGCACCCCGGATCGCGGGGCCGTCTCCGATGGGTTGGACGCCGCCGATCGTGGCACAAGGTGCATTGATTCCTGAAATAGCTACACTCGGTCGTGTTGATCGGAGGTGGCTATTAGTGGCTGTGAGTAATTCCATGGGGAAGAGCCTGGGGAGCGGACTGGGGAACGGCCTGGCGGTGGGCGCCGGCGTCGGGGGCAAGCGCCGCCAGCCCAGCCTCGCCCAGTTGCGTGCCTTCTCCGCCGTCGCCGAGCACCTCCACTTCAGGGACGCCGCGGCCGCGATAGGCATGAGCCAGCCCGCGCTGTCGGGGGCCGTCGCGGCCCTAGAGGAGACGCTCGGCGTCACCCTCCTGGAGCGCACCACCCGCAAGGTGCTGCTCTCGCCGGCCGGCGAGCGGCTGGCCGTACGGGCGAAGGCGGTGCTGGAGGAGGTGCAGGCGCTGCTGGCGGAGGCCGAGGCGGTGCGGGCGCCGTTCACCGGAGTGCTGCGGCTCGGGGTCATCCCCACCGTCGCGCCGTACCTCCTGCCCACCGTGCTGCGGCTGGTCCACGACCGCTACCCGGACCTCGACCTCCAGGTCCACGAGGAGCAGACCGCCAATCTGCTCGACGGGCTGACCGCGGGCCGCCTCGACCTGCTGCTGCTCGCGGTGCCGCTCGGTATCCCCGGGGTGGTCGAACTCCCCCTGTTCGACGAGGACTTCGTGCTCGTCACCCCCCTCGGCCATCCGCTCGGCGGCCGCGAGGGCATCCCCCGCGAGGCGCTCAAGGAGCTCAACCTGCTGCTCCTGGACGAGGGCCACTGCCTGCGCGACCAGGCCCTGGACATCTGCCGGGAGGCGGGTCGCGAGGACGCGCCGGTGACCACCACGGCCGCCGGGCTCGCCACCCTCGTGCAGCTGGTCGCCGGCGGACTCGGCTGCACGCTGCTGCCGCACACCGCCGTCAAGGTCGAGACGAGCCGCAGCGACCAACTCCTCACCGGTTCCTTCGCCGAGCCCGCCCCGAGCCGCCGGATCGCCCTCGCGATGCGTACCGGGGCGGCGCGCGGCGCCGAGTACCGGGAACTGGCGGCCGCGCTGCGCGAGGCGCTGCGGCCCCTGCCGGTGCGGGTCCTCGAATCGATCAAATGAGTGTCGAACAAAGTGATTTGAGCGGCCGAATTCTCCAACTTCCGTCAGCTGGGAACAGGTAGGAAATCCCTCGCTGAAATATGCCATCGAACTGATACACATACCTCCTCGGTGCGACGCGTCAGGCGTCTGTGCGAAATGCCGATGTGCCAAGGGGGGCGATGTCGGAGGTTCGGGATCCCCTCGGCAGGGCCGGTTACGGTCGGCTCGCGCACGCTCTGATCGCGTGCGGGCGCGAGGGATTCAGCGGAGAACTGCGGGTGCCGGGCAACCCGGGCGGCGCCTTCCATCTGCGGGGCGGGCTCGTGGTCGCGGCCGACAGCCCCGGCGCGCCCGGCCCCGAGGCGCTGCTGCTGCGCTCCGACCGCATCGACGGCGAGCAGTGGGCCGAACTGGTGCGGGAGTCCGGCGGGGCGCGCTGGCCGGTCGCGGGCCTGATCGCGCGCGGCTACGCGGGGGCGGCCCAGCTCAGGGTGGTGTGCGTGATGGCGCTGCAGGACGCGGCCTTCGCCATCGTCGCCGGCCGGGTGGACGGCTGCGACGCGGTCCTCGACACCGAGCCGCTCGCCCCCGTCGCGGTCGGCGAGCCGCCCGCCCGGCTGCTCCAGGAGGCGAACCGCAAGCTGGCCGCCCTGGCCGCGCTGCCCCACCCCGTGCGCCCCGACCGGGAGCGCCCGCTGCCCGCCGCCCCGGCCGACCGCCCCCTCACCCCGCTGCAACGGGAGCTGATCGGCCACGCCGACGGCCGCCGCACCGCCCGTGACCTGGCCTTCCGCACCGGCCGCGGGGTCTACACGGTCACGGTGGAGGTGGCCCGCATGCTCGGCGAGGGGCTGCTGGAGTGCGCGGTCCCGGCCGCCGCGGTCCCGGTCCGGATACCGGTGGCGGCTCCTGTCGTACGGCACCGGGAACCGCCCCCGCCGCCTCCGCCCCCGGAGCCGGTCCCCGTCCCCGCCGAACTGCCACGCCGTGAGCCCGGCGCCAGCGGCATCACCGAAGCCCTCGGCCCGTCCAAGAGCGGGGCGAGCTGGAAAGGGTTCTTCCGGCTGCGGCACGGAACCGCCAAATGAAAAGGGCGGGTTGATTGCCGTAGCGGTCGAATTAAGTCAGGAATGAGGGAGTTGGACATATGAATCAAGAAGCCCTGGCGCAGGAAATGCGCGGGCTGCGTGAACGGGTCACCGGAATCACCGACACCGCCCTGGCGGCGGCCGACGGAATGCTGATCGCCGCCGACACGGCGGATTCCATCGATCCGGAGGGCCTGGCCGCCCTCGCGGCCGCCGGCCTCGGCCTCGCGCGCCGCACCGCCGAGGCCACCGCGCGCGGTGTGCTGCGGCAGACGGTGACGTACGGCAGCCACGGCTGCGTGGCGTTCTACGCCGTCGGCGACACCGCCCTGATGGTCGTGCTCGGCGACGAGGGGATGGATGTGGACCGCCTGCACCGGGCGACCCATCCGGCCCTCGACCGCATCGGCTCGATCCTCACCGAGAAGGCTCCAGAGGGAGTGTGAAGGGATGGCGACGAAACGCATGGCCGCGAGTTTCTCGGACCAGGTGATGAGCCTGGTCAAATCGCTGCGGAACGAGGCGCCGGAGTGCGTCGCGTCCGGAGTGGTCGACATGTCCACCGGGATGCTGCTCTCGTACGAGACGATCGACAACCACCCGGCCGAGGTCCTGGACCTGCTGGCGGGCGCGACCCTGGACCTCTTCCAGGGGCGTACGGTCGTGATGATCGAGGACGTCTTCAAGGAGCGCCGCGGCATCTCCGATGACAACCACTTCTTCCAGGAGATCCTGGTCAACAGCGACAACCTCACCCATCTGTTCATACGCATGAACGAGCAGCAGGACGTGGTGGCCGTGGTCGTCTGCCGCAAGTCCGTGAACGTCGGGATGCTGTTCGCCCAGGCCCGGAGGGTGGTGCGGGAGCACAGCCTGTGACCGCACGGCACATGGGCCCCCTCCCGGCGGGAAGGGGCCCATGTGGAGGTGCGCGGCGGCTACTCCGTGCGCAGGCCGTCCGGGCGCATCAGGCGCAGCAGCGGCGGCAGGCTGAGCAGCGTCACCGCCAGGACGACCGCCGCGCCGAAGCCGGTCATGGCCAGCACGCCCGGCCAGTCCACGCGCACCGTGGAGCCGACCATCTTCAGCAGCACCGTGCCCAGCGTCAGCCCCACCGCGCCGGCCAGCAGCAGGCCGAGCCCGACCGGGATCGCCGCCTGCCACAGCACCGACAGGCTCAGCGTGCGGCGCCGGGTGCCGAAGGCGACCAGGGCCGACAGCAGCTTCTTGCGCTCGCGCAGCTGCTCCAGCTGGCTGACCAGCAGGCTCGCGCCGATCAGCGCCAGTACGGCGGCGGCGCCGACGAACAGCCCGGTGCGGATGGAGTTGAACTGGCTGTTCCGCTCGACCGAGACCAGGGTGTCCGCCTTCATCAGCGGGTCGATCCGGACGGCCGTGTCGATCACGTACTCCCTGGCGTCGGGCACCCCGGAGTCGATGGACAGGTAGACCATGCCCTGCACCGCCGTGCTGGCACCGTGCGGCAGCGCGCCCGGGGTGAGCAGGAAACCGTCGCGCTTGTAGCCGGTGGGGTCCTCGCGGGACTCGGCCTGCCGCAGCCCCGCCGGCACCGTCCAGCGGCTCACGACGCCGTGGTCCTCGTCGCCGCTGTAGGCGGGGTTGAGGTAGAGCGTCCGGCCGTGCTTCTCCGCGATCGTCAGCAGCTTCGCCGTCTCGGAGTCGGAGTCGGAGCCCTTCAGCACGAAGGCGTCGCCGTCGTGACAGGACGGCAGGGTCGCGACCTCGCGCAGCGAGGCGCAGCTGCCGACGCTCACCGAGGCGGTCCGGCTCGGCTCCCTGCCCTTGTCGCCGGCCTCGCCGTTGGCGATCGAGACCACCTTCAGCACGCCCTTGGTGCCGGACATGGCCCTGGCGACCTCGGGCACCTGGACGCCGTCCGGTACCTGGACCGACATCTGTGCGCGACTGAGGTCGTTGGTGGTCCGCTTGGTGTAGTCGGCCTCGACGCCCGCGAAGACCATCTGGAGCGCGATCGCACCGGCCACCGCCACCGCGATCCCGTTGACCGTGCGGGCCGCCGTACCGCTGCTCAACTGGAGCCGTCTGACGGCCAGTTGCCAGGCCACCGCGCCCTGGCCGAGCCGGCCGACGACCGTCTCCACGACCCACGGCAGCAGTGCCGTGACGCCGACCAGGAGGAGCAGGATGCCGCCGGTCACCAGGTACTCGTTGAAGCCGCCGCCGCCGCGGCCCTGCCCGACCATCGGGTAGAGCGCGGCCAGACCGGCCACCGGGAGCAGCAGCCGCCACCACAGCCGGCGGCGGGCGGGCTTCGCCGTACGCACCACGCCGAGCGGCTCGATGACCACCCCGCGCAGCGCGAACAGGGTCACCAGCACGGCAGCCGCCGGGACGGCGACCGCCACCAGCGCGGCCAGCACGGGGGAGGGGTTGAGATAGCTCGGGAACACACTGGTGCCGAACACCTCGACGGTGCCCGCGAGCTGACGGCCGGCCAGGAAGAAGCCGGCGCCGAGGACCAGGCCGAGCAGCGCGCCGGCCATCGCCTCGCCGGCCGCGATCCGCCGTACCATCCAGCCGTCGGAGCCGACCAGCCGCAGCGCGGCCAGCCGCCGGTCGCGGCGCTCGCCGCCGAAGCGGACGGCGGCCGCGACGAACACGCCGACCGGCATCAGCAGCACCACGAACACCACGAGGACGAGCAGTGTGAGGACCGGGTCGGACTCCGAGTCCGGTGACCTGGGGCTGCCGAAGTGGTCGATCCGGGCCACGTCCGGCGGGTTGATGTGGTCGGCGAGGTCGGCGGAGCCCGCGTAGTAGGCGAGTTCCTGCGAGCCGGTCAGCCCGCTCTCCGCGATGGTGGCGGTGATCCGGTACGGCAGCCGGGCGCGCAGCAGCGCTCCGTCGTCGGAGGCCAGCAGCCGCTTCAGCGCGGGCGAGACGGCCATCTCGCCGGGCGCCGGGTACTCGGTGAGCCCGGGCGGCACCGGCGCCTTCGCGCCCTCCCGCTGGATCACCCGGCCGCGGATGTCGGCGCCGCGGTAGGGGGTGTCGATGTCCGCGACCACGAACGTCTTCTCGCCGGCCTTCATGGGGTGGCCGAAGGTGTACGTGTAGTCCGCCCGTGCCACATCGCGCTGGTGGCGTACGGCCAGCGCGTTCGGGATGGCCGTGGTGAGCAGCAGCAGCGCCACCGCCAGACCCACGCCGACCGCCGTCAGCGCGGCCCGGAACCAGCCCTCGCGTCCGCCCGCGAAGGCGAACCGCACCCCCATGGCCAGATCCCTGGACCTCCCCCACGCTCGGCTTCGCTCGCGCGGGCGGTGCCCCCTCCGGGCGTTCATACCGCCCGCTCCATGTCCCGGGACTTCCCGTCCCGTACGACGATCTCGCGGTCGGAGTAGGCGGCCACCCGGGCCTCGTGCGTGACCAGCACGACGGCCGCGTTGGTCGAGCGGGCCGCGTCCGTCAGCAGCTCCATCACCCGCTCGCCGTTGAGCGAGTCCAGCGCGCCGGTCGGCTCGTCCGCGAACAGCACCCGTGGCGAGGTCACCAACGCCCGTGCCACCGCGACGCGTTGACCCTGGCCGCCGGAGACCTCACCGGGCCGCTTCTTGGCGAGGCCGTCGACCTCGAGCTGCCGCATCCACCCCAGGGCGGCCTTCTCGGCCTCCTTGCGGGAGGTGCCGTTCAGCCGCAGCGGCAGCGCCACGTTCTCCACACAGGTCAACTCGGGCACCAGCTGGCCGAACTGGAAGACGAACCCGAACTCGCTGCGCCGCAGCGCACTGCGCTCGGCGTCGTTCATGGTCGCCATCTCCCGCCCGGCGTACATGATCGAGCCGGCGTCGGGCGGCACGATCCCGGCGAGGCAGTGCAGCAGGGTCGACTTGCCGGACCCGGACGGGCCCATCACCGCGACGACCTCGCCCGGGTGTATGGAGAACTCGGCGCCGTCCAGGGCGACGGTCGGGCCGTAGGCCTTGCGCAGCCCCTCGGCCGCGAGCAACGAACCGGCGGGAACGCTCACTTGGCCACCTCCGCCCGGAGCTTCTCGAGCCGGGCCGCGGTCAGCTCCAGCCACCGCAGATCCGCCTCCAGGTGGAACAGCGCGTGGTCGCAGACGAGCTGGTCCGCGAGATCGCCCCCGCGCTTGCGGTCGGTGAGGATCCGCATGCTGCGCAGATGCTCGGAGCGCTGGCTGTCGAGGATGTCGGCGGCGTTCCGGTGCGTCAGCAGCGCGAGCACGACCTTGGTGTACAGGGTCGACTGGAGGTACTCCTCCGGCTTCTCCGGGGTCGCGAGCCAGCGCTCCACGTCGGTGATCCCGGCGTCGGTGATGGCGTACCGCTTCCGCTCCGGCCCGCCGCCCGCCTCGATGCCGTCGACTTCCACGAGCCCGTTCTTCAGCAGGCGGGACATCGTCGAGTAGACCTGGCCGTAGTGCAGCGGCCGGTCGTGACCGAACTTCTCGTCGAAGGCCCGCTTCAGGTCGTAGCCGTGACGCGGGCCGGACTCCAGGAGCCCCAAAAGGGTGTGACCGATGGACATGACGAGCACTCTACACACGGTGTATACGCGGTATGTATACGCGGCGTGTGTAGATCATCGCGGGGTGTGTGAACGCGCACGTGGGAGGCGATTGTCACGGTTGTGCGACAGCGCGATGTCACAGGAGCGCGGGCCTGATTCGTCTCTGATCCGGAAGCGGGTTTCGCGGACCGGGAAGGTGATGGCCGTGCGGGTGTTCGTGGCAGGCGGCAGTGGGGTTCTGGGGCGGCGGCTGGTGCCGCGGCTGGTGGCGCGGGGGCACCGGGTGACGGCCACGACTACCAGCGCGGCCAAGCTGGGGCTGCTGAGGCAACTGGGCGCGGAGGGCGTCGTCATGGACGGCCTGGACGCGCTGTCGGTCGGCGCCGCGGTGGCCGAGGCCCGCCCGGACGTGATCGTGCACCAGCTGACGGCGATCTCCGCGGCGCACGCCGGCAAGCCCGACATCAAGCATCCCGACCGCTGGTTCGCCCTCACCAACCGGCTGCGCACCGAGGGCACGGACCATCTGCTGGCCGCCGCCGAGGCGGCCGGCGTCCCCCATGTCGTCGCGCAGAGCCACGCCAGCTGGAACGGCGCCCGCGAGGGCGGCTGGGTGAAGACGGAGGAGGACCCGCTGGACCTGATGGCGGGCACGCCCGCACACGGCGGCATGCTGGCCCTGCGCCACCTGGAGGACGCGGTGCTCGCCGCGGGCGGCGCGGCCCTGCGCTACGGCGCGTTCTACGGCGCGGGAGCCATCGACGACCAGGTCCAGCTGGTCCGCAGACGCCAGTACCCGCTGGTCGGCCGGGCCACCGGCCACAGCAGCTGGATCCACCTCGACGACGCGGCGGGCGCCACCGTGCTGGCCGTCGAGCAGAAGGCGCGGGGCGTGTTCAACATCGTCGACGACGAACCGGCGCCGGCCGCCGACTGGCTGCCCCATCTCGCCGCGTGCGCCGGGGCGAGGCGGCCGCTGCGGGTGCCGGTCTGGCTGGCCCGGCTGCTGGCCGGCGAACAGGCCGTGGTGATCATGACCCAGGGCCGTGGCTTCTCCAACGCCAAGGCCAAGCGGGAGCTCGGCTGGGAGCTGCGGTACCCGTCCTGGCGGCAGGGCTTCGAGGAGGAGCTGGCATGAGCCCGGCGGAGGAGTTCGAGGAGCTGCGCCCGCTGCTGTTCGCGATCTCGTACCGCATCCTGCGCAGCGTCAGCGAGGCCGAGGACGCGGTCCAGGACACCTGGCTGCGCTGGACGACCGCGCCGACGCAACCCGGACAAGCTGCGGCACGTGGGCCGGGTGGCGGATGTGCGGGAGCTGTCGAGGGCGGCACCGCTTCGGGCCCCCAGGGGCGCGGGGAACTGCGCGACCAGCCCCCACCGGCCCGCACCTGACAACGCTCCGGGCCCCGCTCTCAGCCCGGGGCGGAGCCCCCCGGTGGCCGCCCCCGGCGCGGCAGAGGACCTGCCTCGCCGGGGAGGCGCCCCGCTTCCGCCAGCGCGCGCCGCAGCAGGAACTCGATCTGCGCGTTGGCCGACCGCAGTTCGTCCCCGGCCCACCGCGCCAGCGCCTCGTACACCGACGGGTCGAGCCGCAGCAGCACCTGCTTGCGCTGCTGCGGCCGGCGCCGTGGTGCCTCCTCGGGCGAGGGCGAGTCCGTCACTGGTAGAGCGTCCCGGTGTTGAGCACCGGCTGCGGCGCCCGGTCCCCGCACAGCACCACCATCAGGTTGGACACCATCGCCGCCTTGCGCTCCTCGTCCAGTTCAACAATGCCCTGCTCGGCGATCCGCGCGAGCGCCGCCTCCACCATGCCCACCGCTCCGTCGACGATCTGGCGCCGCGCGGCCACCACCGCACCGGCCTGCTGCCGCTGGAGCATCGCCGAGGCGATCTCCGGAGCGTATGCCAGATGCGTGAAGCGCGACTCGATGATCCGCACTCCGGCCGCCTCGACCCGCGCCTGGAGCTCGACGGCCAGCTTCTCGGTGATTTCCTCGGCGTTGCCGCGCAGTGAGAGCCCGGCCTCGTCGTGGGCGTCGTACGGGTACTCGATGGCGATGTGCCGTACGGCGGTCTCGGTCTGGGTCGCCACGAACTCCGTGTAGTCGTCGACCTCGAAGACGGCCTGCGCGGTGTCCCGGACCTTCCACACCACGACCGCGGCGAGCTCGATCGGGTTGCCGTACGCGTCGTTGACCTTGAGGACGGCGGTCTCGTGGTTGCGGACCCGGGTGGAGATCCTCGTCCGCGAGGTGAAGGGGTTGACCCAGCGCAGCCCGTCCTGGCGGATCGTGCCCCGGTAGCGCCCGAAGAGCTGGACGACCCGGGCCTCGCCCGGGGCGACCGTGTTCAGGCCGCGCATCGCGATGACGGCGGCGAGGAAGACCAGGACGCCGCCGACGGCGAAGGCGGGGTTCACGGTGGAGCTCGCCACGAACAGCGCGACGGAGGCCGCGAGTCCGAGGAGTCCGAGCAGCAGGGCGAGTCCGCCGCCGATGCTGTGCGCCGTGAACTCCCGTACGCGCGGGGCCGGCATCTCGGGTATGTCGGCGGTCGCCGAGGAGTCGTGAACGGACATGGGTCCCCCTTGAAGCTGATTCGTACCTAGCTTGACTCTATCTAAGTGATATCACTTTATCGCACCGGGCAACCCTACGCCGTTCCCAGTCGTCGGTTCCGTTGAGCGGGGTGCTGATTGTCACGTCCGAAAAAGGACAGATCGTGCGTCCTTTGTCATAGAGAGCGGTGTTAGCTTTCTGGACTGACCTGAGCCACGTACTTGTGTGACACCCGTACACACGTGTGACAGCCGAGATGAAGCGGAGCGGACGGACTCATGGGACGAGCGGACGAGAGAAGAGCTCGACAGCGCGGTGGCCGCCGTGCCGCGCCCGGGCACCGCTCGCCGCAGCAGGCTGCGCCGGAGACGCCGTCGGCGGCGGGCGGGACCGCGACGGCGGTCGAGTCGCCGGCCGCCGAGGGCGCCACCCGCGCGGAGCGCCGCAAGGCTGCCGCGAAGGGGAAGCCCGGCAATGCCGGCAATGCCGGTAAGTCCGGCAAGGACGGGAAGCCCGCCAAGGGCCGGATACGCAGGCTGTTCACCTGGAAGAAGATGCTCGGCGCCTTCTTCGCCGTCTGTCTGCTGGGCATCGGCGCCTTCATCGCGCTGTACATGTCGGTGAGCATCCCGGCGGCCAACGCCCTCGCCCAGACGCAGAGCAACGTCTACAAGTACAGCGACGGCTCGGTCCTGGCCCGCAAGGGCACCGTCAACCGCGAGATCGTGGACCTCTCCAAGGTGCCGAAGGACGTCCAGCACACCTTCGTCGCGGCGGAGAACAAGACCTTCTACAACGACAACGGCATCGACCTGAGGGGCATGGCCCGCGGCCTCTACAACACGGCGATGGGCCGCGGTACCCAGGGCGGTTCGACGATCACCCAGCAGTACGTCAAGAACTACTACCTCGACCAGGACCAGACCGCCACGCGCAAGCTGAAGGAACTGGTCATCTCGCTCAAGGTGGACCGCGAGAAGTCCAAGGACTACATCCTCGCCGGCTACATCAACACCAGCTACTACGGCCGCGGCGCCTACGGCATCCAGGCCGCCGCCCAGGCCTACTACCGCGTCGACGCCGACAAACTCACGGTCCAGCAGGGCGCCTACCTGGCCGCGCTGCTCCAGGCACCGAGCCAGTACGACTGGGCGGTGGCGGGCCCCATCGGCAAGAAGCTGGTGCAGGAACGCTGGAACTACGTCCTGAACAACATGGTCGGCCAGGGCTGGCTGGACAAGACCAAGCGTGACGCCATGACGTTCCCGATCCCCAAGGCGCCGAAGGCCGCCTCCGGTCTGGAGGGCCAGAAGGGCTACCTGGTCGAACTGGCCAACACCCAGCTGGAGAACCAGCTGATGAAGTCGGAGGGCATCTCCCGGTCCGACGCGGAGGCCAAGGTCGTCGACCAGGGCTGGACGATCACCCTGAACATCGACCCGAAGAAGCAGACCAAGCTGGAGGCGGCCGTCAAGAGCCAGCTCACCAGCAAGCTCGACGGCAAGAAGCGCAAGGTCGACAACAACGTCCAGGCCGGCGCCGTCTCGGTCGACCCCAAGACCGGCAAGATCGTCGCCCTCTACGGCGGCGTCGACTACTACAAGCACTACACGGACAACGCCACCCGTGCCGACTACCAGCCGGCGTCCACCTTCAAGCCGATCATCCTGGCCGCCGCGGTCGACCAGAGCGCGCAGACGCAGGACGGCAAGGCGATCAACGCCAACACGGTCTACGACGGCACCAGCGGCCGTGCGGTCAAGGGCAGCGACATCGCCTTCGCGCCGCCGAACGAGGACGACGCGGACTACGGCAACATCACCGTGCAGACGGCGATGAACAAGTCCGTCAACTCGGTGTTCGCGCAGATGGGCGTGGACGTCGGCATGAAGAACGTGCTGAAGACCGCCGACGACCTCGGCCTGGACACCAGCAGCCTCCAGGCGGTGCCCGCGATGACCCTGGGCACCATGGGCGCGAGCCCGCTGGAGATGGCCGGGGTGTACGCCACCCTCGACAACCACGGCCAGAAGGTCACCCCGACGCTCATCGCGTCGGCTGAGAAGAGCGGCCGCAAGATCGACATTCCCGATCCGATCGGCGAACAGGTCATCAGCCGCGCCGCGGCCGACCAGGTGAGCTCGGTACTGACCGGCGTGGTCGACGACGGTACGGCCAAGGTGTCGGTGGCCCAGAACCCGCTGCGCAAGGGCCAGCAGGTGGCCGGCAAGACGGGTACGTCCGACGGCAACAAGTCGGCCTGGTTCACCGGCTACACGCCCGACCTGGTGACCTCGGTCGGCCTGTTCGGCGAGGACGCCAAGACCCACAACCAGGTCTCGCTGACCGGCGCCACGGGCCTCATCCCCGGCACCGGCCGTATCAACGGTGGCGGTTACCCGGCGCAGATCTGGGCGGCCTACACCTTCGGCGTCACCAAGAAGGTGAAGTTCGACCTGGAGACCGACCTGGGCGCGGCCGTCCAGCCCTCGGAGACCCCGACCCAGAGCGCGTCCCCGTCGCAGTCCCCGTCGCAGACGCCGTCCCAGACCCCGACGAAGTCCGCGACCCCGTCCCAGACCCCGACGAAGTCGCCGACCTCGGCCCCGCCGACGTCATCGACGCCGACGACCACCCCACCGACGACACCGGACACGTCGACCCCGACGGGCGACACCACCGACAACCCGCTGGATCCGGGGAACGGTCAATAACGCGAGAGCCCCGCGCCCCCCTGAGGGGCGCGGGGCTCCGTCGTCGTACGGCTATCTGTTCAACTCGAACCAGACGACCTTCCCGGTGCTGAGCCGGGTCGCTCCCCACCGTCTGGCCAGTCTGTTGACGAGATACAGCCCCCGGCCGCCCTCGTCCGTGGCCCGCGCCTGCCGCAGCCGCGGCAGCTGGGGCACGTCGTCCCCGACCTCGCACCGCAGCACATCCGTCCGCAGCAACCGCAACGTCACCGGCCGCGACGCGTACCGCACCGCGTTGGTGACGACCTCGCTGACCAACAGCTCGACCGAATCGCTCAGTTCCTCGAGTCCCCAGCGCGCCAGGGCCCTGCGCGCCAGCCGCCGCGCCCGCCCCGGCGCCGCGTCCTCCGGCTCCAGGAACCAGTACGCCACATCGCTCGGCGCGATCCCGTCGAAGCGGGCGGCGAGCAGCGCGATGTCGTCGTCGCGGTCACCGGGCCCGAGCATGTCGAGCACCTCGTCGCACAGCGCTTCGAGCGGCGGCGGATGATCCGGCCCGGTCAGCTGCGCGGTCGCGGCGAGCTTCTCCCGCAGCTGCTCTATACCGGTCCACACGTCCCGCAGCCGGGACTCCACCAGCCCGTCGGTGTACAGCAGCAGCGTCGCCCCGGCCGGCGCGTCCAGCTCCACCGCCTCGAAGTCGACCCCGCCCACCCCGATCGGCGCGCCGGCCGGCACCCGCAGCACCTCGGCGCGGCCGCCCAGGTGCAGCAGCACCGGCGGCGGATGCCCGGCGTTGGCGATGGTGATGCGGTGCGACACCGGGTCGTAGACGGCGTACAGGCAGGTCGCCATCCGGTCGCTGCCGAGGCGCTGGGCCTGCTCGTCGAGATGGTGCAGCACCTCCTGCGGAGGCAGGTCGAGCCCGGCCAGCGTCTGCGCGGTGGTCCGCAGCTGCCCCATGATGGCCGCCGACGTCATCGAGTGGCCCATCACGTCGCCCACGACCAGCGCCACCCGGCTCCCCGGCAGCGGAATCGCGTCGTACCAGTCGCCGCCCACGCGCGCGGTCTCCGCGGCCGGCAGATAGCGCGACGCGAGCCGTACACCCGTCGCGGTCGGCAGGTTCTCGGGCAGCATGGTGCGCTGCAGCTCGTCGGCGATGTAGGCCTCCCGGCCGTACAGCACCGCCTTGTCGATGCCCAGCGCGCTGTGCGTGGCCAGCTGGGCGGCGACCAGCAGGTCGTCGGCCTCGAACGCCAGCCGCTCCGGGCGGCGAATGAACAGGGCCGCGCCGATCACCCGGCGCCTGCCGCGCAGCGGGGCGAGGATCGCGTGCTGGGCGCCCGGGACGAGCGACTCGTTGCCCTCGCCGAGGAGTTCGGGGAGCGCGGCACGTGCGGCGGGGGAGTCGGCGAACACCGGCCGTACGCCCCGCAGCACCTCGTTGAGGGCGCCGCCCGGCCGTACCTCGCACAGCTCGGCGGTGAGCGCGGCCAGGCCGATGTCGGCCGGGTCCGGCTCCGGGACGGGCACCGGCAGGAAGCCGCCCTCGGTGTCCCGTTCCTCCGGGATCCGGTCGGTACGGCGCAGCCGCAGCACCACCGGGCCGACCGGCCGTTCGTCGCCGACCGGCAGCGGGTCACGCAGATAGACGAGGATCGCGTCCGAGAAGGTCGGCACGGTCGCCCGGCACAGCCCCATCACGATCTCGTCGAGGTCTATGCCCCGGGCGATCCGCCGGGTCGCCGCGCCCACGAAGCGCAGCCGGTCGCCGTCCCGCCGCATCGGCATCGGCCGGCCGGGCGGCAGCCCGCGTCCGGAACGGCGCTCCTGCGCGCCCACCGCCCGTTCCTGCTCGGCGCCGGGCTGGGGCGGAATGCCCTCCGGGGTGGGGCGCGGCCGGTGCGGATCGGGCTCAGCGCTGGTGGGCTGGGCGTGCTCGGGGCCGTTGACGGAGTGCTCCTTGGACGTGCTGGTACCGGGACCGGAGGGCGTCTCGCCCGCGCGGGCCTGTGCCGGTAAGGCGGTGGTGCCGGAGGGACGGGGCTGCGCTTGCGGCTGCGACGTGGCCTGCGGCTGGGCCTGTGGCTGGGGGGAACGCAGGAGCGCCCCGCGGGCCTCCGCGGGGTCGACGCCCGGCTGTGGGCGTTCGTAGGAGGTGGGGTGCTCCGTCACGCGTGTCGAATCCGTCCGTCCGGGGCTGCGCGCCGCGCGCGCAGATGGTCCCGCCGAAGTCCCGATACCCGGATTGCGTGCCCCAGGAACGGAATTCCGGCGTGGCTGGAGGCTGTTCCTGTGCCACCGGCGGACGATCTGCGGCCCGCGCACCGCTCACCGGTGCTGCCCTCGTACCCCTCGCTCACGTCCTGCCGCCCCTCGGTGACGTTCGATCAAGCCCGGCACATGCTCCGGGAGTTGCGCTGCTGATACGTCCTTGCGGAGGACGATCCTACGGTTGTGCACCGGGGGCGCATCAAGGGTCTCATGAGGACACGTGCGCGGGGGTACGGTCCCAGTCCTCCGGCAGCGACGGTACCGCCCAGGCCGGGTCCGGGCGCCAGTGCTGCCAGCCGTCCGAGAACGGCCGCTCCCAGGCCCGTACGGCGTCCACCGCGGCCAGCCCCGCCGCCCGCACCCGCTGGGCCGTCTCCGCGGCCATCAGCCCGTCCCGCTGGGCCTGGGCGAACTCGTCCTCGTCGAGCCACTGCCAACTGCGGTCCGGGTGCACGGAGATGTCCAGGAAGTGGTCCTCGGAGTCCACCCCGCCGTCCCAACGGACCAGCGGCTGTTCGAGATTGATGTACCAATTCTTGAACTGCCAGCCAGGTTCCCAGAACAGCCACACGGACCAGGGCCGGCCGGGCTGCGCCAGCTTCAGCACGCCCGTGCCGCGCCAGTGGCCGTGGGTGACGGACCGGGGCTTGGTGTAGCGGGACTCCAGCGGCTCCTCGCCGACCGAAGAGCCGTCGGCGAGCACTGGCTTGATGCATTCGGTGCCGGGTGCCAGCCAGACCGCCAGGAACTCCTCGTCGTCCCGGACCACGGTGACGGGGCGCGCGATGTGGAAGGCGTCCCCGGCGTTCTCCCGGTAGCGCCACAGGATCTGGCTGCCCGGGGCCCAGAAGCAGGTCCCGTTCCCGGTCGCGCCGCCCGTTTCCCCGCGCATCACGCGTCTCATCGCTCCACCGTCTGCCATGCACAGATATTAGGTGCCGTAGGCATACGACGCTGCGGCGGACGTCACGGTTCTGGCCGGGCGGCGCGAAACGTTCGCACCCGGTTACGGCCGTGTCATCCGCAGGACATCCAGCGCCTCGTCCAGCTGCTCGACGGTCAGATCACCCTTCTCGACGTACCCGCCGTCGAGGACGACCTGGCGGATCGTCCTACGTTCCGCGAGCGCCTTCTTGGCCACCTTGGCGGCCTCCTCGTACCCGATGTACTTGTTGAGCGGCGTGACCACGGACGGCGACGACTCGGCGTACTCCAGCGCCCGTTCCCGGTTCGCGGTGATCCCGTCCACGGTCCGGTCGGCCAGCAGCCGGGAGACGTTGGCGAGCAGCCGGACGGACTCCAGGACGTTCTTGGCGATGACCGGAAGCATCACGTTGAGCTCGAAGTTCCCGGCCGCGCCGGCCACGGCGATGGTCTGGTCGTTCCCGATGACCTGGGCGGCCACCATCAACACGGCTTCGGGGATCACCGGGTTGACCTTGCCCGGCATGATCGAGGACCCCGGCTGGAGGTCGGGCAGCGCGATCTCGGCGAGCCCGGTGCGCGGCCCCGAGGCCATCCACCGCAGGTCGTTCGCGATCTTCGTCAACCCGACCGCGATCGTGCGCAGTTGCCCGCTCGTCTCCACGATCCCGTCCCGGGCGCCCTGCGCCTCGAAGTGGTCGCGCGCTTCGGTGAACGGCAGCCCGGTGTCACGGGCGACCTCCTCGATCACGGCTGCGGAGAACCCGGGCGGGGTGTTGATCCCGGTGCCGACGGCGGTCCCGCCGAGCGGCAGCTCGGCCAGCCGGGGCAGGGCGGCCCGCAGCCGCTCGGTCCCGTACCTCACCTGGGCGGCGTACCCGCCGAACTCCTGCCCGAGCGTCACGGGCGTGGCGTCCATGAGATGGGTCCGCCCGGACTTCACGACGTCGGAGAACTCCTCGGACTTCCGGGCGAGCGAGTCGGCCAGGTGTTCGAGCGCAGGGATCAGGTCCCGGGTGACGGCGGCGGTGGCGGCGATGTGGATCGACGACGGAAACACGTCGTTCGAGGACTGCGACGCGTTGACGTGGTCGTTCGGATGGACGTCCCGCCCGAGCCGCTCGCTCGCGAGCGTGGCGATGACCTCGTTGGTGTTCATGTTCGACGAGGTCCCCGACCCCGTCTGGAACACGTCGACGGGAAAGTGCTCGTCCCACGTCCCGTCGGCGACCTCAGCGGCCGCCTCCTGGATCGCCCGGGCGACGTCCTTGTCGAGCACCCCCAGCTCGGCGTTCACCTTGGCGGCCGCGCCCTTGATCCGGGCCAGCGCCTCGATGTGCGCCCGCTCGATCCGCTGACCGGAGACGGGGAAGTTCTCGACGGCCCGCTGTGTCTGGGCCCGCCACTTGGCGTGGGCGGGGACACGGACCTCGCCCATGGAGTCGTGCTCGATGCGGTAGTCGCTCATACCGGGTACAGCGGTCGGCACGGTGGGGTTGTTCCGCCGCGTGCTCCACCCGGGTATGTGACCCAGCTCTCACCACACACATGCAGCAGACCGGCCGGGGGTCGCGTCGAGGACGGGTGACAGGAAGGGAGGGGCGTGTGGAGACCGACTTCGAGGCCGGCTTCGACGGCTTCGTCGCCGCCCGGTCGGCCGCGCTGTTCCGGGGCGCGCTGGTCCTGACGGGCAACCGGGACGCGGCGGAGGACCTGGTCCAGGAGACGCTGGAGCGGGTCTGCCGCAAGTGGCGGACCATCGCCGCCGCGGACGCCCCGGACGCGTACGTACGGCGGATCATGGTCAACCTCGCCAACGACCGCTGGCGCCGGTTCCGCCGTACCGTCCCGGACGCCGGCGACCGGATCGCACCGGGCGACGCGTACGGACAGGTCGACAGCCGCGACCAGTTGGTCAGGGCGCTCCAGTGCCTGCCCATGCGGATGCGGACGGTGGTGGTGCTGCGCTACTTCCACGACCTCTCCGACGCCGAGATCGCGGCCGACCTCGACATCTCGCCGAGCACGGTCCGCTCTCAGCTGGCCCGGGCGATGGAGAAGCTCAGAAGCCAGTTCCCCGCGCTCTCCGGCCCTTCACCGGTACGGCAGCCCCCGGAAGGAATGCGATGACCTCGTACGACGGCGATCCGCGGCCTCCGGGCTGCACCCACTTCGAAAAGGAACTGATGACAGCCATGAACAACTACGCCGACTCCACCGACGCACCGGTGTTCGACGCACCGGGCATCGTGCGCCGCACCCGTCGCCGCCGGGCCGCGGGCATCGCCGCCGTCGCCACCGCGCTGATCCTGGCGGGCGGCGGCACGGCGCTGGCCTCCATGGGCGGGAGCACGACCCACTCCACGGCCCGCCCGGCGAGCACCAAGGAGACCGTCAACCACGACCCCGCCACCATGCTGCTCCGCTTCGACGGCGGCGGAACCCTCCCGATCGACTTCTGGGGCTGGACCCTGAAGGAGGCCAAGGCGTACCTGGACAAGACGCAGACGCACCTGGGCACGGTCACCCAGCGGCCGGTCACGGGCTGTAAGCCGGGCACGGTCGTCGCGATCGACCCGCACACCCCCGCGACCGTCGACACCGGCGACACGATCAACCTGGTCCTCTGCGCGCGCTGACCCCCCGGTGGCACGAAGACGCCCGCCCCTGCCGAAATCAGGGGCGGGCGTCCGTCAAAGGGTCACCAGGTCACGGGGTCACGCCAGCCCCGGCCCCCGCACCGGAATGCTCGTGAACGTCGGCTGCGGGGCCGGGTCCTGGAAGAAGTCGTTGCCCTTGTCGTCGACGACGATGAAGGCCGGGAAGTCCTCGACCTCGATCTTCCAGACGGCCTCCATGCCGAGCTCCTCGTACTCGACGACCTCGACCTTCTTGATGCAGTCCTGGGCGAGGCGGGCGGCCGGGCCGCCGATGGAGCCGAGGTAGAAGCCGCCGTGGGTGTCGCACGCGGCGGTGACCTGCTTGCTGCGGTTGCCCTTGGCGAGCATCACCTTGGAGCCGCCCGCCGCCTGGAACTGCTCGACGTAGGAGTCCATACGGCCGGCCGTCGTCGGGCCGAAGGAACCGGAGGCGTAGCCCTCGGGGGTCTTCGCCGGGCCCGCGTAGTACACCGGGTGGTCCTTCAGGTACTGCGGCATCTCCTCGCCCGCGTCGAGGCGTTCCTTGATCTTGGCGTGCGCGATGTCACGGGCGACGACCAGCGGGCCGGTGAGGGAGAGCCGGGTCTTGACCGGGTACCTGGTCAGCTCGGCGAGGATGTCGTCCATCGGCTGGTTGAGGTCGATGCGCACGACGTCCTCGTCGGACGAGTCGAGGTGCTCGTCCGTGGTCTCCGGCAGGAACCGCGCCGGGTCCGTCTCCAGCTGCTCCAGGAAGACGCCCTCGGCGGTGATCTTCGCGACGGCCTGCCGGTCCGCGGAGCAGGAGACGGCGATGGCGACCGGGCAGGACGCGCCGTGCCGGGGCAGCCGCACCACGCGCACGTCGTGGCAGAAGTACTTGCCGCCGAACTGCGCGCCGATCCCGATCTTCTGCGTCAGCTCGAAGACCTTCTGCTCCAGGTCCTTGTCCCGGAAGCCGTGGCCCAGCTCCGAGCCCTCGGCCGGGATCTCGTCCAGGTAGTGCGCGGAGGCGTACTTCGCGGTCTTGAGGGCGAACTCGGCGCTCGTACCGCCGACCACGATCGCCAGGTGGTACGGCGGGCACGCGGCCGTGCCGAGCGAACGGATCTTCTCCTCCAGGAACTTCATCATGGAGGCCTCGTTCAGGACGGCCTTCGTCTCCTGGTAGAGGAACGACTTGTTGGCGGAGCCGCCGCCCTTCGCCATGAAGAGGAACTTGTAGGCGCCGCCGTCGGTGGCGTAGAGCTCGATCTGGGCCGGCAGGTTCGACCCGGTGTTCTTCTCCTCCCACATGGTGAGCGGAGCCATCTGCGAGTAGCGCAGGTTGAGGTTGAGGTACGCGTCGTAGATGCCCTTCGAGAGGGCCGCCTCGTCGCCGCCCTCGGTCAGCACGTTCTGTCCGCGCTTGCCCATGACGATCGCCGTGCCGGTGTCCTGGCACATGGGGAGCACGCCGGCCGCCGCGATGTTCGCGTTCTTCAGCAGGTCGAGCGCGACGAACTTGTCGTTGTTCGACGCCTCGGGGTCGTCGATGATGCGGCGCAGCTGGGCGAGGTGGGCGGGGCGCAGGTAGTGCTGGATGTCGTGGATGGCCTCCTCGGCCAGCTTGCGCAGCGCCTCCGGCTCCACCTTGAGGAACGTCCGCCCGTCCGGTCCCTCGACGGTGGACACACCCTCCGAGGTCACCAGCCGGTACGGGGTGGTGTCCTCGCCCTGGGGGAGCAGATCGGTATACGCGAACTCAGGCATCTCAGCCCATTCCTCACTCTGACGGACGGCCGCCCGCCGACGCTGGCGGGCGTTGTCCAGCGTAGAACCTGCCGCTGACGGGGAGCCTGTGAGGTAAGGCTCAGTTCGAGGACGGTATGGGTTTTCCACAGGCCGCGACGAGGGGTAGTCGCGATCTATCGCGTTTCGGTACGCTGCTGCCGTGGACCTTCAGAAGCAGACCTCTCAGGAGTACGCCGGAGCGCCGGTCGCCGAGCTGCGCGCCTCGGACGCCGACCGTGACCGCATCGCCGACATCCTGCGGGAGGCCCTCGCCGAGGGGCGCCTGACCGCCGACGAGCACGCCGAGCGCGTGGAGGGGGTGCTGGGCGCCAAGACGGTGGGCGAGCTGGAGGTCTTCATACGGGACCTGCCCGCGGCCCACGCCCACCGTGCCGCCCCGCCCTACACGCCGGTACCGCCCCGGCCGGAGCCCGGCGCGCTGCCGGTCGAGGCGGACGCCAACGTGGTGGCCGTGTTCAGCAGCGCCGTCCGCCGGGGCCGCTGGCGCGCGGGCCGCCGCCTGCACGCGTACTCGGTCTTCGGCTCGGTCGAGATCGACCTCAGCGAGGCGATCTTCGAGTACCAGCAGGTCTACATCAAGGCGATCTCGGTCTTCGGCGACATCCAGATCCGCGTCCCGGAGAACGTGTCGCTGCGCGGCACCGGCGGCGGTGTGCTGGGCAACTTCGAGGCGGACACGCGGGATTCGGTCGATCCCGACGCGCCGGTCGTCTACGTCGACGGCTGGGCCGTCCTCGGCAACGTGGAGGCGCGGCCGAAGCGCGGGAAGCTGATCGAGGACATCCTGGACCGGGTTCAGGACAAGGTCGACAGGAAGTTGCGCAAACACCTGGACCGTTGACGGTCGCGAATCACTGCTTTCCCAGTGGCCCCGGGGGTCGTGAACAAGCCGCCGTGCTACGGCTGTTGGGAACGCTGTGCATAGGCCCGCGCACAGCGGGTAGGCCTTGCTGCATCGTCTCTCGCTCGCGAAGCCGTCGTCAGGAGTAGACCCGTGCTGCAACCGCCGCATTCGTCCCTGCAGGTAGCTGCCGTTCCGGCCCAGCGGGTGCCAGTGCGGGACAGGGACCAAGACGCACCCTGGCACACCGAGGCGGTGTGTCAGCGCGACGAGGCAGGCCTGTTCTTCGCACCCTCCAAGGAACCCACCGCCGCCCGGCTGTCCCGGGAGGAGGCGGCCAAGCGGGTCTGTGCCCGCTGTCCGGTGATGGTCGAGTGCCGCGAACACGCACTCCTCCAGCCCGAGCCCTACGGCGTCTGGGGCGGCCTCACGGCAGCGGAACGCCGAGTGGTCCTGGCGAGGCGCAGGCGCCGCGACATGGAACTGAAGAAGGCGGCACGAGCCGCGGCGGCGAACCGTATAGCGGGTTGATCCCCTGGCAGGGGGCGCCCTCTCCGCACAGAGGGCGCCTTTCGACCTGCCTAGGGGCCGGCGCCCCGAAAGGGGCGCGGGGCTGTGTCGATTTGCGGCTACCGCCGCATGGGCGCGACCAGCCACGACGCACCCGCAGCCGCGAACGCTCCGCAGCCCCTGCCCCCAAGGCGTTACTTCGCCTTGTCGAAATCGATCGTGCTGTACGCCCGCAGCTTGCGCAGCCGGTGCTCCGAGTCGATCCGCCGCACCGTCCCCGACTTCGACCGCATCACGATGGACTCGGTCAGCGCGGTCTCCGACCGGTACCGCACCCCCCGCAGCAGCTCACCGTCGGTGATGCCCGTCGCGACGAAGAAGACGTTCTCCCCGGTGACCAGATCCTCGGTCGTCAGGACCCGGTCCAGATCGTGCCCGGCGTCGATCGCCCGCTGCCGCTCCGCGTCGTCCCTGGGCCACAGCTTGCCCTGGATCGTGCCGCCCAGGCACTTCACCGCGCACGCCGAGATGATGCCCTCGGGCGTACCGCCGATGCCGAGCAGCATGTCGACGCCCGTGCCCTCGCGCAGCGCGTAGATCGACCCGGCGACGTCGCCGTCGGAGATCAGCTTGATGCGCGCGCCGGCGTCCCGGATCTCCTTGATGATCCCTTCGTGCCGCGGCCGGTCGAGGATGACCACGGTCACGCCCTCCGGCGAGGACCGCTTCGCCTTGGCGACCCGGCGGATGTTGACGGAGATGGGCGCGTTGATGTCGACGAAGTCCGCCGCCTCCGGGCCCGTGACCAGCTTGTCCATGTAGAACACGGCGGACGGGTCGAACATGGCCCCGCGCTCGGCCGCGGCCAGCACGGCGATCGCGTTGGGCATGCCCTTCGCGGTGAGCGTCGTCCCGTCGATCGGGTCGACGGCGATGTCGACCTCGGGACCGGTGCCGTCACCGACGTGCTCCCCGTTGAAGAGCATCGGCGCTTCGTCCTTCTCGCCCTCGCCGATGACGACCACGCCGTTCATCGACACGGTGGAGACGAGGGTCCGCATGGCGCGCACGGCGGCACCGTCGGCGCCGTTCTTGTCGCCGCGGCCCACCCAGCGCCCCGCGGCCATCGCGGCGGCCTCGGTCACGCGGACGAGCTCCAGGGCGAGGTTCCGGTCGGGAGCCTCGGAGGGGACATCGAGTTCGGACGGCAGGTGATGATGATTCTCGGTCATCGGAGCGCACCTTTCTGATACGACGACGGCCGGATGAGGGTTTCCCGTCGACTCTATCGCCAGGCTGACAAAATGAGCAGGGGACCCCACGGATGAGCGCAGGGGGCACCTGCGACGATAGGGGGCGTGGCAGGCACGAACGGCAAGCAGAAGACGGTCCGGGACATGATTCTCTCCCTGGCCCTGATCGGTCTCGCGGCGGGCTTCATCTACCTTCTCGTCCCGCACGACGATCACGCTCCCGACCTTCCGAGGGTCGACTACCGGGTCGAGTTGCTGACGGCGCGACGCGCCGCGAACTACCCGGTCGCCGCGCCCGAGGGCCTGCCCGGCGCCTGGAAGGCCACCTCGGTCCGCTTCCAGGGCGAGGAGGGGAACCGCTGGCACCTCGGCTACCAGACCCCCGACGGTCAGTACGTCCAGATCGAGCAGTCCACTCAGAAGCGCGCGGACTTCATCACCGACGCCAGCCAGGGTGCGACGGCGACGAAGACGACCGAGAAGATCGGCGACCGCACCTGGACCCACTACACCGGCGGCCGCTACGACGCGCTGGTGCTGGACAACACCCCCGGCTCCACGACGGTGGTGGCCGGCACCGCCTCCTTCACCGACCTGACGAAGATGGCGGCGGCGCTGACGATGTCCTGACGGGTCTGCCCCGAGACAGCGCGAGAGGCCCCCGGCGCCGTCGCCGGGGGCCTCTCGCATGTCCGCGGGACGGCTGGTCCGCGGGGTGGCTCAGACGGTCGTGACGACGTCGTCGTACGCCAGGCGCGGGGAGCGCGGGAACCAGGCGTCCTCGCCCGGCTTGCCGATGTTGACGACCATCAGCGGGGTGTGGTCGTCGTCCAGGAACTCCTTCTGGACGCCCGCGAAGTCGAGTCCGGTCATCGGGCCGGCGGCGAGACCGGCGGCGCGGACGCCGAGGATGAAGTAGGCGGCCTGCAGCGCGGCGTTCAGGGCGGCGCTGCCCTCACGCGCCGAGCGCTCGCCGAAGAAGAGGTCCTTGGCCTGCGGGAAGTGCGGGAAGAGCTGCGGCAGCTCCTCGTGGAACTCGTTGTCCGCGGCCAGGATCGCGACCAGCGGGGCGGTGGCGGTCTTCTTCTGGTTGCCCTCGGCCATGTGCTGCACCAGGCGCTCACGGGCCTCGGGGGAGCGGACCAGGACCACGCGCAGCGGCGACTGGTTCATGGAGGTCGGGCCGTACTTGACCAGGTCGTAGATCGCCTGCACCTGCTCGTCGGTCACCGGCTCGTCGGTGAAGGTGTTCGCGGTGCGGGCCTCGCGGAACAGCAGGTCCTGGGCGGCGGAGTCAAGAACGAGAGACATTGCGGGAACTTCCTCGGGATGCGGTGCCGGATCCGTACCGGACCGCGGTCCGGATCGATTGACGGCACCACCGTACGCGAGGAAGGTTCAACCTTCAACGAAAACCGGAGCGTGGTGATTCGCCTCACAACCGCCAGGCCCTCCACCCCTCCCCTACTCCTCCTCTTCCCCCGCTTCCGCCTCTCCCTCGTCCTCGGCCAGCGCCGCGTCCAGCCGGGCCCGAGCCCCCTCCAGCCACCGCCGGCACACCTTGGCCAGCTCCTCGCCCCGCTCCCAGAGAGCCAGGGACTCCTCAAGGCTCGTCCCGCCGGTCTCCAGCCGCCGTACGACCTCGATCAACTCGTCCCGCGCCTGCTCGTAGGAGAGGACGGCCTCGTCCGCCTTGCTGCTCATGCACTGACCTTTCTCATCGACTCGTACGGCACGGCGTCAGCCGTCCACCCGCACCGTGAACTCACCCTCGGCGACCCGCGCCCGCAGCGCCTCGCCCGGCCCGACGTCCCCCGGGTCCCGCACCACCTGGCCGTCGTCCTTCTGCAGCACGGCGTACCCGCGCCGCAGCGTGGCGGCGGGGGAGAGGGCCACCACGCGCGCGTGCGTGTGCGTCAGCTCGGAGTCGGCGCGGTCGAGCAGATGCCCGAGGGTGCGCCGCGAACGGTCGACCAGCGAGGCGATGTGATCGGCCCGCTCGTCGACCATCCGGTGCGGATCCTCCATGGCCGGCCGGGCCAGCGCGTGCGCCAGCCCCCGCTCCTCCCGCGCCACCAGCGCCTCGGCGCACCGCCGGGCCCGGTCCCGCAGCATCCGCACGCGGTCGAGCTCCTCACCCACATCGGGTACGACCTTCTTCGCGGCGTCGGTGGGGGTGGAGGCGCGCAGGTCGGCCACATAGTCGAGCAGCGGGGTGTCGGGCTCGTGCCCGATGGCGGACACGACGGGCGTACGGCACTCGGAGACCGCCCGCACCAACTGCTCGTCGGAGAACGGCAGCAGATCCTCCACGCTGCCGCCCCCGCGCGCGACGATGATCACATCCACCTCCTCGATCGCGTCGAGCTCCTTCACGGCCTGCACGACCTGCGGCACGGCGTGCACACCCTGCACCGGCACGTTCCGCACCTCGAACCGGACGGCCGGCCACCGGTGCCGCGCGTTCTCCAGCACGTCCCGCTCGGCGGCCGAGGCCCGCCCGCACACCAGCCCGATCAGCTGCGGCAGAAACGGCAAGGGCTTCTTCCGCGCGGCGGCGAACAGCCCCTCCGCGGCCAGCGCCTTCTTGAGCATCTCCAGCCGCGCGAGCAACTCCCCGACCCCGACGGGCCGTATCTCGGCGGCCCGCAACGACAGCTGCCCACGCGGCGCGTACCACTCGGGCTTCGCGTGTACGACGACCCGGGCCCCCTCGGTGACCACGTCGGCCACGGCGTCGAACACCTGGCGATAACAGGTGACGGCGATCGAGATGTCGTGCGACGGGTCCCGCAGCGTCAGGAACACGACCCCGGCCCCGGGCCGCCGCGAGAGCTGGGTGATCTGCCCCTCGACCCAGACGGCACCGAGCCGGTCGATCCACCCGCCGATGAGCCGGGAGATCTCACCGACGGGCAGGGGTGCTTCGGCGGACGTGTTCAAAGCCATGCGGCGAGCGTAACGGCGCGGACCGACAGCACCGCCCTCCCGCCGTACCGCGCACCGGGCCGGTCTCCCCGGGACCGTCACCCGGACGCGATCTCCGCGCCCCGGACGCGGCCTTACGATGGGTGCCATGACTGCTTCGCCTGGCCGCCGTGTCCTGCTCGCCGCCCCCCGGGGCTACTGCGCGGGCGTGGACCGCGCCGTGATCGCCGTCGAGAAGGCCCTGGAGCAGTACGGGGCCCCGATCTATGTCCGGCACGAGATCGTCCACAACAAGTACGTCGTGCAGACCCTGGAGAAGAAGGGCGCGATCTTCGTCGAGCGGACCGAGGAGGTCCCGCCGGGGAACATCGTGATGTTCTCCGCGCACGGCGTCGCCCCCGTCGTCCACCAGGAGGCCGAGCGCGGCCGCCTCGCCACCATCGACGCCACCTGCCCGCTGGTCACCAAGGTCCACAAGGAAGCCGTCCGCTTCGCCAACGAGGACTACGACATCCTCCTGATCGGGCACGAGGGCCACGAGGAGGTCATCGGCACCTCCGGTGAGGCCCCCGACCACATCCAGCTCGTCGACGGCCCCGCCGACGTCGCCAAGGTCGAGGTCCGCGACGAGTCCAAGGTCGTCTGGCTCTCCCAGACCACGCTCTCCGTCGACGAGACCATGGAGACGGTCGACGCCCTCAAGGAGAAGTTCCCGCAGCTCATCTCCCCGCCCAGCGACGACATCTGCTACGCCACGCAGAACCGTCAGCTCGCCGTGAAGCAGATGGGCGCCGAGGCCGAACTGGTCATCGTGGTCGGCTCCCGCAACTCCTCCAACTCCAAGCGGCTCGTCGAGGTCGCCAAGCTGGCCGGCTCGCGCGCGGCCTACCTGGTCGACTTCGCCAGCGAGATCGACGAGGCCTGGCTGGAGGGCGTCACCACGGTCGGCGTCACCTCGGGCGCCTCCGTGCCGGAGGTCCTGGTCGAGGAGGTCCTGGAGTGGCTCGCCGAGCGTGGCTACGGCGATGTGGAGATCGTCAAGGCGGCCGAGGAGTCCATCACCTTCTCGCTGCCCAAGGAACTCCGCCGTGACCTGCGCGAGGAGGCGGCCACCCTGGTCGCCCAGCGCGGCGGGACCGGCGCGGAGGCGTGAGAGCCGGGCGTACGGCGGTGTGACCGCCGTACGCCTCACGTCGTGACTGTCAGTCGTACGACGTAACGTGGAGCCATGCAGATCTTCGGCGTGGACATCGGTGGTTCAGGGATCAAGGGCGCTCCCGTGGACCTGGACAAGGGCGACCTGGCCCAGGAGCGCTGCAAGGTGCTCACCCCGCATCCGGCGACGCCCGACGGCGTCGCCGACGGGGTCAAGCAGGTCGTCGAACACTTCGGGTGGAGCGGCCCGGTCGGGCTCACCTTCCCCGGGGTGATCACCGACGGCACTCACATCCGCACGGCGGCGAACGTCGACAAGAGCTGGATCGACACCGACGCGCGCACCCTGTTCAGCGAGCGGCTCGGCGGCCTCCCGGTGACCGTGGTCAACGACGCGGACGCGGCCGGCGTGGCCGAGATGGAGTTCGGCGCCGGCCGGGGCCACAAGGGCGTCGTCATCCTGCTCACCTTCGGCACCGGTATCGGCAGCGCCCTGTTCGTCGACGGCGAGCTGGTCCCCAACACCGAGCTGGGCCACCTGGAGCTGGACGGCCACGACGCGGAGAAGAAGGCCTCCAGCAAGGCCAAGGAGGACCACGACCTCAGCTGGGAGCAGTGGGGCCGCCGCGTCGACAGGTACCTGACGCACGTCGAGATGCTCTTCACCCCGGACCTGTTCATCATCGGCGGCGGGGTGAGCCGCAAGGCCGACAAGTTCCTGCCGTACCTCACGGACGTCAAGGCCGAGATCGTCCCGGCACAGCTGCAGAACAACGCGGGGATCGTGGGCGCGGCGATGCGCGCGGCGCACCACGCCAAGTAGACCGACGCGGAGGCCCGTCAGAGACCGGCACCGGTCCCTGCCGGGCCTCTGTGCCGTAGCCGGATCGGCGCCCGCGCCGGCGATGGGGCAGCGTCCGCATTGACGTCGGATCGGCGTCTGTGTCGACGCCGGATCGCGCCCGCGCCCGCGTCGGCGTCGGGTCAGCGTCCGCGTCGGCGTCGGAGGATCCGGGCCCGGCGGACGAGGACGATCACCCCGGCGATCAGTGTTCCGCCGTAGAGCCAGCCGGCCTGGGTGGACAGGGCCGTCACCAGGCCCATCAGGCCGCCGAGAAAGCCTCCGCCGCCGTCGGCGACGGTCAGCAGGCCGGCGGCGAAGGCGATCGGGACGACGACGGGCGCGATCAGCAGATCGCCCCCGCGCACCCACAGCGCGGTCAGCACGGCCACCGGCAGGAACAGCACGCCGTACACCGTCAGGGACGCCCCGAAGAGCAGGTCGTCCAGGAAGCCGAGCAGGAACATCACGGCCCCGCAGAAGAGGCCGCCGCCGAGTCCGGTGAGCCGTGGGTTCGGGAGCCGGCCGGGCCGCGCCACCGGTACCGGACGGGACCTTCCCGGAGCGGGCCGCCGCTCGGCCGTCGCCGGCCCCCGTCTGGCCTGCGGCGGCAGCGGCGCACGGGGGGCGCCACGGCGCGGGCCGTGCTGTCGGGGTCGGGTCCTGTGATGCTCCACTGGACCAACTTAGGTCGGTTAATGTGCCCAATCGGGGCCCAGACACGCCGAAACCAAGCCGAAGAGCAGAGCTTGTCCAGGTGTTCGACGCGGCCGCCGGCCCGGGGCCCGGAACCCCGTAAACTGGTGGATCGGCCGGCCCGCCGGCACTGGCAGCCTCAGGCTCACCCACCCACTCACTACGGGAAGTCGCAACGTGTCGCTCACGATCGGAATCGTCGGCCTGCCGAATGTCGGCAAGTCGACCCTGTTCAACGCCCTGACCAAGAACGACGTGCTGGCGGCCAACTACCCGTTCGCCACGATCGAGCCCAACGTCGGTGTGGTCGGCGTCCCCGACGCCCGCCTCGCCCAGCTGGCGTCGATCTTCAAGTCGGAGCGCATCCTCCCGGCCACGGTCGACTTCGTCGACATCGCGGGCATCGTGCGCGGCGCCTCCGAGGGCGAGGGCCTGGGCAACAAGTTCCTCGCGAACATCCGTGAGTCCGACGCGATCTGCCAGGTCATCCGTGCCTTCAAGGACGAGAACGTCGTGCACGTCGACGGCAAGGTCTCGCCGAAGGACGACATCGAGACGATCAACACCGAGCTGATCCTCGCCGACCTCCAGACCATCGAGAAGGTCCTGCCGCGCCTCCAGAAGGAGTCGCGGATCAAGAAGGACGTGGCGCCCAAGGTCAAGGCCGTCGAGGAGGCCAAGGAGATCCTGGAGAAGGGCGACACGCTCTTCTCCCAGGGCATCGTCCAGGGCTCGGACCGCGCCGAGCTCCTCCACGACCTGCACCTGCTCACCACCAAGCCGTTCCTCTACGTCTTCAACGTCGACGAGGACGAGCTGACCGACGACACGTTCAAGGCCGAGCAGCGCACCCTGGTCGCCCCGGCCGAGGCGATCTTCCTCAACGCCAAGCTGGAGCAGGACCTCGCCGAGCTCGACGAGGAGGACGCCCTGGAGCTGCTGGAGTCGGTCGGCGCCGAGGAGCCCGGCCTCGCCACCCTCGCCCGCGTCGGCTTCGACACCCTCGGCCTGCAGACCTACCTGACGGCCGGCCCCAAGGAATCCCGCGCCTGGACGATCAAGAAGGGCGCGACGGCCCCCGAGGCGGCCGGCGTGATCCACACCGACTTCCAGAAGGGCTTCATCAAGGCCGAGGTCATCTCCTTCGCCGACCTGGTCGAAACCGGCTCGGTCCCCGAGGCCCGCGCCAAGGGCAAGGCCCGCATGGAGGGCAAGGACTACGTCATGCAGGACGGGGACGTGGTGGAGTTCCGCTTCAACGTTTGATTGAAGCTTAAGTAAATGCTTCTGTGAACACGCGCGGGCGGCGCGGCACCCTTCCCGGGTGTCGCGCCGCCCGTCGTTTTCTGGGGCCGTGGGCTCAGATGAGGGAGTTGTAGGTCTTCCAGCCGGGACCGACGCTGACGCGGGCCGCGTAGGGTGCCGCGGCCTTGCCGGTTCCCGGGTAGAGCCACAGCGCGCCCGAGGTGTCGCGCGCCAGCAGGTCGGCCTTGCCGTCGCCGGTGATGTCGCGCGGTCCGGCGAACGCGTTGTAGATGTTCCAGCCTCCGCTGATCAGGGTGCGGGCGGCGAAGGGGGCGGTGGCCTTGCCGGTGCCGCGGTAGAGCCACAGGTTGCCCTTGGTGTCGCGGGCCAGCAGGTCGGACCTGCCGTCACCCGTCACGTCGCCCGCGGCGGTCAGCGTGGAGTAGGTGGTCCAGCCTGTGCCGATTTTGGTGCGGGCGGCGAAGGGCGCGGTGGCGCTGCCGGTGCTGCGGTAGAGCCAGAGGTTGCCCTGGGTGTCGCGGGCGACCAGGTCGGCCCTGCCGTCGTTGGTGAGGTCGCCCATGCCGGTCAGCGAGGTGTAGCCGCCCCAGCCCGGCCCGATCTTCCTGCGGGCCGCGAACGGAGCCGCCGCGTTGCCGGTCCCCTGGTACAGCCACAGCGTGCCCGTGGTGTCGCGGGCCACGATCGAGCCACTGCCGTCCGACATCACCCGCGAGACGCTGGTGATCAGGTTGTACGTGTTCCAGCCGGGGCCGACACTGAGGCGCTTCGCGAGTGGCGCCGCCGGCACGCCCGTGCCGTGGTACTGCCACAGCGTGCCGGAGGTGTCCCGCGCCAGCAGCGTGCCGAGCTGCGCCGGCGGCGGGGTGCCCGTGCCGCTGACCGTCTCCAGCATCGCGCCCTGCCCGGCGTCACCGGTGATCTCGTAGGACGCCGACTGGGCGCCGACCGCGGTCGGCGAGAAGGTCACGGTCTGCCGCACGCTCTGCTCCGGACCGATGACCAGGCCCTCGGGCAACGGGTCCGCGCTGGTGAACACGCCGGCCGGCGCCTTCGCCTTGGTGATCGTGACCGGAACGTTCCCGGAGTTGGTGATGGTGAACGTCTTGGTGACCGACGTGCCCCGGGTGACCCCGCCGAACGCCAGCGACGGGGGAGTGAGCAGCAGGTGCCCCTGGCCGCTGATCGCGTTGCCCTCGACCGGGATGGTCAGCGTGCCGCTGGTGCTCGTCAGCGTGAGCGACGAGGAGTGCTGTCCGGTGGCCGTGGGCGCGTAGCCGACGCGGAGCACGACCGAGCCCTGGGCCGGGACGACCGTCGGGTCCGCCGGGTCGGCGCTCGGCAGGTTGTCCGCGCTGAACGGCCCGGTGGGCGAGGTGACGGAGGTGATGGTCTCCGGCTCGGTGCCGGTGTTGGTCACCTGGACGTTCGCGGTGGCCGCGGTCCCCGTCGGCTGGTTGTCGAAGGACACCGTGCCAGGGAACGCGGCCAGCCCGGCCCTGGTCCCGACACCGTGCAGGCTCAGCGCGAACGTGCCCGCGTCCGTGACGACGGTGAGCGTGCCGCTCGCGCCCAGGACCGCGGTCGGTTTGAACGTGACCGGCACGGTGAGCTGCCCGCCGGCCGGGATCGAGGCCGGCAGCGACGAGGTGTCCGCGGTGAACGGGCCCTCGACGCCCACCGACTTGATCGCCAGCGCCTTGGACGGGTTCTGGTTCTCCGTCAGGACGACGTCGGTGGCGGCGGTGTCGCCGACCTGCACCGTCCCGAAATCGACCGGGCCGCCCTTGAGCGGACTGCCCACCGGGTTGCCGAACGCGTAGACCTTGCCGTCCCGCGTCCCGACGAAGACCTGGTTGCCGTCGGTCGCCGGGACGGCGAACTTCGCCGCGGTGCCGATCGGCGCGGACCACACCAGCTGCAGGACGCCGTTCGCGTCCGGCACCGGGTCGTAGGCGCGCAGTTGGGCGTTGACGCCCGTCGGGCCGCCCGACCAGACGACCCACACCAGGGCGCTGCCCGAGCGCGTTCCGTCGGAGGTGACCACCGCCGAGCCGCTGGTGTAGGGGAACGAGTCCTGGCTCGCGCCCGCGACGGTCAGCGCCGGGTCGCCCTTGCTGGTCACGCCGCGGTGCAGCGCCGTCAGCGAGCCGCCGTTGCCGACGACGTACACGTAGCCGCCGTCACCGCCCCAGACCGCGGGATGGCCCCACTGGCCCTTCAGCGGCCCGGTGATGCCGACGACCGCGTCCGTTCCGCCGGAGCCCTGCGAGCGCCCGCCGAGGTTGTCGCGGTCCAGCAGGAACACCCGGCCGTCCTTGCCCTGCTGCACCAGCAGGTGCGGGTGGGAGGCGGTGCCGAAGCTGTCCGGCAGGCCGACCGGGCCGCCGGAGGCCAGGTCGGTGTCGAGCTGGTCGAGCGTCGGCGCGTTGGACGGGCTGAAGAAGTCCGCGGCCTTCAGGCTCTGGTCGGACTGCACCTGGAGCCGGACCACGGACTCCGCGAGCGTGCCGGGCGGCGAGGTGCCCGGGCCGGGCGCCGGGCTGACGCCGTTGCCGGTGGCCACGAAGATCCGGCCGGGACCGTCGGAGACCAGCCCGCCGCCGGACTGCCAGATGCCGGCGCCGCTGTTGCTGGCGCCGGTCTCCGTCGCCCACATCGACGTCACCGAGGGCGAGGTGGTGCTGACGCCGACCACATAGCCGCGGTACGGCTTGGCGTCGCAGTGCCCGCCGAAGCCCGCGTACACGACCCCGTCGAGCAGCAGCAGCCCCGGCCGCTGCATCTCGTACGCGGGCAGGAACGACTGGCTCGGGTCGTTGGACGCCGAGCCCTGGATCGTGACGGGGAAGCCCTGCTTCTCCGCGCCGGTGACCGGGTCGAGCGCGTGCATGTACCAGTGCGGGTCGAGCGCGTTCGGGCCGTCGTCGACCTTGGTCGTCAGATAGACCGCGCCGGTCGCCGGGTCGTATACCGGGGTGCCGGTGCTGCCGACGTTCGGCGCCAGGTCGCCGCAGCTGAGCGTCGCGGCCGGCCACGCGGGCCCGAAGTTCCGCTGCCACAGCACGGCGCCGGTCGTCCGGTCCAGGCCGTAGGCCACGTTGTTCTCGGTGACCGCGACCACCGTGGCGCCGACCACGAGCGGCTGCGCGTAGATCTGCCCGTCCAGCTGGGCCGGGGCCTTCCACAACTGCCCGAACGACGACGACCGTACGTCCGCCGCGCCGAGGTCCCCCTCACCCTGGTCCCAGCCGGTCCGCAGCGAGTCCACCGACCCGGTGGTCTCGCTGGCCTGCGCCTGCGAGACTCCGACGCCGATCAGCCCCGCCGTCAGCGCGCCCGCCACCGCGAGCACCAGCCCGCGCCGCCAGGCCCCTTTCGTACTTATGCCTCTATGTCTGTCAGCACCCACGACGAAACCCCCTCCGGCGTCCTGCACATGAAGCCCCCGCGACCGCGCTCCCCGCGCGACCGCCTTCCCCCGAGCCGCCCGGCGCCTCGGGCGGCCTCCTCACGTGGAAGGCCGCGGCGCACGGTCGCAGCCCGCGCATCAAACCACACAATCCTCCCTATGGCCCCTTCTCTCTCACGCGGCCTGTTGCGATGCGCGTCCGGACAACTCACGTACCTCGCGAAGCCACCCGTGGTTCACCTTTGTGTGGCGGGTGGCGGGTGGCGGGTGGCGGGTGGCGGGGGGCGGACAGACTCGGATGGGCTGGTCTCCGGTGGAACTGCCGGTGGTGGGCCTCGATCAGGGCCGCGCCCTGGTCACCGCAGGGCCGTCAGGGCGGTCTCCGCGGCTGCCAGTACCGTGCGGGTCTCGAGTTCCGCCTGGTGGTGCACGGGTACCCAGCGCAGTCGCAGGGCCTTCTCGAAGTCCGTGCACCATGGGGTGAAGAGTTCGTCGAGGTCGCGGTGCAGGCCGGGGGCCGCGGGGTCGTCCGTCGCCTTCAGCAGTCGTAGCAGCAGGCCCGCGGCGCGGAGGGGCTGGCGGCGGGCCACGATGTCCAGGGCGCAGATCTGGGCCGTCGTCAGGCGCCCGGGGTCGTCGGCCGCCTGGCGGGCGAGGGGTTCCCAGGAGTCGGCGACCAGGTCGTACAGACCGTCGGCCATCCACTCCAGCACGCGCCGGGGCGGGTCGTGCGCGGCCGGCGGCAGGAAGGCGCGTGCCTTGTCCAGGACGGCGGTCACCTGCCGTCCGCCCTCCCGTACCAGCCCGGCCAGGTCACGCAACGCGGCGGCGGCAGCCGGGTGCGGGGACAGGTCGTCGGCCAGGTCACTGGCCCACATGGGTACTTCGACGATCGCCGTGACACCGCCGTAGCGCTGGGGTGCGCACCAGGTGGACAGGCCGATGTTCTCCGACCCGGCCGCCAGCCGGGCGGCGCCGTCCGGCGGAGGCAGGACGTAGATCCCGGGGCCGGGGTTCTCCCAGTACAGGGCGTCGAACGTGCCGCGCTGGACCGGGATGCCGAGCTTCGCGGCGGACGCCTGGAACGGCACGGTGAGTTCGGGGAGGTCGCGGGTCAACTGGACCCAGCCGCCGCCCGCTTCGACGCCGTGCAGGGAGCACTGGAGAAACGGCCGCAGTTCGTCGATCACCTCGAACAGCGCCTGGCTCTCCGGGAGTTGCCGCGACTCGATCGGCGCCCACTCCGGCTGCTCCGCCGCGACCGGGCGGTAGGCGGCACGGTAGTAGGCGTCCAGGGTGTGGTCGGGGCCGGCCGTCGCCCGCTCGATCCCCTGGCTCAGCGCGGCGCCGTCCGGGTCCAGGCAGAGGATGATGTTCCAGGTGACGACGGTGGGATCGGTCGCCGGGGACGGAGACGGAGACGGAGACGGAGACGGGGACGGGGACAGGGACGGCGATGGGGACGGCGATGGGGACTCGTCGCGCGCGATCCGTTCCGCAAGGGCTAGTGCGGTCGCGCCGCCGACCGGTTCGTCGGGGTGCGGCCGGGCGACCACCAGGACGTGGTGCGGCCCGTGTCCCACGGACAGCATCTCGATCGGGCGGCCCGCGCGGGACGTTCCGACCCGGCGCAGCCGGCCGGCCCCCGGAAACCGGGAGACCAACCGTCGCGCCGAGTCGGTGACTTCCGCGACCGTGGGATAACGGTCCATCATCCGCGTCTGGTTCAGGCGCCGCCGTTGCCACCGCTCTCGCCGGTGGTCTCCTTCTTGTCCAACGGCCGGATCTCGATCTTGTTCGCCATGCCGTGTCCTCCCGTAGCCGGCTGAGACGTGCCGTGGTCGAGGTGCTCTTGTCAGAGTTGGCTCGGCCGACAAGTCTTGTCAACGTCCGTTGTTGTGTGGGTAGTTGGGCCTGACGAGATTGGCGCGAAGATGACGGTGCCCGCGATGCGGCGGCCTCGGATCAAGCCGGAACACCGGGCTTACCGGACCGTCGAGGGCCATGTGCGGATCGGAAGCGTCGTGCACGGCATCGGCGCCGAGGTCATGGACCCCGACGGCTGGGTGTGGACGCTCGTCGAGGCCATGGACGGTACGCGGAGCCCGGCCGACATCGTCGCCGAGGTGTCCCGTCACCATCCGGGACTACGGCTGCCGGACCCGGACATCGTCCAGGCGATGACGGACCTGACCGTGGCCGGGTACGTGGAGGACGCCGGGGCCGCGCCGCCGGCGGAGCTCTCCGAGCGGGAACGCGAGCGGTACGGCAGGGGCATGACCCTGCTGCGCTGGATGGACCTCCGGCCCAGGGCGAGCGCCTGGGAGCCGCAACTGCTGCTGCGCCGCGCCCGGGTCCTGCTGATCGGCGTCGGCGGTACCGGCGGAACCGCCGCGCGGGATCTGGTGGCCTCCGGGGTCGGGCGGCTGCACTGCGTCGAGCCGGACGTCGTCGAACTGTCGAACCTCAACCGGCAGACCCTCTTCCGCGAGCGGGACCTCGGTACGCCCAAGATCGACGCGGCGCTGACCGCGTTACGCGCCCTGAACTCGGACACGACGGTCACCGGCGAGCGCCGCGAGGTACACGGCCCGGCAGACCTCGAAGACCTGCTGACCGGTGGTCATGGCGACTTCGGTGGTCCCGGCGCACCCGACGGCGCTCACGACGGCGTCGGCGACCGTTCCGGGTACGACGTGCTCCTGCTCGCCGCCGACCGGCCCGCCGTGATCCGTCGCTGGGCGAACCAGGTCTGCCTGGCCTCCGGCACGCCGTGGGCCGAGGCCGGTTATCGCGGGCCCCTGGTGAGTGTCGGGGTCTTCGCGCCCGGCCGGGGTGCCTGCTGGGAGTGCCTGCGCGCCGCCGAGACCGAGCGCCGCGATCTGCGGCTCGCGCCCGGCCAGGACGAGGAGGTCGCCTCGCCCCGTATGCCGTGGAACCCGGTGAACGCCGTGACCGCGGGCCTGTCCGGCAGTCTGCTGGCGCATGCCGCGCTGATGCTGCTGTGCGGAATCCCCCGGATCGACCCCGGGTACCGGTTCGGCCTCAACCTCATGATGCCGGGCGACCCGATCATGCAACGCACGGAGCGCCGCCCCGACTGCCCGGCGTGCGGCTCGGAACCGGCGGCGCACTTGGCCCCGGCCCCGGCCCCACACCCGTCCCCGCAGCCCCCCTCGTGATGGGCACCGCCGCGGAGGACGTCCCCCGGATCGAGCCGTCGACGCGCGTTCTGCTGCACGAGCTCGGTGTACGGCGTGACCGGGACGAGTGGATCGTGGGCCGGATGGCCACCCGGACCTTCGTCGCCCTGCCGGCGGCCGGGGCCCGTGCCGTGGAACTCCTCGGCGAGGGGCGGAGCGTGGCCCGTACGGCGGAGATCCTGCGGGACGAGACCGGTGAGGAACTCGACATCGCGGATTTCGTCAGGGCCCTGGCCGCGCTGGGCTTCGTGGCGCGGATCGGGGACCGCCCGGTGCCGGACACCGAACCGCCGCGCGCGTCCCTGCCGTGGCTGCGCCCCCGCCAGGTCCGGTACGCCCTGCACCCGGTACTCCCCGTCCTCGTCGGAGCCCTGCTGCTGGCCGCCGTCGTAGTCCTGATCCGCCGTCCCGACCTGCTTCCGTGCTACCGCGACCTGCTGTGGAGCCCGCACGGCAGCCTGGTCCTGCTCACCGGGGCGGCGGCCGGGTGGGCGCTGCTGCTGGCCCATGAGCTGGCGCACCTGGTCACCGCCCGCGCCGCGGGGGTGCCGGGGAAGATGCGGCTGGGCACGCGGCTGCAGTTCCTCGTGATGCAGACCGACATCAGCGGCATCGAACTGGCGCCCCGCCGCCACCGGTTGACGGCCTACCTGGCCGGTATCGCCCTCAACCTGTCCGTCGCGTCGGCCCTGGTCCTGGTCCTGCCCCTGACGGCCGCCGGGACCACGCCCCACCGGCTGCTGGCCGCGGGCCTGCTGCTGGCCCTGCTTCCGTTGCCCTTCCAGTTCATGGTGTTCACCCGCACCGACCTGTACTTCGTCCTCCAGGACCTCACCGGCTGCCGGAACCTGTACGGCGACGGACTCGCCTACGCCCGCTACGTGTTCCGGCGGACGACGCGACCGGGACGCCGGGGCGCGGGCGACGACCCGAGCACCGGGCTGCCCGCGCACGAGCGCCGGGCCGTTCGCCTCTACAGCGTCGTCCTCGTGGCCGGCACGGTGGCCTGCCTGGCCTTCATGGCCGCCGTCACCCTGCCCGCCGACGTCACCCTGCTGGTGCGCGCGGCGCGTGGTCTGGGACCGGGCCACGGTCTCGCGGGCAACGCCGACTCGGCGGCGGTCCTGGTCACCCTCGGCGGGGTCAACGTCCTGTGGCTGGTGACCCGGTGGCGCAACCGCCGCTCACGCAGACCCGCGGCAACGATCTGAGGACGCCTCGATCACGCGGCCCGAACGCACGAAATCCGCGTCACCGCCGCTGTGTAGGCTCTGCGCGGCACAGCGCCGGGCAGGTCGAGAGGACTGGAATGAGCAGCTACGCGGAGAGATACCTCGCCGACGACGAGGAGCTGGTGTACGCCACACGCCAGCACTGGACCGAACTCTTCACGGAGTTCGTCCTGCTGGTCCTGATCTGGCTGGTGGCCGGCGTGCTGTTCTGGCTGCTGGACTTCGGTGCCGTCGTCGACTACGTGGTGGCCGGTCTCGCGGTGATCGCCTCGCTGTGGTTCTGGCTGATACCCCTGCTCGCCTGGCGCGGCACCGTCTACCTGGTGACCTCGAAGCGGATCTACCGGCGCAGCGGCTTCCTGACCAAGACGGAGCACAGCATTCCGCTGTCGCGGATCAACGACGTGTCCTTCAGGGCCACTCTGTGGGAGCGCATCCTGCACGAGGGCACCGTCTCCATCCAGTCCGCCTCCGAGCACGGCCTGCTCACCCTCAAGCACGTCCCCGACCCCGAGCACCTCAACGAGGTCATCAACCAGGCCATGGACGTGGAGGAGCACCGCGCCCAGTAGCCGAGCCGGGGCCACGCGCTCAGTCGTAGTGGAGGAAGCGCGGCCACAGCACGTGCCACGGCCGCACCGGGTCGTGGCAGAGGTAGACGGCGCGGTGCTGTTCCTCGCTGTCGATGCGGTAGCCGCTGTCGAGGCGGCCCTCCACGCGGCAGCCGGCGAACTGGGCGGACAGCCAGGCCCGGTCGTCGTAGCCGACGACGACGGCCGTCCGGGCGGAGTCGGGCGGGGTGCCCAGGGTGCGCAGGGCGTTCTGTCCGCTGTAGAGGACCTGCCGGGGAACGCCGTGGGCGGCGCCGTAGCGGTCGAGGGCGCCGTACTCGCCGTAGTTGCCGGTGATGACGATCGCGCCGGGGCGGTAGACGGCGGCGATCTGGGAGACGTAGCGCGGCCAGCCGATCTCGTCCCCCAGGCCCTGGTCGGCCTCGGCGAGGTGCAGGCTCTGCTGGCTGTGGAGGGAGAGCACCGGCAGGGCGAACGCCACCGAGGTCACGAGGTTCAGGCCGAGCAGGACCGCGAACAGCGCACGGCTGTGCCGCCGTTCGGCCAGCGCCCGCGCCACCGGTACGGAACCCACCGCGTGCAGCACCAGCACCAGGCCCATGGCGTAGTAGGGCTGTGCGGCGACGGCGCAGAGCAGCACCAGCAGCAGGAGGTAGCCGACGCCGAAGCCGCGCACGGGCCGCAGTTCCGCATCGCGCAGCACCCGGAGCAGGCCCATCACGGCGATGTACGACAGGGGCGGCCCGACCGTGAGGAAGAGGAACGGGATGTTCAGCAGGCCGCCCAGGGCGCCCTTGTCCGAGCGGAGCGCGCCGGCCATGGTGAGCACCGGGAAGTGGTGGGTGACCTGGTAGACGAGGTTCGGCGCGCCGATCACCGCGGCCAGCCCCATCCCCGCCCACGGCCACCACGAGCGCAGCACCCGGCGCGGTCCGACCGCCGCCAGACCTGCGCCCAGCGCGGCCAGGAGCAGCAGCACCAGCAGCTTGTTGTACAGCCCCACGCCGACGACCGCGCCGACGGCGAGCCACCACCGCGGCCGGTCGCGCAGCAGGGCCCGGAAGGCGAACAGCGCGACGGCCAGCCAGACGACCATGTCCAGTGACGTGGTCACGAAGAGATGGCCGAAGGTCAGCACGAGGGTCCCCGAGGCGGCAGCGGCCGCCAGCGTCTGGGCGCCGCGGCCGCCACCGGTCTCCCGGGCGAGCAGCGCGCACAGGTACGCCACCGCGCCCGCGGCCAGGACCGCCGGGACCCGGAGCCCGCGCACGGTGTCCCCGAACACGGCGATCGACGCCCGGGTGAGCAGGGGCGTACCGGGCGGCTGGTCCACGTATCCCCACGCGGGATGCCGGCCCAGCACCCGGAAGTACAACTCGTCCCGGTGATAGCCGTACCGCGAAGCGAACATCAGCAGCAACGCCATCACCGCGAGCGCCACCACCGAGACCGGGAGCCAGGCGAAACCACGAGACTGCGGGCCGGTGTCCGTCACGGCGCGAAGGTAACCGCGCACGGCATGTGTTCGAAAGCCGCGTGCGGTAAGTGGGATGACACCAGGCCAGTTCCGGACCGGGGGCCGAACTCCCCGGCCCGTCCGCGCGGGACGGGCATCCGCTGGGATGATCTCGTACGAGAGCCCGCCACCGGAAAGGCGCCTGCACATGACCTCGATCCCCGAAGCCCTGCGGGACAACCCCTACCCGGGTCGGCTGATCCTGCTGGCCCGCACCCTGGACGGGGAGCTGACCGCCGGGTACGCGCTCACCGGGCGGAGCGAAGCCTCCCGGGCCCGTCGGATCGAATCCACCCCGTCCGGAGAACTGGCCGTCGTACCCGTCGGCGTCACGGGCCACGACGCGCTCCGGCACTACGTCGCCGCGACCACGGACGGGCGCTGGACCGTCTACGGCAACGGGGAACAGGTGGCGGAGGTCGCCGCGCGGCTGGCGAAGGGACTGGCGCCGGGCAGCGCGCTGGAGGAGCTCGGCTACGAGCCGGATCCGCCGATCCACACACCCCGGATCACCGCGGTCGTGGATCGGGCCGGCCGGCGGTGCTGGTTCGGCGCGGCCCGCCGGCCCGAAGGCGACCGTGAGAGCCCGGACACCACGGTCGTCGCACTCGGCGATCTCGATCCGGGGCAGGCGGTCCTGCTCAGCACCTACCGGTCCGACGGGGATTCCGTGTCGACCGCCCGGCGCCACCTCGACCTGGACACCTCCGCCCCGGACGCGGATGCGCTGCTGGCCGAGCTGTGGGCGGCCCTGGACCCGCGCTTCCGGGTCGCCGCGGCCGCGTTCGCACCGGTCACCGGGGTTCAGGGGCCGACCCGCCACGCCCGGCCGCAATGACCGCCGAACGGCGGCGAACCGCCGCGCAACCGGCCCTCGGGTGACGCCCCGGCCCCGTCGGTGATGCCGGAACGGCGGGTGGGACCTACCCCGACTCGCGCACCCGCAGTTCCGCCCCCACCGTCAGTTCGTCGGGGCGCAGGGGGCCGGTTCCGGTGAGGAGTCGGGCCGCCTGTTCGACGGCCAGGGCGCCGAGGCCGCGGGTGTCCAGGGCGACCGTGGTCAGCGGTGGTTCGACGAGCGCGCCCAGCCGCAGGCCGTCGAAGCCGATCACGGCCAGGTCCCGGGGGACCTGCCGGCCGAGCCGGCGCGCGGCGCGCAACGCCCCGATGGCGATGATGTCGTTGAACGTGAACACCGCGGTCAGCTCCGGGTGCAGCGCGAGGAGTTCCTGCAGCGCGCGTTCCCCGCCCTCGACGCTCTGGTCGGCGCGGGCCACCGCACCGGCGTCCAGCCCGCACGTGGACATCGCGCCGACGAACCACTCGTGCTTGATGCTCGGCCCGGGCCGTTCCGCGTGCTCCAGCATGCCGATGTGCCGGTGCCCCGCCTCGGCCAGATGCCGGATCGCCGCGCGGACGCCCGCCTCGCCGTCGATCCGGATCGAGCTGAACCGCTCGGTGCGGTGCTTGCGGTCGACGAGGACGACGGGCAGCCCCCGGGTGAGCCTCGCGATCTCGTCCTCCGGCAGGCTCAGATAGCCCACCACCGCGTCCACCTGCGAGGCGATCACCTCCAGCGTGCCCCGCTCCTCCTCGACGCGGTCACCGGTGTCGTACACCACCACGTGCCAGCCGCGCGCCCGCGCCGCGTCCAGCGCGGCCGCCGCGACCTCGGTGAAGAACGGGTTGAGCAGATCGGGGATCACCAGTCCGACGCTGAACGTGTCCTGCCGGACCAGCCCCCTGGCGAACCGGCTCGGCCGGTACCCCAGTGCGAGGGCCGCGTCGAGGACGCGCTGCTTCGTGGAGACGCCGATCTCGCCCTTGTCGTTGAGCGCCCGTGACACGGTCTGCCGGGACACGCCCGCGGCCTCGGCCACATCGTCGATGGTCACCCTGCGGGGTCCCGTCCCCGACGACGCCATCTCCCACCTCCGCGTAGTTGCCGACGCGCCCGCGTCCCAGGGACACCGAGTATGCCCGGTCCCGGGCGCGGAGCCTTGACACTCCGCCGGACCGGAGCCCAGACTCCCAAGCGCTTCCCGTTAACGCTCCCGTGAGCGCTCACGTTACCGCTCTCGGCCCCCGTCACCAGGAAAGTTGAGCACCTTGTCCTCCGAGCTCTCCGCGTACGTATCGGACACCGCCCCCTGGCACGGCGCCCTGCGCCCGGCCCGCTCGTGGCTGCACTCCGACGCCCCCGTCCGTTCGCTGAACGGGCTCTGGCGCTTCCGGCTGTCGCCCACGGCCTCGGTGGCGGCGGACTTCCCGTCCGAGGACTTCGACGACCACGGCTGGGACAGCATCCCGGTGCCCGCGCACTGGGTGCTGGAGGGCGACGGCGCCTACGGCCGGCCGATCTACACGAACATCCAGTTCCCGTTCCCGATCGACCCGCCCCACGTCCCCGACGAGAACCCGACCGGTGACTACCGCCGCCACTTCGACCTCCCCGACGGCTGGTCGGACGCCGAACGGATCGTGCTGCGGTTCGACGGGGTCGAGTCGCTGTTCAAGGTGTGGGTGAACGGCACCGAGATCGGCAGCGCCGGCGGCAGCCGGCTGGCCCACGAGTTCGACGTGACCTCCGCCGTCCGCCCCGGTGACAACGTCGTCGCCGTACGGGTCCACCAGTGGTCGGCGGCCAGCTACCTGGAGGACCAGGACCAGTGGTGGCTGCCGGGCATCTTCCGGGACGTCACCCTGCTCGCCCGGCCGGCCGGGGGCATCGAGGACGTCTGGCTGCGCACGGGGTACGACGACGGGCGCGGGCGCGTCGAGGCGGAGATCACCGCCGATCCGGCCGCGTTCCCCGTCACCCTGCGCATCCCCGAACTGGGCGTCGAGCAGGTGTGGCGGACGGCGGCCGACGTGGCGCCCGTCGAGGTGGACCGGGTGGAGCCCTGGTCGGCCGAGCAGCCCCGGCTCTACGACGTCACCGTGTCCTCGGCCGCCGAGAGCATCGCCCTGCGGGCGGGGTTCCGCACGGTCGAGATCCGCGGTGACCGCTTCCTGGTCAACGGCCGCCGGGTCGTCTTCCACGGGATGAACCGGCACGAGGCCCACCCCGAGCGCGGCCGGGTCTTCGACGAGGCGCACGCCCGCGCGGACCTGGCCCGGATGAAGCGGTTCAACGTGAACGCCATCCGCACCAGCCACTACCCGCCCCACCCCCGGCTGCTGGACCTCGCCGACGAGCTCGGCTTCTGGGTCGTCCTCGAATGCGACCTGGAGACCCACGGCTTCGACAAGGCCGGCTGGACCGGCAACCCGACCGACGACCCGGCCTGGCGCGCGGCCTGCCTGGACCGCATCGAGCGCACCGTCGAACGGGACAAGAACCACCCCTGCGTCGTGCTCTGGTCGCTCGGCAACGAGGCCGGCACCGGATCCAACCTGGCCGCCATGTCGGCCTGGGTGCACGCCCGCGACCCCGAGCGTCCCGTGCACTACGAGGGCGACTACACCGGCGAGTACACCGACGTCTACTCGCGCATGTACTCGAACGTGCTGGAGACCGAGCAGATCGGCACGGACGGCTCCCGCGCGCCGCTGCTCGGCTGCACCCCCGCCCAGGGCGCCCGGCAGCGCACCAAGCCGTTCCTGCTCTGCGAGTACGCCCACGCGATGGGCAACGGCCCCGGCGCCCTCGACCAGTACGAGGAACTGCTGCACCGCTTCCCGCGGCTGCACGGCGGGTTCGTCTGGGAGTGGCGCGACCACGGCATCCTGGCCACCGCCCCGGACGGGACGCCGTACCACGCCTACGGCGGCGACTTCGGGGAGGTCGTGCACGACGGGAACTTCGTGATGGACGGCATGGTGCTGAGCGACGACGTGCCGACGCCCGGCCTCCACGAGTTCAAGGCGGTCGTACAGCCCATCCGCTTCGCCTTCGCCGGCGGCGAGCTCGCGATCACCAACCTGCGGCACTCCGCCGACACCTCCGACCTGCGGTTCCGCTGGCGTGTCGAGCACGACGGAACCGTCGTGGACTCGGGGGAGCTGGCGGTCCCCGCCGTGGCGGCCGGCGCGTCGGAGCGGGTGGCGCTGCCGCCCGTCACGGTGGCGCCGGACGCCGAGACCTGGCTGACCGTCGAGGCCGTACTGGCGGCGGAGACCGCCTGGGCCCCCGAGGGACACGAGGTCGCCACCGCCCAACTGGACCGCTCGGTACGGCGGCCGGTGCCCGCCGCCCGGCCCCGGACCGACTGGCGGCCCGGCGGGGGCACCCTGGCGCTCGGCATCGCCGAGTTCACCGACGGCTCCCTCACCCGCCTCGCCGGACGCGCCGTGACCGGCCCCCGGCTGGAACTGTTCCGCGCGCCCACCGACAACGACGCGAGCCCGGCCGACCGGATCGAGGGCAGCGACGACAGCGTCGCCGGGGTGTCCAGCGCCGAGCTGTGGCGCCGCGACGGCCTCGACCGGCTGACCGCACGGCGGATCGGCGTGGAACACACCACCGACGCCCTGCGCACCGTCGACCGGGTCTCCGCCGCGCACTCCGCCCTCTCGGTGACGGTGGAGACCCTCTGGTCGGTCGAGGACGGCGCACTGGAGCTGCGGGTGGAGATCGAGCCCTCGCGCGGCTGGCGGACGGTGTGGCCGCGGATCGGGGTCCGCTTCGAACTGCCCGACGGGACGGCACCCGTGGACGGCGCGGAGTGGTTCGGCCTCGGCCCGCTGGAGTCCTACCCCGACAGCCTCCGCGCCGCCCGCACCGGCCGCTTCTCCGCCGGGATCCGGGACCTCTCCGTCGCCTACGCCCGCCCCCAGGAGACCGGCCACCGCTCCCGGCTGCGCCGCCTCACGCTGACCAGCGGCGCCACCGAGGTCCTGCACATCGACGCCCTCCCCGACACCCGCGGGCGCCGCCCCGGCTTCACCCTCGGCCGCCACACCCCCCAGCAGATCGCCCGCGCCGCACACCCCTTCGAACTCCCGGAGTCGGCCACCAGCCACCTGATCATCGACGCGGCCCAGCACGGCCTCGGCTCCCGGGCCTGCGGGCCGGACGTGTGGCCCGAGTTCGCGCTGCGCCCCGAAGCACGCACGATCAGGCTGCGCATCACACCCGGCGCCTGAGCAACAGAAGCCGACAGCTCTTTCACAGTCCGCACCCACGCGTCTCACGGCCCGGAGGTGAACGGTCTCCGGCCATGACGTTATCCACCGGTACCCCACGCATCCTGGTCGTGGACGACGAGGAAGACCTGACCGACCTGCTGGTGACGGTGCTGCGGGCCGAGGGCTGGCGGACCGACCGGGCGCTGGACGGCACGGCGGCGGTCCGGGCGGCCCGCGGTTTCAGACCCGACGCGGTGGTCCTGGACCGCGGGCTGCCCGACCTGGAGGGACTGGAGGTGATGCGGCGGCTGCGGGCCTACCGGCCGGACCTGCCGGTGCTGTTCCTGACCGCCCGGGAGAGCGTGGAGGACCGGGTCGAGGGGCTGCGCGCGGGCGCCGACGACTATGTGCCGAAACCCTTCGACCTGGACGAGGTGGTGCTGCGGCTGCGCGTCCTGCTGCGCCGCTGCGACGCGGGCCGGCCGGGCGGCCCGCGGCTCGTCGTCGGCGATCTCACCCTCGACGAGGAGACCCGGCAGGTGCACCGGGCCGGCGCCGCGATCCGGCTCACCGGCCGGGAGTTCGAGCTGCTGCGCTACTTCATGCAGCACACCGGCCGGGCCCTCCGCCGGGAGGAGATCCTCGACAACGTCTGGGCGGACGAGACCGACCGGCACCTGTCGATCGTCGAGAGCTACGTCAGCTACCTGCGGCGCAAGATCGAACGCGAGCACCCCGTCCTCATCCACACCGTGCGCGGCGTCGGCTATCTGATGAAGCCCGCCGGCGTGCAGCGGTGAGCGCGATGGGCACCACGAGAACACCGCCGGCGCCGAGACCGCCGAGACGTGCCACGCGCCGGCCGGGCAGCCTGCGCGCCCGGATGATCCTCACCGGCAGCCTGCTGCTGGCCGCGCTCTCCGTCGTGATCATCACCATCACCGGGCTGGCCATGCGCACCTACCTGATGACCGGCCTGGACCAGCGCCTCGACGCCCTGGCCGAGCACTCCTCGGCCGCGAGCGGCCAGATCGGCGCGCCGCCCAGCCTGCTGCCGTACCTGAGGGCATTCGGGGTCCCGGCGGGCACCGTCGGCGTCTACGTCACCGGCAGGCGGGGCGAGGTCCGCCGCGCGGCGGTCGTCGACGACTCCGGCGCGCTGACCACCCCGACCGTCCGGCAGCAGCGGATCCTGGCCCTGGTCGAACCCGACGGCCACCACCACACCCGGGACCTGCCCGGACTCGGCACCTACCGGGTCAAGGCCGTGCGCGCCGACACCCGGGAGGCCGAGGTCACCATCGTCACCGCCCTGTCGGTGCGCCCGGTGGACCAGATGCTCGGCCGGCTGCTGGCCATCGAGTCGGCGGCCGCGGCCGCCGCCCTCGCCGTCGCCGCCCTGATCGGGGCCACCGTGATCGGCCGTCAGCTACGGCCCCTGCAACGCGTCGCCGCCACCGCCACCCGGATCTCCCGCGAACCCCTCGGACACGGCGAGGTCCGCTCCCTGGAACGCGTGCCGGAGACCGACTGCGGCACCGAGACCGGCCGGCTCGCCGAAGCCGTCAACCGGCTGCTCGGCCACGTCGAGAGCGCCCTCGCCGACCGCTACGCCACCGAACTGCGGATGCGCGACTTCCTGGCCGACGCCGGCCACGAACTGCGCACCCCGCTCGCCTCCGTCGCCGGCCACCTCCAACTGGTGCGCCGCGCCCCGAAGTCGGCGGCCCCGCAGGCCGAGTACGCGCTCGGCCGCATGGAGTCCGGCATCGGCCGGATGCGCACCCTCGTCGAGGACCTGCTGCTGCTCGCCCGCCTGGACACCGGCCGCCCGCTGGCCCGCGAGGAGGTGGGCCTCGGCCCGCTGCTCGCCGAGGCGGTGGCCGACGCCCGTGCGGCCGGCCCCGACCACCGCTGGGAGTTCCTGATGCCGGGGAACCTGGTGCTGGTCGAGGGCGACCAGGACCGCCTCCACCAGATCGTCGCCAACCTCCTCGCCAACGCCCGCACCCACACCCCGCCCGGCACCAAGGTCACCGTGACCGTCCGGACCGACGCCGGGCAGGCGGTGATCCGCGTCGCCGACGACGGTCCCGGCATCCCGGCCGACCTGCTGCCCCGCGTCTTCGAACGCTTCGCCCGCGGCGACGCCTCGCGCTCCCGTGCCACCGGCAGCAGCGGCCTCGGCCTCGCCATCGTCGCCGCCGTGTCCGCGGCCCACGGGGGCCGGGCGGAGGCCAGCAGCGAGCCCGGCCGCACGGTGTTCACCGTACGACTGCCGCTCTGCCCGGCCTACGCCGGTGAGCTGAACCCGCTCCGGAAACCCGTCGGACTCGAACTCCCGTCGGGGTGAGGGTGGTTGGGCCGTCGAGCGGCTGCGGGCCCGGCGTGGCCGGTCGCGCCCACGCGGCGGAGCCGCATAGCGGGCACAGCCCCGCGCCCCGTGCGGGGTGCTGCACCGGCCCCGGCTAGCCGGCCACCGACGGGTCCGTCACCCAGCCCGCCGCCAGCACCAGCCGCGTCCCGCGGTGCACGGCGAGAAAGCCGAACGGCCGGTCGAGGGTGGCCCGGACGACGGTGGACTCGTGCGTGTACCGCGGCGGACCGCTGCCCGGCGCCGCCGCCACGGCCGTCACCGCGGCGGCCCGGAAGCCCAGCGGGCCGAACTCCGCGACCGCGGACTGCCCGGCCGCGCCGATGGCGAGCGGCGCGGCGCTGATCCCGGGGAAGTGCCCCTCACGGGCGTCCGCGGCCGTGGAGAGCCCGAACAGACCGTGCAACTGCAGCAGATCGTGGTCCGCGCGGACCACGAAGCCCGGGGTCGTCACATCGAGCCGGACCGGATCCGGGGCGACGGACGGCTGCCGTTCCACGACCACGCCCGGTCCCGCGGGCCCGTAGGGCAGCTGTCCGCCGGTCGTCACCGGCAGGGCGCGCTCCAGGACGCCGATGCCCGTGTGCAGCACCTGCCCCGGGGCCATCCCCTCCGCGCCGAGCAGCAGGTGGACGTCGATGCCGTTGCCGCCCAGGACCTTCAGCGTGGTGACGTGTCCGTCCGGTCCTGCGGCCACCCCGATCCGGTCCGGCCGCACGCTGCTGCGGTGCAGTCCGGCCAGCACCCGGCCCTGCCAGGGCCCGGAGCCGGGTTGCAGCACCGTCTCCCGGAACGGATGCTGCCAGTCCGTGTGCAGGGCCAGCGCGGTCGCCAGCACCATCCGCGCGCCCTCGCCCAGCCTGACCGGTATCCGCTCGACCAGCCCCCCGGTGCGCTTGGCCGCCCACGCGTCCAACTCCTCCTGGGAGGCCGCGAGATCGGCGCCGAGCACCCCGTGCGTGTCGGCGGGCAGCCCGGCCGCCCACTGCTCGCGCACCTCCAGGGCACGGTCGGTCCACAGCCCCAGGGCGGAGCCGACGCCGGCCATCGAGTCGAGCCCGGTGAGTAACTCCCGCGCCCCGGCGGCGGCTTGATCCGCCTGCATCCCCACGGCACGGGTCAGCTCGTCCCGGGCGGGGCCCGCGGCGCCGTCGGCGAGGAGGGCCAGCAGCGGCCAGACACCCGCGGCCGAGAAGACCGTGCCCTGTCTGGTCTGCCGCGCCCAGCGTGCGGTGAGCGCGTTGACGGCGCTGACGGTGTCGTTCATTCGTCGTCCTCCCAGGGGTGTTCGGGAAAGGGCAGGGGATCCGTGACCCAGCCCGCCGCGAGGACGAGCCGGGAGTGCCGGTGCAGGGCCAGGAAGCCGAAGGGGCGGTCGAAGCGGGCGTCGATGCGGGTGGTGACGTGACGGCGCTGGGGTATCCCGGCGCCGACCATCCCGAACGCCGTCACCGCCGCCGCCTCGAAGCCCAGCGCGCCGAACTTCGCCGTCGTGGCCTGCTCGGCCGACCCGACGCCCAGCGGGTACGCGCTGATCCCGGGGAAGTGCCCCCGGCTGGTGTCCATCGCCGTCGTGAGCCCGAACAGCCGGTGCAGCTCCAGCAGATCGTGGCTCGCCGTCAAGTCGTACGCCACCGTCGTCACGTCGAGCCGCGGCGGTCGCGGGCTCGCGCACCGGACCTTCTCCACCCGCACGCCCGGTCCCGGCTCGCCGTAGGGGAGCCGGCCGCCCGGGACCACCCGGTGCGCGCCGCCCAGGATGCCGACGCCCGCCCCCAGCACCTGACCCGGCGTCATCCGCTCCTCGCCGAGCAGCAGATGGACGTCCAGGGCGTTGCCGCCCAGCACCTTGAGCTCGGTGACGAAGCCGTCCGGGGTGTCCGCCACGCCGATCCGCTCCAGCAGGACGCTGGAGCGCGTCAGGCCGAGCCGCTCGACGGCCGCCCAGGGCTCGTACGCGGTCTCCAGCGGTGACTCCTCGAAGGGCGCCAGCCAGCGGGTGCGCATCGCGAGCGCGCTCGCCAGGACGAACTCGGTGTCCTCGGTGAGCCGGACCGGCATCCGTTCGATGAGCCCGCCCGTGCGCCGCATGGCCCAGGAGTCCAGCGCCCGGCGGTCCACCGGCTCGTCCCCGGTCAGCACCCCGTGCGCGTCGGCGGGCAGCCCGGCCGCCCACTCCTCACGCAGCTCCAGGGTCCGCTTGGTCCACACGCCCAGGGCGGTGTCCAGGCCGCCGATCCCGGCCATCGTGCCGAGCAACTCCCGGGCCGCACCGGCCGCTTCGTCCGCCGGCAGGCCCACGGCCTCCGCGAGTTCAGCCCGCGCCGCGCCCTCCGCCCCGTCCGCCAGGAAGCCCAGCAGCGGCCACACCCCGGCCGCCGAGAACACCGTGCCGCTCTCCTGTACGGCCGCCCAGCGCGCGGTCAGCGTGTTCACCGCGCGCACGGCCGCCTTCCCGACCCGCATTCCGCCCCCGTTCACGGCGCGCTTACGATGCGCGCAGTCGTACGTCAGTTCAGCCGTCCGTTTCCACGCGGCCAAACGCCCCCTCAGGAGCACGGTACCGGTGTCCATACCTCCGCCCCCCGGCCCCCACCAGCCACAAGGGCCGTATCAGCCGCCTCAGTCGGGCCTGCCGCAGTACCCGCAGTACCCGCAGGCGGCGTACGGGCAGCAGCCTCCCCACGGGCAGCAGCCGCCGTACCCGGGGCCCTACCAGCCCTGGGGGCAGGGCTACAGCCCCTACGCCGTGCCGGCGCCCGTCAACGGCCTCGCCATCGCCTCACTCGTGCTGGGGCTGCTGTGCTGTCTGCCGGGCGTGGGGCTGGTGCTCGGGCTGGTCGCGCTGAGCCAGATCCGCAGGCGGGGGGAGCGCGGCACGGCGATGGCGGTCACCGGGTCGGTGTTCTCCGGCATCGGGCTCGCCCTGCTGGTGCTGCTGCTGGCCACCGGCGGCGCGGCCGACTTCTGGCAGGGGGTCAAGGAGGGCGTCAACGACACCTCCAGCCTCTCGCTGTCCACCGGGGACTGCTTCGACACCCCGGACGGCGCGCTCACCGGCGACCTGGTCTCCGATGTCACCGTCGTCGACTGCGAGCAGGCGCACGACGGCGAGGTCTTCGCCACCTACGACCTCAAGGGCTCGGCCTACCCGGGCGACGACGGCGTCGCCCACTCCGCCGACCAGCGCTGCTACGCCCTGGAGGACGGCTACGCGATGGACGGCTGGGCGATCCCCGGCGATGTCGACGTGTACTACTTCACGCCCAGCAAGGACAGTTGGGAGTACGGCGACCGGCAGGTCGCCTGCGTCTTCGGCAACACGACCGAGGGCAGGACGCTGTCGGGTTCGCTGCGCAACGACGAGTCCGTCCTGGACGGCGACCAGCTCCTCTACCTCAAGGCCGCACACGTCCTCAACGACGCCCTCGACGCCGTCCCCGAGGCCGAACACGTCGAGGACGACCTGCCCGGCTACCGGGACTGGGCGAACCGGGTCACCGGGGCGCTCACCGAGCAGACCGGCATGCTGCGCGCCCACACCTGGGACGACGCGGGCGCGAAGCGGTCGGTGAACGACCTGGTCGCGGACCTGGACAAGGCCCGCGCGGAGTGGGCGAAGGCGGCGAAGGCCACCGACGCCGACACGTACTACACCCACTACGACAAGGGCTCGGCGCTCCTCGACCCCAAGAGGTCGGTCACCGCGCGCAAGGCTCTGGGCCTCGCCACGACCCCGCCCTCGTACGACGGCGGAGGCTCGGGCTCCGGCAGTGGAGGAAGTGGCTCCGGCATGGAGGTGTGATCGCGGCCATAACGGGGAGAAAGTGCCTGCGTAAAGCCTCCCCGGGTCCGATGTCATCACATCGAGTGATTCTCTGGCCTTTGCTTGCGGGGCAGAACCCACGGTTGCCAGGCTGTAGCTGTCTGTACAACCTGATGGGAGCGGCCAGTGACTTTCGGTGAGCAGCCGGCGTATCTGCGTGTCGCGGGTGATCTCCGTAAGAAGATCGTCGACGGTTCGCTGCCCCCTCACACCCGACTCCCCTCCCAGGCCCGCATCCGCGAGGAGTACGGCGTCTCCGACACGGTCGCCCTGGAGGCCCGCAAGGTGCTGATGGCCGAGGGGCTGGTCGAGGGCCGCTCCGGCTCCGGGACGTACGTCCGCGAGCGGCCCGTGCCCCGCCGGGTGGCCCGCTCCGGGTTCCGCCCGGCCGGGGGCGCCACCCCGTTCCGGCAGGAGCAGTCCGAGGGGACCGCGCGCGGCACCTGGGAGTCCAGCAGCGAGCAGTCCGAGGCCGGCGCGGTGATCGCCGACCGGCTCGGCATCCAGGTCGGCGACCGTGTGATGCGCACCCGGTACCTGTTCCGGGACGCGGGCGAGCCGATGATGCTCTCCACCTCCTGGGAACCCCTCGCCGTCACCGGCCGCACCCCCGTGATGCTGCCCGAGGAGGGCCCGCTCGGCGGCATGGGCGTGGTCGAGCGGATGCGCGCCATCGACGTCGTCGTGGACAACGTCACCGAGGAGGTCGGCGCCCGCCCCGGCCTCGCCGAGGAACTGCTCACGCTGGGCGGGGTCCCCGGCCATGTGGTCCTGGTGATCCAGCGGACGTACTACGCCTCGGGCCGCCCGGTGGAGACCGCGGACGTGGTCATCCCGGCCGACCGCTACCGCGCCGCGTACCACCTGCCCGTGAAGTAGCGCACACCCTTGCGATAGTTGACACCTTCACCAGTCCGGTCCGGACCTGGCACCGGCCGCTGCGATCCGGCCGTTTTCCCAGGTGGTCCCGGCTGTCCCCGCCATGCCCGCGACCCGAAACGGGAGGCTTCCGAACGGCGCATTCGTCATCGTGCGCCCCCGCCGTTCTGGCTGGTTGCGTACCTCTTTGTGAAAAGCCGTATTCGCTGCGTAAAGGTTAGGCGTACGCTCGGGCATATGCGGAGTGCGGTTTCCTTAGCGGGGCGGGGATGGGCGGGAGCCGGGAGAAACGGAGGGGCGCGATGACGGAAGGCACGGTCTCTCTCCCCTGGCTCGTCATACGGCAGGACGACAACGGCAATCGCTACCGCGTCGGCCGGTACGCGACCCGGGCCGAGGCGCAGAAGATCGCCGACAGTCTCGACGACCGCGGACACAAACAGCTCTACTGGGTCGAGCGCATCGGCCACAGCAACGGGGACGGGGCCTCACGCAACTAGGCCCGGCCCGCCTCCCGTAGGCTCCGGGCCATGAGCGAACGGATCGTGGTGGTCGGAGCCGCCCTGCTCGACGCCGGCCGCCTGCTCGCGGCCCGCCGCAGCGCGCCCCCGGACCTGGCCGGCCGCTGGGAGCTGCCCGGCGGCAAGGTCGAGCCGGGCGAGACACCGGAGCACGCCCTGGTGCGCGAACTCCGCGAGGAGTTGGGCGTGGAGACGGAGACCGTGGCACGCGTCCCGGGGGAGTGGCCCCTGAGGGCGCCGTACGTCCTCCAGGTGTGGACGGCCAGGCTCCGCCCCGGCTCCCCCGACCCCAAGCCCCTCCAGGACCACGACGAACTGCGCTGGCTGACCCCGGAGGAGACCTGGGACGTCGACTGGCTGGACCAGGATGTTCCGGCGGTACGCGAGATCGCCGCGAATTGGAGTGCCCTGTAAGGGGCGCGGGGAACTGCGCGACCAGCCCCCACGAGCCCGCAGTCGCCCGGCACCCGCACAACCCGAGCTCCTAGGCGCACGGCCCCCCGGCGTAAGCCGTTCGCACCACAGTGCGCCCCGCAATGCGGTACTGCTCCCGGGATATCGGGTATGTGCCCATTAACCCCATGAAACCGGACATGGGCGGGCATGCTGCACGGGAAGTGATCGGTGTGATCGACACCGAAGGTGACACCGTCGAGTGGACCTTTCCCGCGGAACCCGGTGCCGTGCGCACCGCCCGTACCGCGGTCCGTGACCAACTGACCGGCTGGGGCCTCGACGGCCTCGCCGACCTCGCCGCACTGCTGGTCAGCGAGCTGGTCACCAACTCGCTGCGGCACGCCACCGGCCCCATCGGCGTCCGCCTCGTCCGCCCCGCCGACCTCGCCGGCACCCTCCGCGTCGAGGTCTCCGACCCGCTCCCGGACCCGCCGCGCGAGCGCGCGGCCAGTCCCGACGACGAGAGCGGCCGCGGTCTCCAGCTGGTCGCCGGCTCCTCGCGAAGCTGGGGCACCCGGCCCGGAAACGCCGGCAAGACGGTCTGGTTCGAGCTGGCCGTACCCGGCTGAACGGGATGAACGGGGTGTACACGCACCGTTGCGCCGTCCACTCGCGAGAGTGGCCTCGGAATGGGTCCCGGAGTGCGTGATTCGACGGCGTGTTCCCTGGTTAGAAGACTGGGAGTGTTGTCACGGTCCGGTCCGGAAATCGTCTGGACCGTGCTGTGATCGTGAACACCGTGTCAGGCGGCACCGTAGTGCTGGATACTGCGGGCAGCCGCATCCGGTGACCGGTGCCGGGCGCGGTGAGCTGGAGGGGACGGTTCGCGTGAGCGAGATACCAGCTGAGGCCACGGAGTCCGAGGACCCGTCGGACGGCGTGAGGGCGGGGACCGCGGAGGCAGCCGCGGCCCCTGGCGACGCCATGTGGCAGAGCAGCCCACCCGGCTCGATCTACGACTACATCAAGGTCGCCTCGTTCTCCATCGGCGCCGGCGGCCTCGTCGACCAGTGGAGCCTGCGCGCCGAGCAGATCTTCGGCATCCCCGCCGAGCGTGCCGTCGGCATGGACCCCATCGAGGCGTTCATCGACCCCGACCTGCGTGAGCGCGGCCAGCGGAAGATGGCCGAGATCCTGGACGGACGGGAGTGGACCGGCGTGGTCCCGTTCCGGATGCCCGACACCGCGGACGGCGAGCGCGGCGAGGACGGCATCGCCGAGGTCTACGTCATGCCGACCCGCACCGCCGAGGGCGAGCACGCCGCCGTCTGCATCGTGGTCGACGTCCGCACCCTGCGCAGCATCGAGACCGACCTCGCGGCCTCGCAGTCGATATTCGGTCAATCTCCCTTCGGCTTCCTGCTGATCGACCCCGACCTGCGGATCCGCCGCGCCAACCTGCGGTTCTCCTCCATCTTCGGCGGCACCCCCGACGACCACCGCGGCAAGGGCGTCCACGACTATCTGCCACGGGCCGAGGCCGAGCGGGTCGCGGCCACCATGCGCCGGGTCCTGGACACCGGCAACTCCATCACCGACATGCACGTCACCGGGTTCGTGCCGGGCTCCGAGGAGCGCCGGCACTGGTCCATCAACCTCTACCGGGTGCACAGCGGCAGCGGCCGTCCGATCGGCATCGCCTGGCTCGGCCTGGACATCACCGCCCGCCGCGCCGCCGCCCGCGAGGCCGCCGCGGCCCGGCGGAATCTCGCCCTCCTCAACGAGGCCGGTGCCCGTATAGGCAACTCCCTGGACCTGGAGACCACCGCCCGCGAACTCCTCGACGTGGTCGTGCCCGGCTTCTGCGACCTCGCCACGGTCGACCTCTACCAGGGCCTGCTGGCCGGCGACGAGACCCCGCCCGGACTCGCCGACGGCAGCGCGGAGCTGCGCCGGGTGGCCTTCGCCAGCGCGGTCTCCGACGCGCCCTTCGTGGGCGGCGGTACCGCCGTCGCCGTCGGCGCGGTCCACCACTACCCCTTCAACTCCCCGTGCGCGGACGCCCTGCGCACCGCCCGCCCGCAGCACGTGCCCGCGGAGGAGGGGGGCCTCGTCCAGTCCACCCTCGCGGTCCCGATGGTCGCCCACGACACCGTCGTCGGCCTCGCCCAGTTCGCCCGCGCCAAGGGCAGCGAGCCCTTCGGCGACCGCGACCGGGACCTGGCCGTCGAACTGGCGGCCCGCGCGGCCGTCTGTATCGACAACGCGCGCCTGTACCGCCGCGAACACGAACGCGCGTTGATACTGCAACGGTCCCTGCTCCCGCCCGGCGACCCCGAGGCCTCGGGCCTGGACATCGCCTGCCGCTACCTGCCCGGCAACGCGGCGACCGAGGTCGGCGGCGACTGGTTCGACGTCATCGAACTCCCCGGCCACCGCACGGCGCTGGTGGTCGGCGACGTGATGGGTCGCGGCCTGCGCGCGGCGGTCGCGATGGGCGAACTCCGTACGGCGGTCCGCACCCTGGCCCTGCTGGACCTGGAACCGGCCGAGGTCCTCTCGGCGTTGGACGAGATCGCCCGCGGCCTCGGCACCCCCGGAGGCGTCCAGCAGGCCACCCGCACGGCCCGCCAGCCCCGCGACGCGGACCTCTCCGAGGTCTACCTCGCGACGTGCGTGTACGCCGTCTACGACTCCGTCACCAGACGCTGTACGTTCGCCAACGCCGGCCACCTGCCGCCCGTGCTGGTGGAACCCGGCGAGGCCGCCCTGATGCTCGACGTCCCGCCCGGCATGCCGCTCGGCGTCGGCGGCGAGCCCTTCGAGGAGGTCGAGGTGGACCTTCCCGAGGGCTCCCTCCTCGCCCTCTACACCGACGGCCTGGTCGAATCCCGCGACCACCCCCTGGACGAGGGCCTCCAGGCGTTCGTAGGCGCCCTCACGGACCCCTCCCAGCCCCTGGAGGACGTGTGCGACCACGTCCTCAACACCCTCGACACGCACCACGGCGAGGACGACATCGCCCTGCTGATGGCGCGGGTCCAGGGGCTGCCGGCCGAGTCGGTCGGCGACTGGACGCTGCCGCGCGAGCCGCGCAGTGTGGGCCGCGCCCGTGAGTACGCGCGCGGCCAGCTCCTCACCTGGGACCTGGAGCCCCTGGTCGACACGGCGGAGCTGCTGGTCAGCGAGCTGGTCACGAACGCGCTGCGCTACGGCGAGGGCGAGATAAGGCTACGGCTGCTGTTGGACCGGACCCTGGTCTGCGAGGTCTGGGACTCCGGCCTGGTCCAGCCGAGGCGCCGGCGCGCCCGCGACACGGACGAGGGCGGCCGTGGGCTGCAGCTGGTCGGGCTGCTGAGCGCGGCGTGGGGCTCCCGCCGGACGCCGCGGGGGAAGACGGTGTGGTTCGAACTGCCGCTGCCGGACGGGGAGACGGGCCTGACCGATCCTGCGGAGGCTCTGCTCAGTCTGTTCTGAGGAGGGCTGGTTCAGGCCGGATGTCCCGTGCGGCACGCACCCGCAGCCGCCGCACCACCTGCCGTGGCACCCCCTGACGCCTACCCCAACCGCCCCCGGGTCTCCGGCCCCCCGAACGCCAACACCGGCCCCCCGTCGGCCTCCTCCCCCCGCAGCACACCCCCGAGCACCGCCCCCGCCACCCCGCTCTCATGCGCCGCCGCCCCCGCGAGCGGGTTCCCGTGCGCCCGTACATCCCGCTCCGCCAGCTCCCGCGCCCTCCGCGCCAGCCTGTCGGCGTCCGCCGGCGCAGCGCCCCGCGCCTCCGCCAGCAGCGCCCGTGCCTCCACCCCCACCGCTCCCCGATGCGTACCGACCAAGTCGTCGGCCGCCCCCAGCGCGCTCCGCGCCACCAGCTCCGCCCCCGCCGAGATCACCCCGGTCCGCCCGCCCCCCGTCCCCTCCACCGCCCGTACGACCCGGCGCAGGGCGTCCAGCGGGTCGTACGGGCCACCCGTCAGCTCCTCCCGTACCGCGGCCAGCACGGCGTCGGCATGCGCCAGCCGCGGCGGGAACGCGGTCGCCCGCAGCCCCGCCAGTTCCGCCTCCGCGCCCGTGAGGGCCGCCGGGACCGTCCCCGCGGCCGTCCGCAGCTCCTCGGCCAGCCGTTCCACCCCGCCCAGCAGCACCCCGGCCTGCGCCACCGCGCCCTCGGCGGCGCGCAGTTCACGGCGGTACCCGTCGCCGTCGCCCGAATCGGCGTCCTGGCGGGCCTGGTTGATCCGTGAGGTCGCGAACACGAGCCGGTCCTTGGCCTGTTCGACGTATCCGACGACGGGAGCGACGGCGGACGCGCCGTAGCGTTCCCCGGCCTCCGTCAGCGCGCTCTCCACCCGGCCCGTCCGCGCGGCCAGTTCCCGGAACCGTCTCTCGGCCGGCGCCAGCGCATCCCCCGTGTCCCACTCGGCGTCGTACCCCTCCGCCTCCGCGTCGAGCCGGCGCCCCGCCTCCGCGCACCGCCCGACCACCCCCACCAGTGCCTGCCGGCGGCCGGCGTCGTCCGCCGGTGTCCCCTCCTCGTACCGCCGCCATATCGCGAACGCGGCCGACAGCTCGGTCCCGGCCGCGTGCAGGGCCCGGGCGACGGGCTCGCCCGCTTCGACGAGGCCGAGCGCCTCGCGGCTGGTGCGGACGCAGTCGTCGGCGAGAATCAGGGAGGCACGGGCCTGCCGTTCGAAGTCGGCGGGCGCCGGCGCGGGCGGGGCGGGGGAGACGAGCCCCGGTGTGGTGCGCGAGCGGGACCGCCGTATCCGCCGTACGTACCCGTAGCCGCCCAGCGCACCGGCCGCCGCCACGACGACGAGGGGCAGCACGTAGTCGGCGGCCGACGCCCCGTCCGCCTCGTCCGCCCGGGCCGCGGCGACCGTCCGGCCCCCCGTCACGGGAACCGGATCTTGAGCGGGGCTCGTCATCACCGGCAACACCAGCCAGACCACCCCGGTCACCCCGCCCAGCACCGCATGCCCCACCCGCACACCTATGCGCCCGGTCGCATGCCTCGGCCGACCCCGGATCAAGGATGACGTCACATTTCGGAGCGTATGGGCAGCTAGTCGGCTTCGCGACCGGGGCGGGGACGGACGAGGGACGACAAGAACAGGGGACCAGAGAATGGAACGGAGCCCGAAAGACCAGCAAAACCCGAACCCCACCAACGAACCGGAGCCAGGCCGACCATCACCCACAGCCGCCGACAAACCGCCCCCCACCCGGCCATCACCGGCCCCGGCCCGACCGGAGCCCGCGCCCGGCGATGAGCTGGCCCCCGCGCGGCCGTCACCCGAGCCCACCGACGAACCGGCCCCCGCCGGGCCGTCGCCCGCAGCCCCCGCCCGGCCGGCGTCGGCCCGGCCGTCACCGGAGGCCACCGACGGGCCGGAGCCCACTCGGCCGTCACCCGCAGCCGCCGACGAACCGGCCCCCGCGCGGCCGTCGCCCGCAGCCCCCGCCAGGCCGGCGTCGGCCCGGCCGTCACCCGAGCCCGCCGACGGGCCGGCCCCCGCCCAGGCATCACCCGCGGCCGCCGACGAGCCGGAGCCCGCCCCGGCGCCACCCGCGGCCGCCGACGCGTCGGAGCCCCCGCCGGGGCCACCCGCACCCGGCGACGAGAGTGGTACGGGTGGTGCGGGTGGGAGGACGGCCCGGAGTCGGTGGGTGCGGCGTGTTGGTCTCGGCGTCGTCCTGCTTCTGCTGCTTCCCCTCCTCATCGCCGAGACCGCCCTCCGCATCAACTACACCGGCGACCCGAAACCCGGCACCCACACCCGGAACAAGGACGCCCTCTGGCTCGGTCACGCCTGGGTCGACGGTCGTAGGACCGACGCCGACGTCACCGCCCTCGCCACCCGGCTCGCGGACACCGGCATACGCGACCTCTACGTCCATGCCGGACCACTGGAACACAACGGCACGCTGCCCAAATCGGCCTATCTCAAGGCCCGTTGGCTGATAACAGCCGTGCATCGAAAACTCCCCGGCGTCCGCGTCCAGGCCTGGCTCGGCGACGAGCTCGCGCCCGAGAAGCCGTACGCCATGCATCTGGAGCGGAGCGAGACCCGCGCCGCCGTGGTCGCGTCCGCCCGGCAGGTCGTCGGAGAGGGGTTCGACGGGGTCCACTTCGATCTGGAGCCCCTGCACTCCGGCGACCGGAACTACCTCGCCCTTCTCGACGCCCTGCGCCCGGTCACCCCGCTCCTCTCCGTCGCCGCACACCAGATCGACCCGCTCCCGGCCTTTCACTCCTTCTGGGGTACCGTCACCGGTCACCCCAAGTGGTGGTCGCAGGAGTATTTCGGGCAAGTCGCCCGCAGGGTGGATCAGATCGCGGTGATGTCGTACGACACCATGCAGCCGCTGCAGAGCCTGTACGGCGGGTACGTCGCCCAGCAGACCAGCCTCGCGATCGAGGTCACCCCGCCCGGGACCGATCTCCTCATGGGCCTGCCCTTCTACCGCGAGAACCGCTTCGGCCACTGGGCGCACGCCGAGACCGTGCCGGCGGCCGTGCGCGGAGTTCGGCTGGGACTGTCCCGGACGGACGCGGATCGCGCTAACTTCGGCGTCGCGCTGTACGTCGACTTCGCCGCCACCGAGGATGACTGGACCTCTTATCGGAAGGACTGGGTCCGTACGTCATGACAACCGCTCGTGCCCACCTCACCCGTGACGACCTCGCCCCGCTCGCCCGCGAGGCCCTCGGCCGTACCCCCGCCACCGTGACCCGGTTACGGGGCGGCTCCAAGAAAGGTGTCTACCGGCTCGCTCTGGACAACGGCAGGACCGCGATCGCGTACGTCTGGTCCCCGGAGGAGGACTACTGGGGCCCCGCCGACGCCGACATCCGCGACCCGTTCTCGCACGCCTCCGGTCTCGGCCTCTTCCTGTCGGCCCACGACCTGCTGACCGAACTCGGCGTGCGCACCCCCGCCCTGCTCTTCGCGGACGAGGACGCCGAGCACCTGCCCGCGTACGCGGCGGTCGTCGAGGACGTCCGGGGCGGCAGCCTGGAGATGATGCTGCGCAGCGACCCGGGCGCGGCGCGGGTGCCGCTGGCACGGCTGGCGGGGACGCTCGGCGTGCTCCGGGAGTGCGTGTCCTCCGGATACGGCAAGGCCGCCCTCGTGGCGGAGGGCGGCAAGCCGCGGGGCAACTCCTGCGAGCAGGTCGTCGCCGACCGCGCGGTGCACGACATCGCGGAGGTCGCCGAGCGGGACCCCCGGGTGCGCCGGGTCCGCAAGGCGCTGGCGGAGCGGGTGCACGAGCTCTACGACGCGGTCGAGCCGCGCGACCACGCCTCACTCGTGCACGGCGAACTCGGCCCGGACCACGTCCTGGTGACCGCGGAGGGCGATCCCGCGCTCATCGACATCGAGGGCCTGATGTACTTCGACGCCGAATGGGAGCACGTCTTCCTCCAGCTCCGCTTCGGGCCCGCCTACGACCTGCTGCGCGTCGCGGACCTCGACGAGGACCGCATGGAGCTGTACCGGCTCGCGATGCACCTGAACCTCGTCGCCGGGCCGCTGCGGCTGCTGGACGGCGACTTCCCGGAGCGCGAACCGATGCGGGAGATCGCCGAGTTCAACCTCCGGCGGGTGCTCAGCCTCCTGCCGGGCGCCTCCTGATCTTCGAGCCGAGCCATACCAGCGGGTCGTACTTGCGGTCCACGGCCCGCTCCTTCAGGGGGATCAGCGCGTTGTCGGTGATGTGGATGCCCTCGGGGCACACCTCCGTGCAGCACTTGGTGATGTTGCAGTAGCCGAGGCCGTGTTCGTCCTGGGCCGTGCGCTTGCGGTCCAGGCCGGAGGCGTCCGCCGCGTCCAGCGGGTGCATGTCCAGTTCGGCGACGCGCATGAGGAAACGCGGGCCCGCGAAGGCCGTCTTGTTCTCCTCGTGGTCACGCACGACATGGCAGGTGTCCTGGCACAGGAAGCACTCGATGCACTTGCGGAACTCCTGCGAGCGGTCCACGTCCTCCTGGAACATCCGGTACTCGCCGGGGGCGACCCCGGCGGGCGGCACGAACGCCGGTACCTCCCTGGCCTTCTGGTAGTTGAAGCCGACGTCCGTGACCAGGTCGCGGATGACCGGGAAGGCGCGCAGCGGGGTGACCGTGATGGTCTCGTCCTGCTCGAAGACGGACATCCGGGTCATGCACATCAGACGCGGGCGGCCGTTGATCTCCGCCGAGCACGAACCGCACTTGCCCGCCTTGCAGTTCCAGCGGACGGCCAGGTCGGCGGCCTGGGTGGCCTGGATGCGGTGGATGATGTCGAGGACCACCTCGCCGTCGTTCACCTCGACCTTGAAGTCCTCCAGGCCGCCGCCCTCGACGTCGCCCCGCCACACCCGGAAGTGGGCCGTGTAGCCGCTCATTCGTACAGCTCCTCTTCGGCGAGGTACTTGACCAGCTCTTCCTTCTCGAAGAGGGCGAGCAGGTCGGCTCGGATGGGGTCGGTCGTCTCGCGGGTGAGGTCGATCTGGCCGCGCTCCGGATCGGTGGCGGCCAGTCCGCCGGTGGGGTCGGCCAGCCGGCAGAGCAGGTTGACGGGGCGCCAGCGGCGGTCCATCGTCGGGTGGTCCTCGCGGGTGTGCCCGCCGCGCGACTCGGTGCGCTCCAGGGCGGCGCGGGCCACGCACTCGCTGACCAGCAGCATGTTCCGCAGGTCCAGGGCGAGATGCCAGCCGGGGTTGAACTGGCGGTGCCCCTCCACGCCGGCCCGGCGCGCCCGGACCCGCAGCCCGGCGAGCCGTTCCAGGGCCTGCTCCATCTCGCCCTCCCGGCGGATGATGCCGACCAGGTCGTTCATGGACCGCTGGAGCTCCTGGTGGAGGGTGTACGGGTTCTCCGGCGGGCCGGACTCGGGTTCCTGGCCCTCCGCCGAGAACGGCCGCAGCGCCTCGGCCGCCGCCGAGTCGACCTGGTCGTCGTCCACCTCCGGCCGGGCGTCGAGGCCGTCCGCGTACTCGGCCGCGTGCCAGCCCGCCCGGCGCCCGAACACCAGCAGGTCGGACAGGGAGTTGCCGCCGAGCCGGTTGGAGCCGTGCATTCCGCCGGCCACCTCACCGGCCGCGAACAGCCCCGGTACACCGCGCGCGGCGGCGGTGTCGGAGTCCACCGCGACCCCGCCCATCACGTAGTGACAGGTCGGCCCGACCTCCATCGCCTCCGCCGTGATGTCGACGTCCGCCAGCTCCTTGAACTGGTGGTACATGGAGGGCAGCCGGCGCCGGATCACCTCGGCCGGCATCCGCGTCGACACGTCCAGGAAGACCCCGCCATGCGGGGAGCCGCGGCCCGCCTTCACCTCGGAGTTGATCGCGCGGGCGACCTCGTCGCGGGGGAGCAGCTCCGGGGGACGCCGGTTGTGGTCCGGGTCCTCGTACCAGCGGTCGCCCTCCTCCTCGGACTCGGCGTACTTCTCCTTGAAGACGTCCGGGATGTAGTCGAACATGAACCGCTTGCCCTCGGAGTTCCTGAGCACCCCGCCGTCGCCGCGCACCGACTCGGTGACCAGGATGCCCTTCACGGAGGGCGGCCAGACCATGCCCGTCGGGTGGAACTGCACGAACTCCATGTTGAGCAGGGGCGCCCCGGCCAGCAGGGCGAGCGCGTGCCCGTCGCCGGTGTACTCCCACGAGTTCGACGTCACCTTGAAGGACTTGCCGATGCCACCGGTCGCGATCACGACGGCGGGGGCTTCGAGCACGAAGAAACGGCCGCTCTCGCGCTCGTACGCGAAGACGCCGCTGACCCGGGAGCCGTCCTTGAGGATCCGGGTGACCGTGCACTCCTGGAACACCTTGAGCCGGGACTCGTAGTCACCGGTCTCGCGGTGGTCCTCCTGCTGGAGGGAGACGATCTTCTGCTGCAGGGTCCGGATCAGTTCGAGGCCGGTGCGGTCGCCGACGTGCGCGAGGCGCGGGTACTCGTGGCCGCCGAAGTTGCGCTGGGAGATCTTCCCGTCCTTCGTGCGGTCGAACAGGGCGCCCCAGGTCTCCAGCTCCCAGACCCGGTCCGGGGCCTCCTTGGCGTGCAGCTCGGCCATCCGCCACTGGTTGAGGAACTTGCCGCCGCGCATGGTGTCCCGGAAGTGGACCTGCCAGTTGTCGTGCTCGTTGACGTTGGCCATGGCCGCGGCGATGCCGCCCTCGGCCATCACCGTGTGCGCCTTGCCGAACAGCGACTTGCAGATCACCGCCGTACGGGCGCCCCGCTCGCGCGCCTCGATCGCGGCGCGCAGACCGGCGCCGCCGGCCCCGACCACGACCACGTCCCACTCCTGGCGGTCGACCACGGTCATCAGTAGGCCCCACTCATTAGAAGAATCGCGGATCGTCGAAGACACCGGACGCGAGCAGATAGACGTAGAAGTCGGCGAGCGCCACGCTCACCAACGACGCCCAGGCGAGCTGCATGTGCCGGTTGTTGAGCCGGCCGACGAACTGCCACGCCTTGTAGCGCACGGGGTGTTTGGAGAAGTGCTTGAGCTTGCCGCCGACGATGTGCCGGCAGGAGTGGCAGGAGAGCGTGTACGCCCAGATCAGCACGATGTTGACCAGGAAGACCAGGGTGCCGAGGCCCATGTGGCCCCAGTTCTCGTGGGTGTCCCGGAAGGAGAGGACCGTGTCGTAGGTCAGCACGCAGGCGACCAGGAGGGCGAAGTAGAAGAAGTACCGGTGGACGTTCTGCAGGATCAGCGGGAAGCGGGTCTCACCGGTGTACTTCGCGTGCGGCTCGGCCACCGCGCAGGCGGGCGGGGACGCCCAGAAGCTGCGGTAGTACGCCTTGCGGTAGTAGTAGCAGGTCAGGCGGAAGCCCAGCGGGAAGATCAGGATGATGATCGCCGGGGAGATCGCCCACCAGCTGCCGAACAGGTCGGCGTTCGGGCCGGACGGCATGTTCTTGCAGTTCTCGGCCAGACACGGCGAGTAGAACGGCGAGACGTACGGCGCCGAGTAGTAGTGCGCGTTCGAGAAGGCCCGCCACGTCGAGTAGACGACGAACGCGAACAGACCGGCCGCGGTGACGGCGGGTGCCAGCCACCAGCGGTCGGTCCGCAGGTGCGGGGCGGAGATCGCGGCGCGCGTACGGGCTCGTACGCCGCCGCTGTTCGGATGTGGTTCCGTACCAGTGGCCAACGGATGACTCCGGTCGGGTCGGGGGTCGGGTGGCCTGCGGGCGGCGCTCCTACGGTGCGCGCCGGTCGCGGGCGCCGAGACCCTCGTCGTCCGTGTCCGTCCACAGGTTGATGTCGTACGGATCGTCGGAGATGGTGACGAGTTCGGGGCGTTTGCCGGGGGCGCCGGTGTCGGCCGTCTCCCTCAGCAGTGCCACGCTCTCGCGCAGGTGATCGGCGTCGGCGCGGACGCGGCGCATCTCCAGTCCGCCGCTCCCGAGCTGCTGCTCCAGGCGGCCGACGGACCGGTTCAGGTCCTCCAGGCAGCGCTGGACTGACGTCAGGTCGTCGTGCACGGACATGACGTGACCTCACTTCCACGGACTTCTTGGTCCAAGGCGGCAACGTTCATGCGCCTGCGAGTGTTGCGCGTCACACCTACTGATGTGAAGGCATGTGCAGCGATTGGCGGATTGCACACCTCCGACGCACGCCCGCACGCGCTCTGTTTGCGCCGGGGAGGACGTCGGCGTTGCGCCGCACGGGTGGCCTTTGGCAGCCCCCGCCGCCGTGTCGTCCCCAGCCGACGGACCCCGTCCATTTCAGTGGGGTCCGTACTTCTGACGTACATGTGATCAACTCCAAAATACCCCCAAACGTGAACAGACCCCACCCGTGTCACCGGGCCACACGGAGGTAAGCAGAGATGTCTCACCACGGCGTCGAATCGCGCCCCGAAGGGGCGCGGGGAACTGCGCGACCAGCCACGACGGCGCCGCAGAAGAACGACGGCCCATCCCGGCGCCACCAGCGGAGCGCCCTCGCCCTGCTCGCCGCGGGCGCACTCGCCGTGCCCCTCCTCGCCGGCTGCGGTGGCGGCGACGACGAGGGCAGCAAGCCGCTCGCCGCACAGGACATCGCGGCGGTCGCCCGGGACGCGGTCGCCGAGGGCGGCACGCTGAAGATGGCCGTGGACGCCGTACCGGAGACCTTCAACACCTTCCAGGCCGACGCCGACGCGGGCACCACCCGGGTCGCCCAGGCCGTCCTGCCGTCGATGTTCACCATCGACCGCGCCGGCACACCGGTCCGCAATCCCGACTACCTGGAGTCCGCGAAGGTCATCGAGACCGAGCCGCGCCAGGTCGTCCTCTACAAGCTCGACCAGCGGGCCGTCTGGAGCGACGGCCGGGAGATCGGCGCCGCCGACTTCGCCGCCCAGTGGCGCGCCCTGTCCGGCAAGGACTCCGCCTACTGGACCGCCCGCAACGCCGGCTACGACCGCATCGCCAAGATCGAGCGCGGCGCCAACGACCTGGAGGTCCGGGTCACCTTCGACCGGCCCTACGCCGACTGGAAGTCGCTGTTCTCCCCGCTGTACCCGAAGGACGTCATGGGCACCCCGGACGCCTTCAACGACGGCGCCCGCCGCAAGCTCACGGTCACCGCGGGCCCCTTCCGGGTCGACAAGGTCGACACCGCGAAGAAGGACGTGGTCCTCACCCGCAACCCGCGCTGGTGGGGCCGCCCGGCCAAGCTCGACGAGATCGATCTGCACGCCGTGTCCCGCGACAAGCGGGCCTCCGCGCTCGCCGACGGCACGGTCGACGTCGCCGACATCGACGCCTCCGAGGCCGAGCGGATCATCATCGCCGGCCGCGAGAAGGGCACCGGCCTGCCGCTGCAGGGAGCCGGGAAGACCTCCGCCAAGAAGCTGCGCTCCTGGGCGATCGACCTCGGCATGGACGAGGAGCAGCTGCCCGACGGGCCCAAGAAGCTCGGCAGGACCATCGCGAAGTGGCTGGAGCAGCAGCACGAGCTGCGCGACTTCGACGTCCGCAAGTCACTGGAGCCCGCCTACACCCAGCTCGCCCTGAACGGCTCCGAGGGCCCCCTCGCCGACGAGCGGGTACGGCGGGCCGTCGCCCGCGCGCTCGACCGCGCGGCGCTCGCCAAGCTGGTGCTCACCCCGCTGGGGCTGCCCGCCGTGCCGGTCGGCAGCCACGTCGCCCTCTCCGGACAGCCCGCCTACACGGACAGCAGCGGGTCGATCGGCGGCCTCGACACCCACGAGTCGCAGGCGCTGCTCGCCGACGCCGGGTGGGTGGCCGGAGGCCCGATCAAGAACGCCGGCAAGGTGGCCGGCGCGGAGGGCGAGAAAGGTGAGAAAGGCAACACGGGAGACAAGGGGGACAAGGGCGAGGAGTCCCAGGGCGGGCAGGACGGGCAGTACATCGTGGGGGAGGACGACAAGGGGCCCGACGGCAAGGACACCCGCGACCACCAGAAGGACCACGCGCACGGTGCGCCGGGGGCGTACGCGCCGAAGGGCACGGCCGCACCCAGGGGCGCGGGGGCCCCGGCCGGTCCGCTGGCCAAGGACGGCAAGGCGCTGACCCTGCGGTTCGTGCTGCCGTCGGGGCCGGGGTCCGAGACGCTGCAGAACGTCGGCGCGCACATCACGCAGATGCTGGCGGCGGTCGGGATCCAGACCGAGATCACCAACGTCTCCGACGAGAGCTACTTCAAGGACCACATCGCGTCCGGACAGTACGACCTCGCGCTGTACTCGTGGCCGGCGTCCGCGTTCCCGGCGACGGACGCGCGGCCGATCTACGCGAAGCCGGTGGTGGCCGCGGACGGGTCGCTGAACGTCGAGCAGAACTACACGAGGGTCGGCACCGACCAGGTGGACCAGCTCTTCGACCAGGCGCTGGGGTCGCTGGACGAGGGCGAGGCGGACGGGCTGCTGCGGAAGGCGGACTCGCGGATCTGGGCCTCGGCCGGGTCGCTGCCGCTGTACCAGAGGCCGCAGATCGTGGGGGTGCGGAAGGGGCTGGTGAACGTGGGGGCGTTCGGGTTCCAGACGCCTGTCTACCAGGACATGGGGTTCCTGAAGAAGGGGGCGAGGGTGTCGGCGAGCCCGACGAAGGGGTAGGGCGGCTGGGTTTCGCGGCCGGGTGCGGGTGGATTGTGGCTGGTCGCGCCCACGCGGCGGAGCCGCATGTTGATACCGCCCGCGCCCCTTCGGGTTGGCCCAGCGAGCCTCAGTTACAAAGGGCACGTAACATGGGGTGAGGCCGTGGCGTGTCAAGCCCGGCAGGCCCGCGTCACACGGACGTACGCAGCAGGGCCTTCTCACCACTCCGGGAGTACGCCGCACTATGGCCACGCGCCACGACATCCGCAACGTCGCCATCGTCGCCCACGTCGACCACGGCAAGACGACCCTCGTCGACGCCATGCTGAAGCAGGCCGGTGCCTTCGCCGCGCACGCCGCCGAGTCGCTCGACGACCGAATGATGGACTCGAACGACCTGGAACGTGAGAAGGGCATCACGATCCTGGCCAAGAACACGGCCGTGAAGTACCACCCGAAGGATGGCGGCGACGTCATCACCATCAACATCATCGACACCCCGGGCCACGCCGACTTCGGTGGCGAGGTCGAGCGCGGTCTGTCGATGGTGGACGCGGTGGTCCTGCTGGTCGACGCCTCCGAGGGCCCGCTGCCGCAGACCCGCTTCGTGCTGCGCAAGGCGCTGCAGCAGCGCCTGCCCGTCATCCTGTGCATCAACAAGACGGACCGGCCGGACTCGCGCATCGACGAGGTCGTCAACGAGACCTACGACCTCTTCCTCGACCTCGACGCCGACGAGGACCAGATCGAGTTCCCGATCGTCTACGCGTGTGCGCGTGACGGCGTGGCCTCGCTGACCAAGCCGGAGGACGGCACCGTCCCGGCCGACAGCGACAGCCTGGAGCCGTTCTTCTCCACGATCCTCTCCCACGTCCCGGCTCCCGAGTACGACGAGGCGGCCCCGCTCCAGGCGCACGTCACCAACCTGGACGCCGACAACTTCCTCGGCCGTATCGCGCTGCTCCGCGTCGAGCAGGGCGAGCTGCGCAAGGGCCAGACCGTCACGTGGATCAAGCGTGACGGCACGATGTCCAACGTGCGCATCACCGAGCTGCTGATGACCGAGGCGCTCACCCGCAAGCCCGCCGAGGTGGCGGGCCCGGGTGACATCTGCGCGGTCGCCGGTATCTCGGACATCATGATCGGCGAGACCCTCGCCGACACCGAGAACCCGATCCCGCTGCCGCTGATCACGGTCGACGAGCCGGCCATCTCGATGACCATCGGCACGAACACCTCGCCGCTGGTCGGCCGGGGCGGCACCGGCAAGGGCGCCGACAACAAGGCCGCGGTCAAGGACCGCAAGGTCACCGCCCGCCAGGTCAAGGACCGCCTGGACCGCGAGCTGATCGGTAACGTCTCCCTCCGTGTGCTGGACACCGAGCGTCCGGACGCCTGGGAGGTCCAGGGCCGTGGTGAGCTGGCGCTCGCCATCCTGGTCGAGCAGATGCGCCGCGAGGGCTTCGAGCTGACCATCGGCAAGCCGCAGGTCGTCACGAAGCAGGTCGACGGCAAGACGTACGAGCCGGTCGAGCGCATGACGATCGACGTGCCCGAGGAGCACATGGGCGCGGTCACGCAGCTCATGGGCGTCCGCAAGGGCCGGATGGACAACATGTCCAACCACGGCTCGGGCTGGGTCCGCATGGAGTTCGTGGTCCCGTCCCGCGGTCTCATCGGCTTCCGTACCGAGTTCCTGACGCAGACCCGCGGCACGGGTATCGGGCACTCCATCCACGAGGGCCACGAGCCCTGGTTCGGTGCCCTGCAGACCCGTAACAACGGCTCCCTGGTCGCCGACCGCTCCGGTGCCGTCACCGCGTTCGCGATGACGAACCTCCAGGAGCGCGGTGTGCTGTTCACCGACCCCGGCACCGAGGTGTACGAGGGCATGATCGTCGGCGAGAACTCGCGCTCCGACGACATGGACGTGAACATCACCAAGGAGAAGAAGCTCACGAACATGCGGTCGTCCTCGGCCGACTCGTTCGAGGCGATCGTCCCGCCGCGCAAGCTCTCCCTGGAGCAGTCGCTGGAGTTCTGCCGTGACGACGAGTGCGTCGAGGTGACCCCGGAGGCCGTTCGCATCCGCAAGGTGAACCTGGACGCCCGCGAGCGGGCCCGCGCCGCCAGCCGCGCCAAGCACGGCTGATCGCAGGACACCTGAGCCCGGGCACCCCCATGATGGGGGTGCCCGGGCTTTTTGCAACCCATTTTCGGGTAACCGGGTGTGAGCGACCTTCGGTCAGTGTCCGAAATGCGGAGATCCCCGCCCGATAGCCATGTAACAAGTCCGTTTCGTGGCCTTCTCGCGTCGAACAGTTTGTCCAGTTTTTGGAAGAACTTCGCGTCAGCTGTGACTGAATTGAGATTTAAAGACGGTGGTCGGCAGTCTGGCTCATGGCAGATAGTTAGCCGCGTAGCGCTCGGGTCAATGGGTCTCGCGCTGTGGGGACAGCGCCCGACTCACGAGCATCAGGGGGTGTCTGACCCTCCGTCAGGGGTGTCGGAGGGTATGGACGGAAACCTCCTGTTGGTGAACACGTGAAGTCATGAGGAGGAACTCCCATGCGTGGTGTCACGAACACCAGGTGGGTCGCACTCGCGCCATCAGGTCAGTCCTGTTCCGACTGTTCGTCCGGCGACCGTTTCTGAGGATCCGTCAGGCCGTGTAGCGCGGCCGTTCGACTACGCGCGTCCGACTGCGGTTTCCCGCCGCTTCGCCGTGCGTTCCTCGGGCTACCCGGAAGCCCCCCACATCCACACCTGTGAAACGGACGAACAGTGACCAGTCCTATCGACATCGAGGACGGCGGAACCTCGGTCGTCGCCGAGGGCGAACCAGCGCCCCCGGCGAAGCCGGGAGCGGAGACACTCGAAGGCCGGTCCCCCGGCCGGCTGATGTGGATCCGCTTCAAACGCGACCGTACCGGCGTCGTCTGCGCGATCATCGTGATCGCCTACTTCGTGATCTCCCTGGCGGCCCCGCTCCTGACCAAGCTCTCCGGCACCAACCCGTACACGCTGTACGGCCAGGACCCGACCTACGCGGACAAGCCGATCCTGGACGAATTCGGGCTGCCGCTCGGCTACTTGGGCGGCGTCTCGGGCGACCACTGGTTCGGCGTCGAGCCGCAGTACGGCCGTGACCTGTACGCCATGCTGCTGTACGGCATGCGGACCTCGCTCTACATGGCGCTCGGCATCACCGTGCTGGTCATGGCCACGGGCATCGTCATCGGCCTGATCGGCGGCTACTTCGGCGGCCGTACCGACTACTGGCTCGGCCGCGTCACGGACTTCTTCCTGTCCTTCCCGCAGCAGCTGTTCTTCATCGCCTTCATGCCCGTGGTGACCTCGTTCTTCGTCGATCCCCGCGAGGAGACGCCCACCTACTTCCGGGCCCTGGCCATCCTGATCGTGCTGTGGCTGCTGGGCTGGATGGGCATGGCGCGCATCGTCCGCTCCACCGTACTGTCCCTGCGGGAAAGGGAGTTCGTCGAGGCGGCCCGGGTCTCGGGAGCCTCGCCCTGGCGGATCGTCCGCAAGGAGATCCTGCCGAACGTCGTGACGCCGATCCTGGTGCAATTCACGTACCAGCTTCCCAGCACCATCCTCAGCATCGCCTTCCTCTCGTTCGCCGGTGTCGGGTTCGTCGAGCCCACCCCGGACTGGGGACGCCTCTTCGCGGCCGGCGCCCAATACGCCGAGCAGGACCCCGCGTTCATGTTCTTCCCGGGCGTCGCACTGGTGATCTTCGTGCTGAGCTTCAACCTCCTCGGAGACTCCGTTCGGGATGCGTTCGACCCCAAGTCCGGGCGATAGGACGTCCCTTGGGTGGGGGTGGCTGCCGCCCCCCGTCGGTCTCACGGCCGGCGCCCGGCAGCACTCAGGGATCACAACCGACTAATAGGTGGATTCGCCACATGATGTCTCATCGCTCACTGCTGTCCCGAAGAGCGCGCACCCTGGTGGTCGCCGTCGCGGCCGGCTCCCTCGCGCTCACCGCCTGCTCCAAGAACACCGGCGGGAACTCCGGCACCGACTCCAAGAAGGACCAGAAGGAGGCCTCCGTCCAGTCCAAGGCGGTCACCTACCTCGGCGCGGCCGACTCCACCGGCCCCGCCAAGGACGTGGCCGGTGCCAAGAGCGGCGGCACGATCCAGATCTACCAGGAGACGCCGCTGACCCACCTGGACCCCGGCCAGATCTACGTCTCCGACGCCGGCCAGATCGCCAACCTGCTCTTCCGCCGGCTGACCCAGTTCCAGGAGGACGACAAGGGCAACGTCTCGGTCGTCGGCGACCTCGCCACCGACTCCGGGAAGTCCTCCGACGGCGGCAAGACCTGGACCTTCACCCTGAAGGACGGGGTCAAGGACCAGAACGGCAACGTGATCACCTCCGCCGACGTCCGGCACAGCGTCGAGCGGCTGTACGCGAAGTTCATCTTCGACGGTCCGACCTATCTGCAGACCTGGCTGAGCGGCGCCGACTACCGCAAGGCGCTGCCCGACGGCGGCTTCGGCTCCAAGCACCTGCCGGCCTCGGTGCTGGACACCCCGGACGACAAGACGGTGGTCTTCCACTTCGACACCCCGCGCCCGGACCTCCCGCAGACCCTCGCCATGGCGGGCTACGCCATCGTGCCGGCCAAGACCGACACCAAGGCCAACTACGACAAGGCCCCGGTCGCCACCGGCCCGTACAAGATCGCCTCGTCGAAGTCCGGCAAGTCCCTCGTCCTGGTCAAGAACAGCGACTGGGACCCGAAGACCGACTCCGTGCGCCACCAGTACGTGGACGGCTTCAACTTCGCCTTCGGCATCACCGAGTCCACCCAGACCAAGCGGCTCATCGCCGACCAGGGCGACTCCAAGGACGCCATCCAGTTCACCGGCAGCGTCGACGCCACCCAGATCCAGGACGTCGTCAAGAACACCGAGACGTACAAGCGGACCGTCAAGGGCTACCAGCCGTACGTCATGACCCTCACCTTCAACCTGGACCGGGTCAAGGACAAGAAGGTCCGCGACGCCATCACCTACGCGGTCAACTCCAAGTCCCTGATCGCCGGCGAGGGCGGTGCGTACGGCGGTGACGTCGCCCCCAACCTGTTCGCGCCGACCCTGCCGGGCTACGAGGCGACGTACGACCCCTACGGCCGGCTGAAGACCCCGCAGGGCAACATCGCCAAGGCCGAGGAGATCCTCAAGAGCGTCCCGGCGGCCGAGAAGAAGGTCGTCTTCGCCTACGCCAACACCGAGGCGGGCCAGCGCCGCAAGGTCGCCATCGAGGACGCCCTCACCAAGGTCGGCTTCAACGTGGTCTCCAAGGAGGTCGACGGGGCCAGCTACTACGAGCAGATCGGCAAGCTCGACAACCCGTACGACCTGTACATCACCGGCTGGGGCCAGGACTGGCCGTCGCCGGGCACGGTCGTCACGCCGATCTACGACGGTGACCAGGTCGCCGACGGCTCCGCGAACTACTCGCACATCAACGACCCCAAGGTCCAGGAACTGATCAAGAAGGCCCTCACCCAGCAGCCGACCGAGGCCGCGAAGACCTGGCGCGAGGCGCACCACTACATCCTGGAGAAGGTCAACCCGGCGGCCCCGCTCTGGTACACCAAGCAGCTCCAGCTGTTCGGCTCCAACATCGGCGGTGCCCGCTACAGCAGCGTCTCCAGCTACATCGACGTCACCCGGCTCTACCTGAAGTCGTAGGCAACGGCTCCGGTGCCGCGGAGGCGTACCCCCCGGTGCGCCTCCGCGGCCCTGCGCGAACCCCCCAACCGTCCTTGCCGTCCTTGCAGAGAGCAGCCAGGCCGTCATGATCCAGTTCATCGTCCGGCGCACGGTGGGCGCCGCCGTCACCCTGTTCCTCATCGGCGCCGCCACGTTCTTCCTCTTCGTGGCCGCCCCCTCCGACTACGCCTCCCTCGCCTGCGGCAAGGACTGCACCCCGGCCCGCCTGGCGGACATCCGGGAGGCACTGGGACTCAACCTGCCGCTGGCCCAGCAGTTCTGGGACTTCATGTCCGGGATCGTGATGGGCCGTGACTTCCCGACCGGCCACTGCCCGGCCCCGTGCCTGGGCGTGTCGTTCTACTCGGGCGACATGGTCTGGAGCACCATCATGGACCGCTTCCCGCTCACCCTGACGCTGACCGTCGGCGGAGCGGTCGTCTTCCTGATCGTGGGCGTCGGCGCGGGCATGATCGCCGCCTATCGCCGGGGCACGTACATCGACAAGTTCGCCACCGGCGCCTCGATGGTGCTCAGCTCCTTCCAGATCTACTTCCTCGGCCCGATCGTCCTGACCGTCCTCGTCTACAGCACCGGCTGGATGGAGGACCCCAAGTACGTGCCGATCACGCAGGACCCGGTCGGCTGGTTCGTCGGGATGTCGATCCCGGTCTGCGTGATGGCGACCATCTTCACCGCCCAGTACACCCGTATGGCCCGCTCCTCGATGATCGAGCAGCTCGCCGAGGACCATGTCCGCACCGCCAAGGCCAAGGGCATGTCCCGCAAGTACGTCTTCTTCCGCTACGCCTGGCGCGGCTCGCTCATCCCGATCGTCACCGTGCTCGGCATCGACGTCAGCGCGATGCTCGGCGGTGCGGTCGTCACCGAACTGACCTTCTCCCTCCAGGGGATCGGCCGACTCGCGGTGGACGGCGCGGTCAACAAGGACCTGCCGCTGACGATGGGCGTGATGCTCTTCGGTGCCTTCTTCATCCTGGTCATCAACATCTTCACCGACATCACGTACGCGTGGATCGACCCGCGCATCCGCCTCTCTTAGGACCCTTAGGAAGCGACACCGTGACCACAGTGACCAAACCCGAGGGCGCCCCGGCGGCGAACGCGCCGGACGGCTTCCTCTCGGTCCGCGATCTCCAGGTGACGTTCTCCACGGAGGACGGTCCCGTGAAGGCGGTCGACGGGCTCTCCTTCGACCTGGCGCGCGGCAGGACCCTCGGCATCGTCGGCGAGTCCGGCTCCGGCAAGTCCGTCACCAACCTGACGATCCTCGGCCTGCACAACCCGCTGTTCACGAAGACCGACGGCGAGATCGTGCTCGACGGCAAGGAGCTGATCACCGCCACCGAGCGGGAGATGGAGCAGCTGCGCGGCAACCGCGCCGCGATGATCTTCCAGGACCCGCTCACCGCGCTGTCGCCGTTCTACACGGTGGGCCGGCAGATCGCCGAGCCCTACATGAAGCACCGGCGGGTCTCCAAGAAGGCCGCCTGGGAGCGTGCCGTGGAGATGCTCGCCAAGGTGGGCATCCCCAACCCCCGGGAACGGGCGAGGGACTACCCCCACCAGTTCTCCGGCGGTATGCGCCAGCGCGCGATGATCGCGATGGCCCTGGTCTGCGACCCCGACCTCCTCATCGCCGACGAACCGACCACGGCCCTGGACGTGACGGTCCAGGCGCAGATCCTGGACCTGCTGAAGGACCTGCAGCAGGAGTTCGGATCGGGCATCATCTTCATCACCCACGACCTGGGGGTGATCGCCGACATGGCCGACGACATCATGGTGATGTACGCGGGGAACGCGGTGGAGCGGGGCACGGTGGACCAGGTCCTCCGCGCACCCCAGCACCCGTACACCTGGGGCCTGTTGAACTCGATGCCGCGCCTGGACTCCGACCTGTCCACCCCGCTGAGCCCCATCCCGGGCAGCCCGCCCTCCCTGCTGCACCCGCCCTCCGGCTGCCGCTTCCACCCGCGCTGCACCTTCCAGGACCGGGTGGCGGGCGCCGGCCGCTGTGTGAACGAACGCCCGCTGCTGGGCCCCGACCGCGCCTCCGCCTGCCATCTGACGGCGGACCAGAAGCGCACCATCTTCCTCGAAGAGATCAAACCCCGACTGGCCTAGGCCTTGGAGGACACGTCATGACAGAGGACACGGTCCTCCCGGCTCCGCGCGAGCAGGCCACCGTCGGGGAACCGCTCCTCGAGGTCTCCGGACTCACCAAGTACTTCCCGGTCAAGGGCGGTTTCCCGATCAAGCGGACCGTCGGACACGTCCAGGCCGTGGACGGCGTCGACCTGACCGTACGGGTGGGGGAGAGCTTCGGCCTGGTCGGCGAGTCCGGCTGCGGCAAGTCCACGACCGGCCGCCTGATCACCCGGCTCCTGGAGCCGACGAGCGGCTCGATCGCGTACCGGGGCCAGGACATCAGCCACGCGTCGCGCAGGCAGATCGCCCCGATCCGCTCCGAGATCCAGATGATCTTCCAGGACCCCTACTCGTCCCTCAACCCGCGCCAGACGGTCGGAAAGATCATCTCGGGTCCGATGGAGATCAACGACATCAACCCGGCGGGCGGCAGGGAGAAACGTGTCCGCGAACTCCTGGAGATCGTCGGCCTCAACCCCGAGCACTACAACCGCTTCCCGCACGAGTTCTCCGGCGGCCAGCGCCAACGCATCGGCGTGGCACGGGCGTTGGCCCTGGAACCGAAGCTGATCGTCGCGGACGAGCCGGTCTCCGCCCTGGACGTCTCCATCCAGGCGCAGGTGGTGAACCTGCTCCAGCAGGTCCAGAGGGAACTCGGCATCGCCTTCCTCTTCATCGCCCACGACCTGGCGGTGGTACGGCACTTCTCGCAGCGCGTCGCGGTGATGTACCTCGGAAAGATCATCGAGGTCGGCGACCGGGAGGCGATCTACACCCGCCCCCGCCACCCCTACACCCACGCCCTCCTCTCGGCCGTACCCGAGGTCAACCTCACGGACGACGACGCCGAATCACCCGGCCGCGAGCGCATCCGCCTGGCCGGTGACGTCCCGTCCCCGATCTCCCCGCCCTCCGGCTGCCGTTTCCGCACGCGCTGCTGGAAGGCCCAGGACAAGTGCGCGGCGGAGGAACCCCCGCTGGTCCAGATCTCGGGCAACCGCGAGGGCCACCTGACGGCCTGCCACTTCCCGGAGGAGCCGACGACGGAGGCCCGGGACGAGGACATCGTCCTGGACCCGGCACTGGCGGCGCTGGAGGAGGGGACGGGGGCGGAGTAGACGGAGCCGGCAGAGGCGGGGCAGGCGGTTCGGCAACGGCCGTTTCCGGCCTCTTGGCGCCTTTGCATAGGATCAGCCCTGGTAGGGGTACGCACAGCTGCTCGCCGCGCGTACCCCGCCCTGCTCTACAACGGCATCCGACCTACAACACCATGGGCGACGCGTGACGAGCCGCGTGACGGGCCCGGAGAAGAAAGACATGAAACTCCCGTCCCGGACGAGGGGCGTGATTCTCGCCCTGGCCTACCTGGCAGTGGTGTTCGGCCTCGACTATCTGGGCGTCGAACGCGGCCTGGACGCCGCGACCGTCGTCCTCACGGTCATCACCTTCCCCTCAGGCGTCCTGACGACGGTCCTGTTCCTGTTCGGTGCGGTGAGCTTCGGCTACGACGACTTCAGCTCCGGCCCGGACACGTACGCGCCGTCGGTCCACGCCGTCGCAGGCATCGTCCAGGTCGCCCTGTTCGGAGCGGCGCTACGGGCACTCCGGAGGTGCCGGAACGAGGACGCCGGGCCGGGGGACGGGGTCGTCAGGCCGGGCCCGCTGCCGTATCCAGGATCCGGGCCAGATCGGCGGGCCGGGTGACCATGGGCCAGTGGCCCGAGTCGATGTCGGCGAAGTCGACGTGCTTGGCACGGGCGAGCTCAGGGACGTCACCGGCGCTGATCCACTCCTGAGCCTGCGCGGCGGTGAACTCGGGACACACGACCACGACCGGGACGTCGAACCGCCGTTCGTCGGTCAGCCGCACCACGCCCTTGGCCACGCCCGCGGGCACCGGGATCGCGGCGGCTGCCAGCTCCCGCCTGGCTGTGTCGTCGAGGTCCACGGAGTCGGGCCCCTCGAACGGCTCCCAGCCGGGGAAGGGCATCACCCCGTCGCTCACCTCGAAGAAGTCGGCGTACGGCTGCCCGTCGCCCGTCGGGAAGCCGCCGATGAGGACGACCTTGGCCAGCCGTTCCGGCCGCCGGTCGGCGGCCAGCCAGGCCAGTGCACAGGCCGCGGAGTGCCCCACCACCAGAGGCCGGCCGGGCGCCGCGTCCACCGCGGCGAGCACCGCCGCCACCTGGTCGTCGAGCGTGGCGGACACGGAGCCGTCCCCCTGGCCCGGAAGAGTGAGCGGCACGGGGCGGTGCCCGAGCGGCTCCAGCGCGGACGCGACGTCGCCCCACACGGATCCGTCCAGCCACAGGCCGCCGATGAGCAGGATGTCCATGGTCACTTCCCCTTCTCCGGCTTCAACGGGCCTCACCGTAGGAGGAGATCCGGACGATCCACTGCCGGATTGTCCGGCGGCCGTCCACGGCAACCCGGCGGAGCGGATTAGCCTGCTGCCGTGCCGAACGATCTCAGCCCCACCGCGCGAGCGCTACGCACCCTGGAGATCCTCCAGGCCCGCCCCGGTACGACGGCCGGCGAACTCGCCGTGCGGCTGGGCGTCACGGAGCGGGCCGCACGCCGGTACGTCGGGATCCTGCGCGAGGCCGGTATCCCCGTGGAGTCGGCCCGCGGACCGCACGGGGGGTACCGGCTGGGGCGCGGCACCCGACTGCCCCCGGTCCATTTCACGCAGGCCGAGGCGCTCGGCCTGGTGATGGCGGTGCTCGGCCGCCGGCCGGCCGACGCCGACGACCTGGTCTCCACCGCCCTGGGCAAGGTCGTCAAGGCGCTGCCGGAGAACGTCGGCCGCCAGGCGGCCATGCTGCGCGAGTACGCGTCGGCCGCGCCCGACCCGTACTCGACGCTCCCCGATCCGGCCGTCACCAGCGAACTCGTCGACGCCGTCGCGGCTCGGCGCCGGGTGTCGGTCAGCTACCGCAGCGAGGCCGGCGACGAGTGGGAGGCGGAGGTGGACCCCTGGTCCCTCGTCGTCCGTTACGGGCGCTGGTACCTGCTGTGCCATTCCCATCGCGCGGACGCGATCCGCACCTATCGGGTCGACCGGGTCCGCGCGGTCCGACAGACCGGACACGGGTTCGATCCGCCCAAGGACCTGGACCCGGTCGCGGCGCTGGAGGAGAACCTGGGCCTCGGCTGGGAGTTCCCCACTCGCGTGCTCTTCGACGCCCCCCTGACCGAGGTGGCCCCGTGGATCCGGCCGCCCATGGGGCGGCTGGAGCCCCTCGGGGAACGGTGCGTGCTGGTCGGCAGCACCCGCAACCCCGACATGTACGCGCAGGAATGGCTGGCGAGGGTGCCGTTCGCCTTCGGCGTCGAGGGCGGGGAGGAACTGCGTGCCGCGGTCGCGGCGCTGGGGGCGCGCTTCACCGCCGCGGCGGCGGACCGGCCGTGACCGGGCCCTTCGGACCCTGGGCGTGCCGCGCGACGGTGATGATCTCGGGGCTGCCGGAGGTGACCGGCCCGCGCGCCCAATCGCCGTACTGCTCGGTGGCCTTCAGTCCGGCTGCGGCGAGGAAGCCGGAAAGGGCCTCGGGTGCGAGGAAGCGCAAGGTGGCCCGGCTGACCCGGGGGCCGTCCCAGGGGCCGCCCTCGAAGGTCTCCGTGAAGGTGACCCGGTCGCCGACCGGAGGGCCGAGCACTTCATGCCGGACGCTCACGGTCGAGCCGTCGTCGGCGGTCACCTCGTGCGCGCGGTCGGGGGTCCAGCTCTCCCAGGCGCGAACGGCCGGGTTGCGGGTCTCGAAGACGAAGCGGCCGGTGGGGGAGAGAGCTGTCCGTACGGCGGTCAGCGCCTCCCGCAACTCCTCGTCACCGAGCAGCACTTGGAAGGCGTGACCGGTCATCACGACGAGCTCGAAGCCGGCGCCGTCCCAGAGCCGGGCGCGGAGGTCGCCGAGGATCCATTCGACGGTCGGATCGGTCCGCCGGCCCTGTACGAGCATCGCGGCGGCCGGATCGAGCCCCGTGAGCCGCCCGCGGTGCCCTTCGCGGCGCGCCCGGCGCAGCAACTGCCCGGTCCCGCAGCCGACATCGAGTACGGACCCGGCGGACATCACCAGGTCCAGGTAGAAGTCGTCACCCGGCCCCCACGGGTTGAGGCTGTCGTAGAGCGCGGCGAGCGAGAGATCCGCGAACGAATGATCGACCACCGCGGCAGTGTGGCACATGATGTTGAACGAGGGGTCAGGAACGGCTTTCTTCTTGAACTCCCATCAACTTCCTTTGGAGTGGCAGTGCTTCACCACATAGAGCTCTGGGTGCCGGATCTCGCCCGGGCGACGGAGTCCTGGGGCTGGCTGCTGACCGCCCTCGGCTGCGAGCCGTACCAGAACTGGCCGGAGGGGAGGAGCTGGCGGCGCGGGGAGACGTACGTCGTCGTCGAGGAGTCGGCGGCGATGCGGAGCGGGGTGCGGCACGACCGTATGCGGCCGGGCCTGAACCACCTGGCGTTCCACGTCCCGGACCGTGCGACGGTCGACGCGCTGACGAAGGACGCCCCGGCGCACGGCTGGACTCTCCTCTTCCCGGCCCGCCATCCGCACGCCGGCGGACCGGACCACTACGCGGCCTACCTGGAGAACGAGGACGGCTTCGAGGTGGAACTGGTGGCTCAGGAGGGATGAGCGGTTCTGAGTGCCTGGAGGAAGGGGGCAAAGGCGGTGGCGGGGAACGTGAGGACGCCGGCGGCTGGGGCTTTGGAGTCGCGGATGGATATGCGGGTGGGGCGGTGGGCGACCTCGACGCAGTTGTTGCCGTCGCCGCTTCCGGAGTAGGACGACCTCCGCCAGTTGCCAGGAGTCACGATGTGCCTCACAGCTCTTTCGCCAGGTTGTGGATGAAGTCATACGACCGCTCGGGGCCGAGAGACGCAGACTCCACCTTACGGAAGAGCGTTCGAAACGCACCGAGTTGAGCTTCGGAATCGATGAACCCCGCACCATGCGGCGCGTCGCGCACCGCTGTGTCCAACTGGGAGACGGTGCCACCCGCGTACATCATGGCGTTCGTGGCTCCGGCGAAGCCGTCCAGGTCGAACGGAATGACCCGCACGGTGATATGGGGCGCCTCGGAGAGCTCCAGGATGCGGTCGAGCTGAGCGCGCGCGGCTGCGCGGTCACAGACCCTGATGCGTAGGGCCGCCTCGTGGATTACGGCCTCGTAGGGGACACAGGCCGGTTCCTCGATGACGACCTTCCGTTCCATGCGGTGACGGACACGTAGCTCAAGGTCGTTCTCGGGGAGTTCGGGGACACGGTACGAGAAAATGGCGCGGGCGTAGTCCTCCGTCTGGAACAGGCCGGGGACGTGCAGGAACTCCACGTCGAGCCGATACGAGGAGTGGTACTCCAGATCGGCGAGATCCAGGAACGACGTCGGCAGCAGTCCCCGGTACTCCTCCCACCAGCCGCGGGTCCGCTCGGTCGCCATCGCCACCAACGCCTCGATCAACCCGGCATCCGTACAGGAGTAATGGGCGGCGAGTCGCCGTACACGCTCCTCGCTCACGCCCGCAGTACCGAACTCGATCTGGCTGATCTGCGCCGAGTCCGTCCCGAGCAATGCGGCGGCCTCAAGCCCCTTGAGCCCTGCGGCCTCGCGAAGTTTACGCAGCTCGGAACCCAGGCGCGCCTGACGTGCCGTGGGCTGTTTCCTGCGTGTCACGTCTTCCCCCTCGCCGCGAACTGCCGCGGAGCAGAACCTCGTTCGAGGGGAAGATTACGGCAGCGACTTGCGTCGTCCCAAATTGTGTCTCTACTGTCGGTGACGTAACGAATACGCTGCGGAAGTGCACCGCATCGTCATGCGGCGATGCCACCGCTCCTGAAATCCCCCCACCATCACCGGAGTTGACGACCCATGCCCGAAACCTGGGACTACACGCTCTCCATCCCCAACGACCTCAGAGCCGTGACGATCTGCCGCCGCACCCTCCGGCTGATCCTGACGATGCACGGCCTGATCGGTCTCGCCGACACGGCAGAACTGCTCGCCGCAGAGCTGGTGTCCAACGCCGTACGGCATACGAAGGGGCCGGCCGCGCTGAGGGTCCGGCGCTCCCCGGAGGGTGTCGTGTGGATCGGTGCGTGGGATACGGACCCCGTGCCTCCGGAGCCCCCTGGGTCGTTGGAGCGGGTGACGGATCTGGAGGCCGGGCGGGGGTTGGGGTTGGTGGTGGCGTGTGCGGACTGCTGGGGCTGGCAGCCGTCGTCCCGGTTCGGGGACCGGGGCAAGTACGTGTGGTGTGAATTGGGGGTGGCGTGATGGTGGGGTCGGCGCACGAGGCGTTGCATCGGATCTTCCAGAAGGATCCGACGCTGTTGACCAACGCCTTGCAGAAAGTGCTGGGCGTCGAGTTTCCCGAGCCTCGGGAGATCGCGGCGATGAACGTGGACTTGACGGAGATCGAGCCGGTCGAGCGTCGGGTGGACACGTTGCTGCGGGCGGAGACGGAGGCAAAGACGTATCTGCTGGTCGTCGAGTCGCAGGGAAAGATGGACGACAGGAAGCGGGGGAGCTGGCCATACTACCTGTCGTATTTGCATGAGAAATACCGGTGTGAGCCGGTGCTGATCGTGATCACGCAGAACAGTGCGACGGCGGAGTGGGCGTCGCGCCCCATCCAGCTGGGCTTCCCGGGGTGGGAGTCGCTGATCGTGCGTCCGTTGGTGTTGGGGCCGGACAACGTGCCGGTGATCGCGGACGAACGGGAGGCGGTGGCGGATCCATCCCTCGCGGTTCTGTCGGCCATGACGCACGGCAAGGGGCGGAACGCGGCGGCCATACTGGAATCGGTGGCAGCAGCCCTGAAGACCCTTGACGGTGACAGTGCCGCGGCCTTCGCGCAGTTCGTCGACTCGTGCCTGGCTGACTCCCGGGCGAAGCAGATGTGGAGGGACCTGATGACGGACATCCAGTACTTCTGGCGGCATCCGCTGGCGGAGCAGGTGCGCGAGGAGGGGCGTGTGGAGGATCGCCGGGAGGTGGTCCTGCACATTTTGCAATGGCGTGGCATCGCTGTGTCGGACGTCGTGCGTGAGCGAGTGAATGCCTGTACGGACCTGGGCCGACTGCAGGGCTGGTCCCAGCGTGCGATGCACGTCACGGACGCTGCGGAGCTGTTCGTTGAGGAGTGACGGTTGGGGCCGCTCGCTTCCCGGGCAGTGTCGTGCTTCTGCGAGCCGTAAGGGCGCTACCACGGTAAGAAGCGAGCGGGCGCCCCGGAAGAGCGGGGTCTTGGCCGGGGTCTGCGGGGCGATGCGTGCTGCGTGCTCGCCGCCGGCTGGCGGGCGCGGGCGCGTCTCACATGTACGCCGACCGGGTTCGGCAGCCGGTGGACGGTTGGTGGCCTGGCGAAGCGAATGCTGAGGAGTCAGGTGACGGGGATTCAGTACTTCTGGCGTCATCCGTTGGCGGAGCAGATGCGTGAGGAGGGGCGGGATGAGGCCTACAGGCAAGCATGGGAAGAGGGCTGGAAAGAAGGTTGGCAGCAGGGGCGTATTGAGGCACGGGCCGAGATGGTTCTGAAGGTCTTGGAGTGGCGTGGCATCTCGGTTGGCGCCGGAGTTTGTGCACGGGTGGCGGACTGCGGGGAGCTGGACCTGCTTCAGGTCTGGCTGCGGCGCGCCCTGCACGTAGAGGATGCCGCGGAGATCTTCCTCGACGTATGAGAAGGGCCCGCACCCGGGGAGGTGCGGGCCCTTGCTCCCCTGGAGCGGACGTTCAGGGCTCGGGTCAATGGGCCGGTGAAGTCCGTTCCGCAGGCGGCGGCTGACGGAAAGGGGTGTGTCAGGCCGCGGCCTCGGGGTCCTTGGCGAGGCGCGGGGCGGGAATCGCGTCCTGGGCCTCAGGGTAGTGGCATGCGGTGAGGTGGCCGGGCTTGTTGCCGTCGGCCTGCACCAGCGGCGGGGCCTCCGTCGCGCACTTCTCCGTCGCCTTCCAGCAGCGGGTGCGGAAGCGGCAGCCGGACGGCGGGTTGATCGGGGACGGAACGTCACCGACGAGCCGGATGCGCTCGCGGGGTTCCGTTTCGACCGTTGCCTCGGGCACGGCGGACAGCAGGGCCCGCGTGTAGGGGTGGCGCGGGTTGTCGTACAGGTCCTCGCGGTCGGCGATCTCCACGATCTTACCGAGGTACATGACCGCGACGCGCTGTGAGAAGTGCCGCACGATCGCGAGGTCGTGGGCGATGAAGACGAACGCGATGCCCAGTTCCCGCTGGACCTTCTGGAGCAGGTTCACCACCTGGGCCTGGATGGAGACGTCCAGGGCCGAGACCGGCTCGTCGGCGACGATCAGCTTCGGCTGCAGGGCCAGGGCGCGGGCCACGCCGATGCGCTGGCGCTGGCCGCCGGAGAACTCGTGCGGGAAGCGGTTGAAGTGCTCCGGGTTGAGGCCGACGATCTCCAGCAGCTCACGGACGCGGTTCTCGCGGCCGCCCGCCGGGTTGATGTCGTTGATCTCCATCGGACCCGCGATGATCTTGCCGACCGTCTGGCGCGGGTTCAGCGAGGCGTACGGGTCCTGGAAGATCATCTGGATCTCGGACCGGATCGGCGCCAGCTGCCTGCGGTTGGCGTGCGTGATGTCCTGGCCGCCATAGATGACCTTGCCGCCCGTCGGCTCCAGGAGGCGGGTGATCAGGCGGCCCGTGGTCGACTTGCCGCAGCCGGACTCGCCGACCAGGCCCAGGCTCTCGCCCTCGGCGACCTGGAAGTCCAGGCCGTCCACCGCCTGCACCGCGCCGACGGTCCGCTTGATCGGGAAGCCGCCCCTGATCGGGAAGTGTTTGGTCAGCCCGGAGACGTCCAGGAGGGGGTTCGTGTTGCTCATGATCGTGAAGTCCCGTCTTGTCCGTCAGTTGTGGCTGGTCGCGGCGTAGTCGGCGAAGAGTTCGTCGCGTCGGCTCAGTTCCAGGTGGCAGGCCGACCCGCGGCCCTCGATCAGCTCGAGCGGCGGCTGCTCGGCGGAGCACTTGCCACCCGGGACCTTCTCCGCGAACGCGCAGCGCGGGTGGAAGCGGCAGCCGGTGGGCGGGTTGAGCAGCGACGGCGGCGAGCCGGGGATCGGCGACAGCGGGACGTCGACCGGTCCGTCCAGGGTCGGCATGGAGTTGAGCAGGCCCAGCGTGTACGGGTGCTGCGGCGAGCCCAGCACCTCCTTCTTGGTGCCCCGCTCCACGCACCGGCCGCCGTACATCACCAGCACGTCGTCCGCGATGTCGGCGATGACACCGAGGTCGTGGGTGATGAAGATGATCGCGGTGCCGAACTCCTGCTGGAGGTCCTTGAGCAGGTCCATGATCTGGGCCTGGACCGTCACGTCGAGCGCGGTGGTCGGCTCGTCGGCGATCAGCAGCTCGGGGTCGCAGACCAGCGCCATGGCGATCATCGCGCGCTGGCGCATACCGCCGGAGAACTGGTGCGGGTAGTCGTCCACCCGGACGTCCGGCTGCGGGATCCCGACCCGCTTCAGCATCTCGATCGCCCGTGCCCGGGACTCCTTCTTGGAGGCGCCGGTGTGCTTGCGGTACACCTCGGCGATCTGCGTGCCGATGGTGTGGTACGGCGACAGCGAGGCCAGCGCGTCCTGGAAGATCATCGCCATCTTGTTGCCGCGCAGCTTCTCCAGCTCCCGCTCGGAGGCCGTGAGCAGCTCCTTGCCGTCGAGCAGGATCTCGCCGTCGATCTGGGTGCGGGCGGCGTCGTGCAGGCCCAGGATCGTCAGGTTGGTCACGGACTTGCCGGAGCCGGACTCGCCCACGATGCCGAGTGTCTGGCCCTTGGCGATGTCGAAGCTGAGCCCGTCGACGGCCTTGACGATGCCGTCCTCGGTGGAGAAGTGGACTTTGAGGTCCTTGACGGAGAGGAACGGCTGCTGATCGGTGCTCGTCACGGTGACGCTCCTGGGGGGTGATGCGAGGGTCGGGGGTGGGGCGGAGGTCAGGCGAGCCGGATCCGCGGGTCGATGAGGGCGTAGACGGCGTCCACGATGATGTTGAAGACCACGATCGCGCCGGCGGACAGCAGGGTGACGCCGAGGACCATGGGCAGGTCGCTCTGGTTCACGGACTGCACCGCGAGCCGGCCGACGCCCTGGAGGCTGAAGACGGACTCGGTGATGATCGCGCCGCCGATGAGCGTGGCGAGGTCGATGCCGAAGATCGTGACGATCGGGCCCATCGCGCCGCGCCAGGCGAACCGGAAGAAGACGCTGCGCGAGGACATGCCCTTGGCGCGCGCCGTGCGCACGTAGTCCTCGCTGAGCGTCTCGACCAGCTGGGAGCGCGTCATACGGGTGTAGTTGGCGGTCCAGATCAGGGCCAGCACCAGCCACGGCAGCAGCAGCCCGGAGGCCCACTCGATGGGGTTCTGGGTGAGCGGGGTGTACGACGGGTTGTCGAGGATGCCGAGCTTCGCGACGAGGAAGTACATCGCGACGTAGCCGATGAAGTAGATCTGCAGCGAGGAGGCCACCAGCGAGGCGGAGCTGGCCACCTTGTCCTGCCACTTGCCCTGCCGGACGGCGGCGATCATGCCGGAGCCGATGCCGATGATCAGGAAGACGACCGCCGAGCCGAAGGCGAGCGAGAGGGTCAGCGGCAGGCGGTCCAGGATCGTGCCGAGGACCGGCTCGCGGTTGGCGAACGAGTAGCCGAGGCAGGGCGCGCTGCAGTCGCCGAAGTCGCCGTAGCTCCGCCCGACGAAGATGCCCTTCAGCCAGTACCAGTACTGGACCGGGACCGGGTGGTCGATGCCCAGGTTGTGCCTGACCTGCTTGAGCATGTCGGGCGTGCAGTTCTTGCCGCAGGACATCATGGCGGGGTCACGCGGGATGGCGTAGAAGAGCCAGAAGGTGACGGCGCTGATGATCAACAGGATGACCAGCGCGCCGAGGGTTCGGCGGACAAGGAAGCGGAACATGGGGCGTGACTTTCCGGACGGGGCGCCGTCGCCGGGGGTAAGAGGGGGGTGGGCCGCAGGGGGGTGGCCAGGTCATGGCCACCCCCCGGAGGGTCGGACGCTTACTTCTTGACGTACAGCTTGGTGAGCGCGACGCAGGTGTTGCCGGCGTCGTAGACCACGTTGCCGACCTTGGATCCGTACATCCAGTTGCGGATCTTGTGGTAGTCCGGGACGACCGCCGCGAGCTCCATGATCTGCTTGTCGATGGCACCCCAGGCCTTGTTGGCCGCGGCGGTGTCCGTGATCACGGCGGCCGCGTCGATGGCCTTGTTGACGCTCGGGTCGTTCAGCTGGGCGTAGTTGCTGCGGCCCTCGCCGATGTTCTTGCCGCTCCAGCAGGGGTAGAAGACCGAGTAGCCGTTCGGCCAGTCCGGGCTCCAGCCGGCCGCCATCAGGTCGAAGCCGTTGTCGAGCTTGCCGATCTGGGTGTAGAAGGTCGACTTGTCGACCTGCTTGTTGACCACCTGGAAGCCGGCCGCCTCGAGGGCGTTCTTGATGGCGACGGCGCTCTTCACCGCGGTGTCGGACTGCTGGTACGCGATGACCAGCTTGTAGCCCTCCTGGCCGGCTTCCTTCAGCAGGGCCTTGGCCTTGGTCGGGTTGCCGCCCGGCGTCTTGTCCGTGCCGTACAGGTCGAACTTGGTGTAGCCGGGGGTGACCGGGCTGAGGATCGTGGTGGCGATCTCGGTGCTGGCCCGGCCGCCGGCGATGGTCTGCAGCTGCTGGTGCGGCCAGGCGTAGTTGATGGCCTGGCGGACCTTCAGGTCCTTGACCCGGGTCATGTTGATCGGCCAGTAGTAGGTGACCGTGTCGACCTGGGTGAGGACGCGCTTCTTCAGCGTGGCGTTGGTGAGCACCTGCTGCATGCGCTCCGGGGCGACCTCGTTGAAGATCGACATCGCGAACTGGTCGTTGCCCTTGTCCGCGATGTAGCGGTCGGTCGAGGCGACCAGCTCGAAGCCGAACTGGAAGACGTACTGGTCCGGGTACGCGTTGCGGATCGAGTCGGTGGCCGCGTCCCAGTGGGTGTTGCGGACGTAGGTCAGCGACTTGCCGATCTGGCGGTCACCGATCTTGTAGGGGCCGAGGGAGTACGGACGCTTGTCGTACTTCTCCTTGGTGTCGTTCTTCTTGTTCACCAGGCTGTAGCCGGGCATGGCCAGCGTGAAGTTGAAGTCACCGCGGGCCTCGGTGAGGTTGAACGTGATCGTCTTGCCGGAGACCTCGATCGAGGCGAGGCTCTTGCCGTCGTAGGGGCCCTTGTACTTGTCGCCGCCGACCAGCCACTGCTGGACGTAGCGCGGACCCTCGGTGACGAAGGAGGCGAAGAGACGCTCGAAGGTGTGGCGGACGTCGTCCATGGAGAGGTCGCTGCCGTCCTCCCACTTGATGCCGTCCTTGATGGTGAACGACCAGGTCTTGCCGCCGTTCTTCATCGTGCCGGCGTCCGTGGCGACGTCGCCGACGAGGGTGGCACCACCCTTGTCGTCGACCTTGTAACCGGTCAGACCACGCATGATCGGGCGGGTGATGGCACCTTCGGTCGCGACGTAGATCTGGGCCGGGTCCAGGTGGTCCATGTCGAACTGGTCGAGGCCGTAGATCGTGCCGCCCTTGACCGCGCCCGCGACCTCGGCGGCCGGACCCGTGGAGTCGGCCTTGGTGCCGACCGGGATGCTCATGGTCTTCGCGCCGGTGACGGAGGGGACCTTGGACGAGCTCTTGCTGTCGCTGCCGCTGCTGCAGGCGCTCAGCACGGTCGTGGACGCCGCTGCCACACCGGTGGCGATCAGGAAGTTTCTACGAGAAAAGGACATGCTGAGCCTGCCTGTAGAGGTCAATTCGGACGGGCGGAACCAGCCGGACGTCATCGAACCGGGCCGGGTGGAACGGGAGAGCTACCGCTTGGACTTCGGGTCGAGCGCGTCGCGCACGGAGTCACCGAGCAGGTTGAAGGCCACCACGAACAGCACCATCGAGACGCCCGGGAAGAGCATGAAGGTGATGTCCTGGGAGTAGAACTGGGCGCCGCGCTGGATCATCACGCCCCAGTCGGGGGTCGGGTCGATGATGCCGACGCCGAGGAACGCCAGGCCCGCCTCGGTGGTCACGAAGGCCGGGAGCAGCAGCGTGGACTGGATGATGATCGGCGTCCACAGGTTCGGCAGAAGTTCCTTGAATACGATGCGCATCGGGGACGCGCCCGTGACCTTGGCCGCCTCGACGAACTCGCGCTCGCGCAGACCGAGGACCTGTCCGCGCAGCAGACGTGCGATGGAGGCCCAGCCGAACGCGGACAGCACCAGGATCAGGGCGACGGCCCGCAGCCATGTCGGGATGTTGTCGTCGGGGGCGACGAAGATGCCGTAGACGACGGGCATGAACGCGATGAAGAACAGCGTCGACGGGAACGACAGCACGATGTCGATGATCCGGCTGACGAAATAGTCGGTCCGGCCGCCCAGGTAGCCCGCGGTGACACCGATGATGACACCGGCCAGGGTGGTGAGCACGGTGGCCGCCGTCGCGATGCCCAGCGAGGTCCTGATGCCGTAGAGCAGGAACGTGAAGACGTCCCGTCCCAGCTGCGGCTCGATGCCGAACCAGAACTCCGAGCTCATTCCGCCGTTGGGCCCCGAAGGGTACGAGAAGGCGTCGAGGAGGTCTGGGCGGGCGCTGGCGTACGTCGTGTACGGGTCCTTCCCGTACAGCTTCGCTATCAGCGGAGCCGCGATCGCGATCACGAAGAAGAAGATCACGACGTATGCGGATATAACGCCCGTGCGGTCGCGCTTGAAGCGGCGCCAGGCCAGTCGGCCCGGCGACCTGCTCTCGCCGCCCTTCGAGCCCTCGGAAGTGGTCGACTTCGTCGCGGTCTCGTCGGTCACCTCAAGCGGGGCAGCCGCGGATGGAGTTGGGGGGGTCATGGTGCTCCTGGCCCAAGGGAGGGTCTGATGACTCCGCAGGGCACACTCCCCTACGGGCTACGCCGGACTTTTTCAACGCAATTCATTCAAGGTCAATAAATTCTCGGGCGGCTTGGCTTTCTATTTACCTTCTTTGCCTGGTCTTGACCGTTCCGTAGCTACGCGGGTAGCGCCTCGTAATCGCGCCGTGCTTTAGTTCGGGCGAACTGCGCGAAACGGGCAAGGAGTTCGTTATGCGGACGCGTGGGTGCCGAAATGCGTACATCGGCGGGTCGCAATCCAACGTTTCGGCATCGTTACGCGGAGATCCATTGCGTCGCCGCCCGAAGATCCTCAAGCCCTCCCGGAGGGTCGTCTGCAATCGGGTGACGTGTCCCTCTAAAGGTCGTCATGGGGTCCTCGGGAGGCCTCCGTTCGGGGCACTGGGTGAGCGATATCTGCCGATTGGGTCGATATTGACCGATAGCGGAGCATTCATGGATCACCCTTCATGGATCACCCTTCACGGAGGAGGCACGCCATGCGTTCAGCCACGCACGCCCGAGGGGCGGCCTGCGCGGTGGTGGTGGCGCTCGCGGCCACGGCCTGCGGGGGCGGCGGCGGCAGCGGTGGCGGCGGAGGCGGCAGCGGCGTGCTCAGCTCCTCCTGGGGCGACCCGCAGAACCCCCTGGAGCCGTCCAACACGAACGAGGTCCAGGGCGGCAAGGTCCTCGACATGATCTTCCGGGGTCTGAAGAAGTACGACCCGAAGACCGGCAAGGCCCAGAACATGCTCGCCGAGAAGATCGACACGAGCGACTCGCAGAACTTCACGATCACCCTCAAGGACGGCTGGACCTTCTCCAACGGCGAGAAGGTGACCGCGAAGTCCTTCGTCGACGCCTGGAACTACGGAGCGAGCCTCAGGAACAACCAGAAGAACGCCTACTTCTTCGGCTACATCCAGGGCTACGACAAGGTCCACCCGGCCGGCGGCTCCCAGACCGCCGACAAACTGAGCGGACTGAAGGTCGTCGACGACAAGACCTTCACCGTGCGGCTGAACCAGAAGTTCTCCAGCTTCCCCGACACCCTCGGCTACGCGGCCTTCGTCCCGCTGCCGCGGTCCTTCTTCACCGACCACGCCGGCTGGCTGAAGCAACCGGTCGGCAACGGCCCGTACGCCATCGAGTCGTACACCAAGGGCTCGCAGATGGCCCTGAAGAAGTGGGACGGCTACCCGGGTGCCGACAAGGCGCAGAACGCCGGGGTGACCCTCAAGGTGTACACGGACAGCGACACCGCCTACACCGACCTCATCGCCGGCAACCTCGATCTCGTCGACGACGTTCCCGCCTCGCAGCTGAAGAACGTCAAGAACGACCTCGGTGACCGTTACATCAACACCCCGGCCGGCATCATCCAGACCCTCGCCTTCCCCTACTACGACAGCGCCTGGAACAAGAGCGGATCGGACAAGGTCCGCACCGGCATTTCCATGGCCATCAACCGGAAGCAGATCACCGACACCATCTTCCAGAACACCCGCACCCCGGCCACCGACTGGACCTCGCCGGTGCTCGGCGCGGAGGGCGGCTTCAAGGAGGGGCTGTGCGGGAGCGCCTGTGACTACGACCCGGCCCAGGCCAAGAAGCTGATCCAGGAGGGCGGCGGCCTGCCCGGCGGCCAGCTCAAGATCACGTACAACGCCGACACCGGCTCGCACAGGATGTGGGTGGACGCCGTGTGCAACTCCATCAACAACGCACTGGGCAACGACAAGGCGTGCGTCGGGAATCCGATCGGCACTTTCGCCGACTTCCGCAACCAGATCGGCCAGCACAAGATGACCGGGCCGTTCCGCGCGGGCTGGCAGATGGACTACCCGCTCATCCAGAACTTCCTCCAGCCGCTCTACTACACCGACGCCTCCTCCAACGACGGCAAGTGGTCCGACAAGGACTTCGACAAACTCGTCGACCAGGCCAACGCCGAGACCGACACCGCCAAGGCCGTCTCGACCTTCCAACAGGCCGAGGGAGTAGTCCGCGACAACATGGCCGCCATTCCCCTCTGGTACCAGAACGGCAGCGCCGGATACTCCGAGCGGCTGTCGAACGTGGCGCTCAATCCGTTCAGCGTCCCCGTCTACAACGAGATCAAGGTCAGCTGAACCGGCATGGGACGCTATGTCGTCCGGCGGCTGCTCCAGATGATCCCGGTGTTCGTCGGGGCCACGCTGCTGATCTTCCTGATGGTCAATGTCATGGGCGACCCGATCGCCGGGCTGTGCGGCGAGCGCGCCTGCGATCCGGCGACCGCCGCCCAGTTGAAGAAGGAGTTCGGACTCGACAAGCCGGTGTGGCAGCAATACCTCACTTATATGGAGAACGTCTTCACCGGGGACTTCGGTACGGCGTTCAACGGGCAGCCGGTCACCGAGCTGATGGGCACCGCGTTCCCCGTCACCATCCGGCTGACGATCGTGGCGATCCTCTTCGAGATCGTCATCGGCATCACGCTCGGCGTGCTCACCGGACTGCGCCGCGGACGGCCCGTCGACACCGGCGTGCTGCTCGCCACCCTGGTCGTCATCTCCGTGCCCACCTTCGTCACCGGTCTGCTGCTCCAGCTCCTGCTCGGCGTGCAATGGGGCTGGATCAGACCCTCCGTCTCCCCGGACGCCGCCTTCGGCGAGCTGATCGTGCCGGGGCTCGTCCTCGCCTCCGTCTCGCTCGCCTATGTCACCCGGCTGACCCGGACCTCCATCGCCGAGAACAAACGGAGCGACTACGTCCGTACGGCAGTCGCCAAGGGCCTGCCCCGCCACCGGGTCATCACCCGGCATCTGCTGCGCAACTCCCTCATCCCCGTCGTCACCTTCATCGGCACCGACATCGGCGCGCTGATGGGCGGCGCCATCGTCACCGAGCGGATCTTCAACATCCACGGCGTCGGCTACCAGCTCTACCAGGGGATCCTGCGGCAGAACACGCAGACGGTCGTGGGCTTCGTGACCGTCCTCGTTCTCGTCTTCCTCGTCGCCAACCTCCTCGTCGACCTTCTCTACGCCGTACTCGACCCGAGGATCCGCTATGCCTGAGCAGCCGTTCGAGCCCGGCCGGGCGATCGCGGGGACCGGGGCCGGCGGGGCGATGGACCTCGCGACGACCGAGGCCGAGACGCTGGAGAGGACGCCGGGGGGACCGCTCGGCACCGGCCCGGCCGGCAAGCCCCGCTCCCTCTGGTCCGACGCCTGGCGGGACCTGCGCCGCAACCCGGTCTTCATCGTCTCCGCGCTCGTCATCCTCTTCCTCGTCGTCATCTCCCTCTGGCCGTCCCTGATCGCCTCCGGCAGCCCCCTCAAGTGCGACCTCGCCAAGGCCCAGGAGGGCTCCCAGCCGGGCGCCCCCTTCGGGTACGACGGACAGGGCTGCAACGTCTACACGCGGACCGTCTACGGGGCCCGTACGTCCGTCACGGTGGGCGTCTGCGCCACGCTCGGGGTCGCACTGCTCGGGTCGGTCCTCGGCGGGCTCGCCGGGTTCTTCGGCGGGGGCTGGGACGCGGTCCTGTCCCGGATCACCGACGTCTTCTTCGCGATCCCGGTCGTCCTCGGCGGTCTCGTCCTCCTCTCCGTGGTGACCAGCAACACGGTCTGGCCGGTCATCGGCTTCATGGTGCTGCTCGGCTGGCCGCAGATCTGCCGGATCGCCCGCGGCTCGGTGATCACCGCCAAACAGAACGACTACGTGCAGGCCGCCCGCGCCCTCGGCGCCTCCAACGCGCGGATCCTGCTGCGGCACATCGCGCCCAACGCCGTGGCCCCCGTGATCGTCGTGGCGACCATCGCGCTCGGCACCTACATCGCACTGGAGGCGACCCTGTCGTACCTCGGCGTCGGCCTGAAGCCGCCCAGCGTCTCCTGGGGCATCGACATCTCCGCCGCCTCCCCCTACATCCGCAATGCCCCGCACGCGCTGCTGTGGCCCTCCGGCGCCCTCGCGCTCACCGTCCTGGCCTTCATCATGCTCGGCGACGCGGTGCGCGACGCCCTCGACCCGAAGCTGAGGTGAGCGCCGCCGTGCTGCTCGAAGTGCGCGATCTGCACGTGGAGTTCCGTATGCGGGACGGGGTCGCCCACGCCGTCAACGGCGTCTCCTACGCCGTGGACGCGGGCGAGACGCTCGCGGTGCTGGGGGAGTCGGGGTCCGGCAAGTCGGTGACCGCCCAGGCCGTGATGGGGATCCTCGACACGCCACCGGGGCGGATCGGCGGCGGCGAGATCCTCTTCCAGGGGCGGGACCTGCTGAAGCTGAAGGAAGAGGAGAGACGGAAGATCAGGGGCGCCGAGATGGCGATGATCTTCCAGGACGCGTTGTCGGCGCTGAACCCGGTGCTCAGCGTGGGCGACCAACTCGGCGAGATGTTCGTCGTGCACCGAGGGATGTCCAGGAAGGACGCGCGGGCCAGGGCGGTCGAGCTGATGGACCGGGTGCGGATCCCGGGCGCCGCCCAGCGGGTGCGGGACTATCCCCACCAGTTCTCCGGCGGTATGCGCCAGCGCATCATGATCGCCATGGCGCTGGCCCTGGAACCGGCGCTCATCATCGCCGACGAGCCGACGACGGCGTTGGACGTGACCGTGCAGGCCCAGGTCATGGACCTGCTCGCGGAGTTGCAGCGCGAGTACCACATGGGGCTGATCCTGATCACCCACGACCTGGGCGTGGTCGCGGATGTCGCCGACCGGATCGCCGTCATGTACGCGGGGCGGATCGTGGAGTCGGCACCCGTGCACGGCATCTACAAGGCGCCCGCCCACCCCTATACGCGCGGGCTCCTCGACTCCATCCCGCGCCTCGACCAGAAGGGCCAGGAGCTCTACGCCATCAAGGGGCTGCCGCCCAACCTCATGGACATCCCTCCGGGGTGCGCCTTCAACCCGCGCTGCCCGATGGCCCAGGACGTGTGCCGCACCGACGAACCACCGCTGTACGAGGTGGACCGGGACCGGGGCAGCGCCTGTCACTTCTGGCGGGAGTGCATCGATGGTTGAGCCGATCCTGGAAGTGAGTGGACTGGTCAAGTACTACCCGTTGACCCAGGGCATCTTGATCAAGAAGCAGGTCGGTGCTGTCAAGGCCGTTGACGGCGTTGACTTCGTGCTCAACAAAGGAGAGACCCTCGGCATCGTCGGGGAGTCCGGCTGCGGAAAGTCAACAGTTGCCAAGATGCTCGTCAATCTTGAGCGGCCGACGGCAGGGTTGATCAAGTACAAGGGTGAGGACATCACCAAGTTGAGCGGGCGGGCCCTGAAGGCGGTCCGCCGCAACATCCAGATGGTCTTCCAGGATCCGTACACCTCGCTCAACCCCCGGATGACCGTCGGGGACATCATCGGGGAGCCCTACGAGATCCACCCCGAGGCGGCCCCCAAGGGCGACCGGCGCAGGCGGGTCCAGGACCTGCTGGACGTGGTCGGTCTCAACCCCGAGTACATCAACCGCTATCCGCACCAGTTCTCCGGCGGCCAGCGGCAACGCATCGGCATCGCGCGCGGGTTGGCGCTGCGCCCCGAGGTGATCGTGGCCGACGAGCCCGTCTCCGCGCTCGACGTCTCCGTCCAGGCCCAGGTGATCAACCTCCTCGACCGGCTCCAGAACGACTTCGACCTGTCGTACGTCTTCATCGCCCACGACCTGTCCATCGTGCGGCACATCTCGAACCGGGTCGGGGTGATGTACCTCGGGCGGATCGTGGAGATCGGCAGGGACGAGGAGATCTACGACCACCCGACCCACCCCTACACCCAGGCCCTGCTCTCCGCGGTGCCGGTACCGGACCCGGAGGCCCGGGAGCACCGGGAGCGGATCATTCTGAGCGGGGACGTGCCGTCGCCGACGAACATTCCGTCGGGGTGCCGGTTCCGCACGAGGTGCTGGAAGGCGCGGGAGCGCTGCGCCCTGGAGGTGCCGTTGCTCGCGGTGCCCGCCGAGTTCCGGCTCACGTCGGGGCCGGCGGCGCATGATTCCGCGTGCCACTTCGCGGAGGAGAAGCGGGTGGTGCCGCCGGAGGAGCCGGCCGGGAAAGCGCCGGACGATCTTGGTGACGGGGGTGTATAGCGGGGCATTTGGGGGCGAATCGCGTTAACACGCAGGCAACTTCTCCGACCCGGTCCCGATATACGGACGCGCCAGGCTTATCAGCGTACGGCCGTGCGGGTGCCGTAAACGGGCCGGGGCGCGCCATGTCGCCCCGGCCCGTTGCCGTACCCCTACTCGACGAGCCCCAGTGACCTCCTCAGGAAGTCCAGCTGGAGCAGCAGCAGGTTCTCCGCCACCTGTTCCTGCGGGGTCATGTGCGTGACGCCGGACAGCGGCAGCACCTCGTGCGGGCGGCCCGCCGCCAGGAGGGCGGAGGACAGGCGCAGTGAGTGGGCCACCACCACGTTGTCGTCGGCCAGGCCGTGGATGATCATCATCCGGCGGTGCGGTTCGGCCGCGTCGACCAGGCCCTCGTCGTCGATCACCGAGTTGCGGCGGTAGACCTCCGGCTGCTCGACCGGGTTGCCGAGGTAGCGCTCCTGGTAGTGGGTGTCGTACAGGCGCAGGTCGGTCACCGGGGCGCCGACCACCGCCGCGTGGAAGACGTCCGGGCGGCGCAGGGCCGCGAGGGCGGCGAGGTAGCCGCCGAAGGACCAGCCGCGGATGGCCACCTTGGTGAGGTCGAGGGGGAAGTCGGCCGCGAGTGCCTGGAGTGCGTCGACCTGGTCCTGGAGGACGACCGCCGCGACGTCGTCCTTGATGGACTTCTCCCAGGCGGGGGAGCGGCCCGGGGTGCCCCGCCCGTCGGCCACGATCACCGCGAAGCCCTGGTCGGCGAACCACTGCGAGGTGAGGTGGGCGTTGTGCGCGGCGACCACGCGCTGGCCGTGCGGACCCCCGTAGGGGTCGAGCAAAACCGGAAGGGGAGTGTTCCCGTCGTAGTCCTGTGGCATAAGCACGGCGCACGGAATTCGACGTGCGCCCCCCTCGGTGAGCGTCACGCGCGGGGACAAACCAGGATCTTCGGCGTACGACGTGACAGTTGCCAGGTGCTTTCCGTCGCGCAGCACCTGGACCCGGGTGCCCGGACTGTCGAGGGTGGCGGACACCAATACGGTCACGCCCCCGGCGCGCACCGCCGAGTGCACGCCGGGCTCCTGCGACACGCGCTCCACGCCGAGTTCGTTGACCCGGTAGACGTGCACCTCGCCGATCTCGGGAGACTCGGCCTCCTCGCCGGCGGAGGCGGAAACCAGCACGTCATCGGCGGTCACGTCGAGAACCGCACGGATGTGCAACTGGGCTCCCGTGAGCGGTCGTTCACCCACCGCGAGCACCCGTGCGCCGCCCTCGTCGGCGATCCGTACGAGCTGTCCGGAGGGGCTCCAGCAGGGCACTCCACCGAACAATTCAAGCCATGTTGGATCTTCGTCGGCGTGCACCATCCGGGTCGCCCCCGACCCCGGGTCCACGGCGAGGAACAGCTGGCTGCGCTGGTCGCGCGCCTGTACGAGCAGCAGTGGTGCACCCGCCTCTGACCAGTGCACATGCGCCACGTACGGATAGCGTGCCCGGTCCCAGGAGACCTCCGTGCGCTCCCCGTCGAGGTCGTGGACGAACAGCCGTACATCCGCGTTCTCGGTGCCCGCCGCCGGGTAGGCGACATGATGTGGCTCACGCCCGGGGTGGGCGGGGTCGGCGATCCACCACCGCTGCACCGGCGTGTCGTCCACGCGCGCGACGAGCAGCCGGTCGGACTCCGGCGACCACCAGAAGCCGCGCGAACGCCCCATCTCCTCGGCCGCGATGAACTCGGCCAATCCATAGGTGACCTGTTCCGACTCCGGCTCCGCCAGCGCCCGGTCGCCCTCGTTCTCGGTGCCCACGACCCGCAGGGCGCCCTCCGCGACGTACGCGACATGGCGGCCGTCGGGGGAGGGGCGGGGGTCGATCACCGGCCCGGGGACGGTGAGTTCGCGTGCCGTGCCGGCCCTGAGCTCCGCCGTGAAAAGCCGCCCTGACAAGGCGAAAGACGCCAACTCCAGGGCCGCGTCGGTGGCGTAGCCGACGATGCCGGCACCGCCCTCACGGCTGCGTTCGCGACGGGCCCGCTCCTGTGGCGAGAGGTGCTCCTCGGCACCGCCGAGCAGGGTGCGCGGGTCCGCCGCGAGGCGCTCCTCGCCGCTCGGTACATCGAGAATCCACAGGGAGTTGGCCCGGTCCGTACCGGAACCGGAGCGCAGAAACGCCACGCGGGAGCCGTCGGGGGCCACGGTGAACGCGCGCGGCGCGCCGAGCGTGAAACGCTGGGTGCGGGCGTGCCGGCGGGGGAATGAGACAGCCTCGGTCGTCATGCGTCGACCATATTGGCCATGCGCCCCCTTGTGCGGCCGTGCGCCGAGCGATGCGCGAGCACGCATAGTTATGATCACTACCGCTGAGTGGGTATGAACCTGCTGGCTTCCGCACGGAATTGCTGTACCGATCTACAACCCCCATAGTCCGAACCCCCCCGCATCCCTGGGATCTTTGGAGGTGAGCCGCCGTGGCACTCTCGATTTCGGCGGTGGTGCTGCTGGCGATCATCGTCTTCTTGCTGATCAAGAAGTCGGGTCTGAAGGGCGGTCATGCGGTCGTCTGCATGCTGCTCGGTTTCTACCTCGCCTCCTCGACCATCGCACCGACGATCAGCGATCTGACGACCAACGTCGCCAGCATGATCGGCAGCATCAAGTTCTGACCCCGTCCGGACAGGCCCCGGGGCTGCGCGGCACTGTCGGTGCCGTTTCGTAGGGTGGGGGCATGACGGAAGTCCCTGCCCGGCGTCTGCTGCTCGTGCATGCGCACCCCGACGACGAGTCGATCAACAACGGCGCCACCATGGCCCGCTACGCGGACCAGGGCGCCCATGTGACGCTGGTCACCTGCACCCTCGGCGAGGGCGGCGAGGTCATCCCGCCCGAGCTGCGGCATCTCACCGGTCCCGCGCTGGGCGAGTACCGGCTGGGCGAGCTCACCGCCGCCATGCGCGCACTCGGGGTGGCCGACTTCCGGCTGCTCGGCGGCCCCGGCCGCTACCGCGACTCCGGAATGATGGGCCTGCCCGACAACGAGGCACCCGACTGCTTCTGGCAGGCCGACGTCGACGAGGCCGCCGGGCATCTGGTCGAGGTCATCCTGGAGGTCCGTCCCCAGGTCCTCGTCACCTACGACGACAACGGCGGGTACGGCCACCCGGACCACATCCAGGCCCACCGCGTCGCCATGCGCGCCGTGCGGCTCGCCGCCGAGGCCGGCCACCGCATCGCCAAGGTGTACTGGAACCGCGTCCCGCGCACGGTCGCCGAAGCCGCCTTCGCCCGGCTCCAGGACGAGCTGCCGGGGCTGCCCTTCGACGCGTCGGCCGCCGTCGACGACGTACCGGGCGTGGTCGACGACCGCCGTGTCACCGCCGAGATCGACGGCACCGCGTATGCCGCTGCGAAGACCGCGGCGATGGCCGCCCACGCCACCCAGATCGAGGTGGCGGCCCGGGCGGTTCCCTACTTCGCGCTGAGCAACGAGTTGGCGCAGCCCGTATTCACCACCGAGTACTACGAGTTGGCGGTCGGCGAGCCGGGTGCGGCGCGCGAGACCGATCTCTTCGCAGGCCACCGGGAGGCGTCATGAGTTCAGCCGGACGCGGTTCGATGCTCGCGCAACCGTTGCAGCCGCCCTCCGCGGGGCGGGTGGCCGCCCTCGCCGGGCTGGCCGTGCTCGGCGCCGTGGTCGGCATCGCCGGGGCCCTCGTCCAGGCAGGCTGGTTCCCGGGCGGGCTGCTGCTCGCCCTGGCCGGTGCCGCCGGGGTCTTCCTCGGCGGATCGCGGGTCACGGGCAGCCGCGGCGGGGCCGTCGCGCCCGCCTTCGGCTGGGTCGTCGCCGTCATCTTCCTCACCACCAGCAGACCCGAGGGCGACTTCCTGTTCGGCGCGGGAGCGGGCTCGTATCTCTTCCTGCTCGGCGGCATGGCGCTGGCTGTGATCTGCGCCACAATAGGTTTGGGTCGGCAACCCGACGCGGACGACGCCCGACTTGCTAAGTGACGTACCACTTCGCCGTGGGGCGCGCGTGCGAGTCCGGTGTGGGTTTCCCCAGCGGTCATGGGATAAGCGCCAGATGTGGCCAGTATGGTGGTGCGCGCCGCCGAGCCGCCCGAGCAAGGTCGTGACGGGCGGCGGAGCCAACCGGGAGAACCTGCCTTGAGTCGTGAAACTGACACTCCGTCCTCCGGGCCCAACGGGCACGGCGGAGCCGCATACCCCTCGGGCACGCCGCCGTACGGGACCCCCATGGCTTCCGACGACGCTGCGGACGCGGGCCGTTCGCCCGCCCGGCCGGAGGAACGCAAGACCGAGACCACGCTGACGACCCGGATCCGGATCAACATCCCCGGTTCCCGGCCGATTCCGCCCGTGGTCGTGCGCACCCCCGTCGCGGACGCCGAGAGTGTCCCGAGCGAGGAGACGGGCACGCACGCGCTGCCGACGGGCGCCGCCATGTCCGCCGGCACCGTCGAGCCGCCCGCCGAGCCGGCGCCCGCGCCCGCTGCCGAGGAGAAGCGCAGCGACTGGTTCGCGCCGCGCAAGTCCGGCCCGGCCAAGGGCCCGCAGCGCAACGGCGCCACCAACGGTGCCGGAACGCCCGGCGGTTCCGGTGCCACGGCGCCGAGTGGCCCGGCGGCCCAGGGCGGTGCGCGTCCGAACGGCGGCCGTCCCGGCGGTGTGGTCGGCTCCATGAGCGTGCGGCCCGGTCCCACCAACGGCGCGGGGCTGCCCACAGGCGCGACCGGCGGCCCGGTCGCCCCGGGCCACGGCGGCGGCACCGGCTCCTTCGACGTCACCGAGGCGCTCGCCGCGGGCCCGCTCGGCGGCTCCCGGGGCGGCGCGAAGGGCGCCGGTGAGCCCCGCCGCGACGATCTGCCCTACTTCAGCGAGAACGGCGGCCAGAACGGCGCCCAGGCCGGTCCTGGCGCGCCCGGCGGCGGTCCGGCCGGTCCCGGCGGCCCCAGCGGCTTCAGCGGCCCCGGTGTCCCCGGCGGTCCCGGCGGCCCGCAGGGCCCGGCGGGCCCCACCGGCGGCCCGGTCACCGGCGACGGCCCGTTCGCCCCGCCGGCGGGCGGCGGCGAGTCCTTCAACGGCGGCGAGCCCTTCGGCGCGTCCCGCGGTCCCGCGGGTCCCGGCGGCGGCCAGGGCGGCCCCGTCCGCCGTACCGCGCAGGCCGGACCCGGCGCGCGCACCGCCCCCGCCGGCGCCGGTCTCGGCCCCGGTGGCGGTCTGAGCGACGACACCGCGATCCTCACCCCGCAGAAGCCCGCGCCCGAACCGGGCACGCCCGGCTACGGCTCCCCGGCGGACAACGTCTCCGGACACACCGTCACCAGCGGTATCCCGGTCGTACCGCCGGGCAGTAATTCCCCGTTCGCGCCCGGCGCCCCCGGCACCGGACCGGGGCCGCACACGCCGCCGAAGCTGCCCGAGCCGGTCTCGCCGCCTCCGGCCGAGTCCAAGGGCAAGTCCAAGGCCAAGGCCAAGAAGAAGCGCGGGAAGCTGCCGCTGCTCGGCGGGGTCGTGGTCGTCGCCGGCCTCGGCGTCTACGGCGCCGGGCTCCTCATGAACCACTCCGACGTCCCCAAGGGCACCACCGTGCTCGGCGTCGACATCGGCGGCGGCACCCGCGACGACGCCGTCAAGAAGCTCGACGACGCGTTCGGCAGCCGGGTGAACAAGCCGCTGAAGCTGTCGGTCGGCGGCAAGACGGTCTCGCTGCCGCCGGACCAGGCGGGCCTGCAGTTCGACATCCAGTCGACGGTCGACGCGGCCGCCAAGAGCGACTACAACCCCGTCTCCGTGATCGGCTCCCTGTTCGGCCGGCAGCGGGTCGTCGCCCCTGCCATGCCGGTCGACGAGGAGAAGCTCCAGGCCGCCCTCACCGGCCTCGGCAGCGGCTCCGGCTCGGCCACCGAGGGCACGATCAAGTTCACCTCCGGCAAGGCCGTCGCGGTCTACGGCAAGGCGGGCAAGGGCATCGACGCGGCCGGCTCGATGAAGGCGGTCGAGCAGGCGTACGAGACGATGGTGGAGACGAACAACGCCTCCGCGATCACCGTCCCCACGACCACCGTGCAGCCGACGGTCTCCAACGCGGAGGTCGACCGAGAGATGAAGGCGTTCGCGGAGCCGGCGATGTCGAATCTGGTGACCGTCCAGACCGACGCGGCGCACTTCATCAAGTTCGGCCCGCTGTCCCTGCCGAAGATCCTCGGCGTCAAGGCCATCGACGGCAAGCTCGTGGACACCTACAACCTGGAAGCCCTCAAGGCGGCGTACGGCAGCACCTTCGACGGCATCCAGATCACGACCGCGACCGGAAAGCGCGGCGTCCTCCCGCAGGACGTTGTCTCCGCCCTGCGCAAGGCGCTGGTCGGCAAGACGACGGCGGCGCGGATCGGGGTCATCGAGACGAACCCCAGCTAGTCGCACACGACGAGAGGGGGCGCCCGGTACCGGCCGGGCGCCCCCTCTCGTCGTGTCACGGGCTGGCCATGACATCTGTCATGCGGCTCTCCGGACGGTCGGCACTGCCCCCGGGCAGGGGCCCGCCGCCAGCATGGAGACATGACAACGACAGCGGCGACGACGGCCACCGGTACCCCGGTCGTCGGGTTCGACCAAGTGAGCAAGACCTACGGGAACGTGCGGGCCGTCGACGGACTCTCGCTGCGGCTGCACCCGGGGGAGACCGTGGCCCTGCTCGGGCCCAACGGGGCGGGCAAGTCGACCACGCTCGACCTGCTGCTCGGCCTCAAGCACGCCGACGCCGGCACGGTCAGCGTCTTCGGCATGAGCCCGCGCGAGGCGATCGTCGCCGGGCGGGTCGGCGCCATGCTGCAGAGCGGCGGACTGATGGACGAGGTCACCGTCCGCGAACTGGTCAAGCTGGCCTGCGATCTGCACCCCAAGCCCTACAAGGTCTCCGACGTCCTCGCCCGCGCGGGCATCTCAGGGATCGCCGACCGCAAGGTCAACAAGCTCTCCGGCGGCCAGGCCCAGCGCGTCCGCTTCGCCCTCGCCACCGCCGGCGACAGCGACCTGATCGTCCTGGACGAGCCGACCACCGGCATGGACGTCTCCGCCCGCCAGGCCTTCTGGGCCACCATGCGCGAACAGGCCGACCAGGGACGTACGGTCCTGTTCGCCACCCACTACCTCGAAGAGGCCGACGCCATCGCCGACCGGGTGCTCGTGCTGCACCGCGGGCGGCTGCTCGCCGACGGCACCGCCGTCGAGATCAAGGCCAAGGCGGGCGCCCGCCGGATCTCCTTCGACCTGGAGGGCGAGATCGACGAGGCGCCGCTGCGGGCGTTGCCCTTCCTCACCGGCATAGACGTCTCCGCGCAGACCGTCCGCATGCAGTCGTCCGACGCCGACGCGACCGTCCACGCGTTGTACGGCCTCGGCGTCTACCCCCGCAACCTCGAAGTCGCCGGGCTCGGTCTGGAGCAGGCGTTCGTCGCCATCACGGAGGCCGAGGAGGCCAAGCAGTCATGAACGCCCTGATCAAGCTGGAGCTCGCCCGGGCCCTGCGCAACCGCAAGTTCCTGTTCTTCTCGGTGATCTACCCGTCCCTGATCTTCCTGCTGGTCGCCAGCCAGGGCGGCAGCAACCAGACCGTCGACAACTCCGGCCTGTCCGTCGCCGCCTACGTCATGGTCTCCATGGCCTCCTTCGGCGCCCTCACCGCGGTCCTCATGGGCAACAGCGAGCGCATCGCCAAGGAGCGCGAGAGCGGCTGGGTACGGCAGCTGCGGCTGACCACCCTGCCCGGCCGCGGCTACGTCCTGGCGAAGACGGCGAGCGCGGCCGTGGTCAGCCTCCCGTCCATCGTGGTCGTCTTCCTGGTCGCCGCCTCGGTCAAGCACGTACGGCTCGACGCCTGGCAGTGGTTCGCCCTCACCGGCGCGATCTGGGCCGGCAGCCTGGTCTTCGCCGCGCTCGGCGTCGCCATCGGGTACCTGGCGAGCGGCGACGCGGTCCGCCCGATCACGATGATCACCTACTTCGGCCTGTCGATCCTCGGCGGCCTGTGGTGGCCGTCCTCCTCCTTCCCGACCTGGCTCCAGGACATCGCGAAGTGGCTGCCCACGCACGCGTACGCTGCACTGGGGCGGGCCATCGAACAGAGCCAGGCCCCGAAAGCCCAGGACATCGCCATCCTCGTCGTCTTCTTCGCCCTGTTCGTCGGCGGCGCGGCCTGGCTGTACCGGAAGGACACGCTGAAGGCGTGAGCACGATGACGGAAGACCTGCGTTCCGGAGACGAAGCCCGGGCGGACCGGCTGGTGCGGATCGGCCTGCCGCCGCGCAACCGGCCCGAGGCGCTGCGCAAGCTGGTGTGGGTCCTGCCGTGGCTGGTCTTCCTGGCCTCCCCGGTGGACGACCTGTCCTCCGGTCACCACGGCACCGGCGCCACGGTGGCCGGCTGGGTGGGGCTGACGGCCTTCGTCGGCATCTACCTGACCGTCGTCTTCCGCCAGATGGGCCGGCCCTTCCGCGGCGGGCTCGTCGCCGCCGCGATCGCCGTGGAGTGGACGCTCGCGGTCGTCCTGGCCTTCAGCCTCGGCAGCCACTGGCTGGGCCTGTTCGTGTACGTCTCCGTCATGTGCGGAGTGACCTTCCCGCTCCGCGTCGCGTACTGGACGATCCCGCTCACCACCGCCGCCATGATGCTGGCCGGCTGGCACGCCCACGACACGGACGACGCCTGGGGCCTGTTCCTGGTGGTGCTCCTGGTCGGCTACTCCATGACCGGCGTACGGCAACTCGTCGCCACCACCATCGAGTTGCGCAAGGCCCGCGCCACCGTCGCCCAACTCGCCGCCAACGAGGAGCGGTTGCGGCTGGCCCGCGACCTGCACGACCTGCTGGGCCACTCGCTCTCCCTGATCACCCTGAAGAGCGAGCTGGCCGGCCGGATGCTCCCCGACCACCCCGGAAAGGCGGCCCAGCAGGTCTCCGACATCGAACAGGTCAGCCGCCAGGCCCTGGTGGACGTCCGCGAGGCGGTCACCGGCTACCGGCGGCCCCGGCTCGCCGCCGAACTCGCGGGCGCCCAGGTCGCGCTGACCGCCGCCGCGGTCACCGCCGAGATCCCGGCCGAGCCCGACCTCGCCGACGTACCCGAGGACGGCGAGGCGGCCCTCGCGTGGGCGCTGCGCGAGGCGATCACCAACGTCGTACGGCACAGTGGCGCGTCCGCCTGCACGGTCGAGCTGCTGCGCCGCCAGACCCTGGACGGCCGGGTCCTCGAACTCGCCGTCGAGGACAACGGATCGGGCGGCTCCGGCAAGGGCCCCGGCAACGGGCTCACCGGTCTCACCGAACGCCTGGAGAAGGCCGGCGGCACGCTGGAGGCGAGCCGTGTGAAGCACGGTTTCCGGCTGGTCGCCCGGGTCCCGCTCACCTCCGGCATGGTCGTAGGATCCGGTGCATGAGCAGCACGATCAAGGTCCTCCTCGCCGAGGACCAGTCGATGGTCCGCGAGGCGCTGGCGGCCCTGCTGGGGCTTGAGGACGACATCGAGGTCGTGGCCCAAGTGGCACGCGGCGACGAGGTGTTGGCGGCGGCACAGGCGAACGACATCGACGTCGCCCTGCTCGACATCGAGATGCCCGGCTGCACGGGCATCGAGGCGGCGGCCCGGCTCCACAAGGCGCTGCCCGCGGTCAAGCTGGTCGTCCTCACCACCTTCGGCCGCCCCGGCTACCTTCGCAGCGCGATGGAGGCGGGCGCCGACGCGTTCCTGGTCAAGGACGCCCCCGCCGCCCAACTCGCCGAAGCCGTCCGCAAGGTCCTCGCCGGCGAACGCGTCATCGACCCCACGCTGGCCGCGGCGGCCCTGGCAGAAGGCGCCAACCCGCTGACCGACCGCGAACGAGAGGTCCTCCGCGCGGCGGCCGACGGCTCGACGAACGCGGAACTGGCAGCGGCGCTGCACCTCTCCCAGGGCACGGTACGGAACTATCTGTCGACCGCGATCCAGAAACTGGCGGTACGGAACAGGGCCGAGGCAGTACGTATCGCGAGGGAGAAGGGCTGGCTGTAGCCGGTCACCAAGCGCTGCGGCCGTTTGGGCACCGCCGAGTCGAGGTGATCGGCGGATCGCAGGGAGCGGTGACGTGTCGGCGCCGGGTGGCGCAGCCAACCAAGGGGCGCTGGGGGTACCCCCGGCCGAAGGCTGGGGGAGGAACTGCGCGACCAGCCCCCACGCACCCGCACGCGCCACACCACACGCACCCCCACGGCGAACACGCCCCCCACTCCCCTCAGTTGAGACGCGCCCGTGCCGCCCGAGCCTCCCCCCGCACCTTCTCCGCCGCCCCCTCGTCGACCACGTCGATCAACCCCGCGTACTCCTCCAACTCCTCGGCCCCGTCGACGAAGTCACCCCGCTGGACCAGCAACCGCGCCCGCTCGTACCGCAGTCGCGCCGGATGCGACGGCAGCAGCAGTGACAGGTCCACCGACCACAGCCCCACGTCCGACCGCTCGGGGCGGGCCGTCGCCCACGCCCGTACGTTGTTGAGGATGCGGCGTACGACGTCCAGCGGATCGGCCGGCTGCAGCATCGCCGGCTCCAGGGGCACCCCCGCCGCCCCCACCACCAGCATCTCCGCGTCCGCCCCGGTCAGCACCCGCCCTCCGTCGAACGGATCGGCGAGCACCTGTTCCTCCGCCGCCCCGAAGCCGACCACGAAGTGCCCCGGCAGCGCGACGCCGTACACCGGCGCCCCCGCCCGACGGGTGACCTCCAGCCACACCACGGACAGCAGGATCGGCAGCCCGCGCCGCCGCCGCAGCACCTCGTGCAGCAGCGAGGACTCCAGCCGGCGGTAGTCCGCGGCGGCGCCGTGGAAGCCGAACCGTTCGCCCAGCACCCGTCGCGCCGCCGCGGCCCACGCGTGCGGCCCGCCCGGACGGTACGGCAGCTGCCCGGCCAGCCGGTCCAGTTCCATCTGCGCCGCGTCGATCCCCGCCTCGTCCAGCGAACCGTCGGCCACCGCGCCCAGCAGCAGACACAGCATCGCCAGATCGGGCCGCTCGGACCGCGCCTCCTCGGCGAACCGCCGCCGTACCTCGGCGGCCCGCTCCGGCGACGGCGGACGGGGATAGGGGGGAGAAGGGGGATGCATAGCTGTCTCGTGCCCTTTCGGAACGATCCGTACCGCCACCGGCCTCAGAAACCGCGCGCACCCGGTTCCCGGCATGTCCCCGGCTCCCGGTAGTGGTGGTACGCGTGATGCGCCGCGAAGCCCAGCCGCGCGTACACCGCCCGCGCCCCCGCGTTCTCCGTCTCCACCTGGAGCCAGGCGGCCGAGGCGCCCTCCGCCAGCGCGCGCCGGGCGAGCGCGGCCATGACCTCGGTGGCCAGCCCCCGCCGTCGTAGCCCCGGATCCACCTCGACGGCGGCGAACCCGGCCCATCGGCCGTCCACCACCAACCGCCCGATGGCAGCCGGGGCACCCCCCGCCGCCCCCGGCACGGTCGCGAACCACACCGACGGACCTCCCCCCAGAACCTTCAGCGCGACCTCGCTCACGCCCTTGCGCTGGTACCGGGCCAGCCAGGCCTCGTCGGCCTCCCGGGAGAGCACCACACCGGCCCCCTCCGCCCGGTCCGCCACCGGCGCGAGCCCCCCGATCCACAGCTCGGCGCTCACCTCGCGCACCCACCCCCGCCGCTCCAGCTCCGCGCACAGCAGCTCCTGCGTGCCCTCGGCGCCGGTCGCGGTCTGGACGTACGCCGGCAGCTCCCGCGCGCCGTACCAGCGCCGTACGGCGTCCAGCGCCGCGTCGAGCGGCAGCCCCGGCTCACCGAGCGGCAGCACACTGTTCGCCCGCCGGGTAAACCCCCCGGCCGCCCGCAGCTCCCACTCACCGAGCCGCTCGCTCTCCACCGGCCGCCAGCCGCGCGAGGCGACACGCGCGAGCTCCTGATACGTCGCGGCCGGTCCCCGGCGGCGCGCCGGAGCGGCCGGCACCACCTTCCCCGCCACCAGCGAGGACTCCGGTATCCGGACGGTCTGCCCGTCCCGGCGTGTGATCGTCAGCACGCCGTCGTCGTCCCATGATGTGAGAACACCCACCGTGTCGGTGAACTTCTCCACGGTGACGTCATTTCCGGTCAAACGTCGCACAGAGACCCGTTTGCCCACGTCAGCAGCGGTGATGCGGACCTCGAAGCGTCCCGCGGCAGAGATTTCCACTGGTCAGTTCACCCCTCCTGTTCGGATCATGCCCAGGAACGGAGATACTAGGGGCGGGCATCGACGACGCCGCGCTCCCGCGCGCCAGGCGGCGGAGCCTACGGAGGCCCGCCGGCGCCCATTCGAGGAGGAACGACAGCGTGACCTACGTCATCGCGCAGCCTTGTGTCGACGTGAAGGACAAGGCGTGCATCGAGGAGTGCCCGGTCGACTGCATCTACGAGGGCCAGCGGTCCTTGTACATCCACCCGGACGAATGTGTCGACTGTGGTGCCTGTGAGCCGGTCTGCCCGGTCGAGGCGATCTTCTACGAGGACGACACTCCCGAGGAGTGGAAGGACTACTACAAGGCCAACGTCGAGTTCTTCGACGACCTCGGCTCCCCGGGCGGCGCCAGCAAGCTGGGTCTGATCGAGCGCGATCACCCCTTCATCGCCGCGCTGCCCCCGCAGGCCGAGTAGTCCGCACCGGCGGCCCGCCGCACCATCGTGCCGCCTCGGTCCCGTACGGCCTGATCCCGCCCGATCAGCGCCTGCGGGGCCGAGGCGTTTGCCGTACCGGTCGTACCGAAGAAAGTGAGCAAGTAACCGTGTCCGCAGTCTCCGACCGTCTGCCCACCTTCCCCTGGGACAAGCTGGAACCGTACAAAAAGACGGCAGCGGCACACCCGGACGGCATCGTCGACCTGTCGGTCGGCACCCCCGTGGACCCGGTCCCCGACCTGATCCAGAAGGCCCTGATCGACGCGGCCGACTCGCCCGGCTACCCCACGGTCTGGGGCACCCCGGCGCTGCGCGACGCGATCACCGGCTGGGTCGAGCGCCGCCTGGGCGCCCGCGAGGTCACCCACCGCCACGTCCTCCCGATCGTCGGCTCCAAGGAACTCGTCGCCTGGCTCCCCACCCAGCTGGGCCTCGGCCCCGGCGACAAGGTGGCCTACCCGCGCCTCGCGTACCCCACCTACGAGGTCGGCGCCCGCCTCGCCCGCGCCGACTACGAGGTCTACGACGACCCGCGCGACCTGGACCCGGCGAACCTGAAGCTCCTCTGGCTGAACTCCCCGTCCAACCCGACGGGCAAGGTCCTCCCGAAGCAGGAGCTCACGGAGATCGTCGCCTGGGCCCGCGCCCACGGCATCCTGGTCTTCTCCGACGAGTGCTACCTCGAACTGGGCTGGGAGGCCGACCCCGTCTCCGTCCTGCACCCGGACGTCAACGGCGGCTCGTACGACGGCATCGTGGCCGTCCACTCCCTCTCCAAGCGCTCCAACCTCGCGGGCTACCGCGCCGCCTTCCTGGCCGGCGACCCGGCGGTCCTCGGCCCCCTGCTGGAGATCCGCAAGCACGGCGGCATGATGACCTCGGCCCCGACCCAGGCCGCGGTGGTGGCGGCGCTCTCCGACGACACCCACGTCCAGGAACAGCGGCAGCGGTACGCGTCCCGCCGTACGGCCCTGCGTGCGGCCCTGCTCGCCCACGGCTTCCGCATCGAGCACAGCGAGGCGAGCCTCTACCTGTGGGCGACGAGGGACGAGTCCTGCTGGGAGACGGTGGCCCACCTGGCCGACCGGGGCATCCTCGTCGCACCGGGCGACTTCTACGGCGAGGCGGGCGAGAAGTTCGTACGCGTGGCCCTGACGGCGACGGACGAACGCATTCGAGCAGCGGTCGCACGACTCGCCTAAGGGGCGCGGGGAACTGCGCGAACAACCCCCACCGGCCGGCAGCCGACGAACAACGAGAAGGGACCCGGGGAAAACCCCGGGTCCCTTCTCGACTCACCGGCGCCCCGGCGTCAGCCGCCCAGCGGCAGGCCGTGCACCGGCAGCCCGCCCTTCGTGAGCCCGTCCGTCGGCAGCCCGCCCTTCGTCGCCGTGGACGCCGTGTCACCCAGCAGCCCACCGGCGGAGCCGGCCGCTTGGCCCGCGGTGTGCTGCACCACCGGCGCCGCCGTCCTGACGGTCTTGCCGCCGGTCTTGCCCGCGGCCGGCACCGCCGACTCGACCGCCTTGCCGCCGGTGTGGCCGACGACCCCGGTGACATGCTGCGCCGCACCGTCGGCGGTGTTGCCGACGTTCGCCCCGTCCAGGGCGGTCAGACCGCTCAGGTTCGGGGTGGCCGGCAGACTCGGGGCCGCACTGGCGGAGCCGGCCGCACCGACCCCGGCAGCCGCTCCCGCTGCGACGAGCAGCGCGGCACGGGCGATCCGACGGGTCAGAGGGAGGGACATGATGCTCCATTCGACGGGAGGGAACGTGATCGCCGTGACTACCGCTCGAAGCCCGCGAAGGTTGCGGAGAGCAAAGGTAAAGAATTGATAACGCATCGCATTATCGGGTGTGGATAAAAACGGGCAAAGGGCCTCGGTGGTGAGGCCCCGCGGAATCCTTACGCCCCTGTGCTCCCAAGGGATTTCGTGTATGCGCGAGTGACCGTGCGAAAACCTGCGCGCACCACGTACGTGTCCCGTCCCGGCTGACCCGCCGGAGTGAACTCCCGAACTACTGCCCGGTCACGATCCGCACCGACCCCGCGGACTTCTCCGCACCGCCCGTGCCCTGCGACGCGGCCGCCTGCCACTGGCTGTCCGTGCTCCCGGCGGCCCACTCCCGCCCCGCGTACGAGACCCGCTGGATGTGGAGCGCCGAGGAGTTGGCCACCGCCCAGTGCGCGAGCTGCCAGCCGCGCTCGCTCTCGGTGCGCCCCGCCTTGTCGGTCTTCTTCCCCTCCGGCACCGGCACGGTCACGGTCCGCCCGTGCGCGGTGGCGGTCACGCTCGGCGTCGGCGACGGTGACTTCACCGGCACGCCGCCCACCTCGGCGCCGGCCTCCTCGAGCGCGTCCCGCCCGAAGTCCCGTACGAGCGCGGTGCGCACCGCGGCCGGGCCGGTCGCCGCCGCCACGGCCGCGGCCGCCGGGCGCCCGTCACAGGTCAGCGTGGCCGCCGCCCGCCCCGTCAGTGCCGCCGCGAGCAGCGTGGCGTCCTCCTCGTGCTTGGCGTACGCCTCCGGGTAGCCGCTGCGCTGCACCCGCTGCGCGGCCACCGTCAGCGGCAGGGACTGGTAGTCGGGCACCTTCTCCAGGTGCGCGTAGAAGATGCCCGCCGCGTACGCCGGATCGAGGATCTGCTGCTTCGTGCCCCAGCCCTGCGAGGGCCGCTGCTGGAACAGGCCCAGTGAATCGCGGTCGCCGTGCTTGATGTTGAGCAGCCCCGACTCCTGGATCGAGGTCGCCAGGGCGATGGCCACCGCCCGCTCCGGCATCCCGCGCCCGGTACCGACGGCGGCGATCGTCGCCGCGTTCACCGCCTGCTCGGGCGTGAACTGGTACGACTTGTCGTCGCTCCGGCCCGAGACGACCTTGCAGCCCTCGGCACCCCCGCCTCCGGTGACGTACTGGACGACCAGATAGGCCGCGACACCGCACAGGATCAGCAAACCCGACATGAAGCGCAGGAGGCGGCGGAAACGCTTGGGGCGGGTGGGGGACGGCTCTGGCACCCGTACAACATACTGGAGAGTACGAGGAGAGCACCCCCGGGTCCGGAAGCCTGTGAACCAGCCGTCGAGGTGGAGCGCGCAGGGCCTGTCCGGCGGATCAGGTCACAGGAAATCGGCGGCGACTTGTGGATGCCGGTGAGCGGGGCTTGGTGCGTGCGGCTGCAAGGCGGCGGAGGCGTAGCCCGTCAGCCGCTGCCGCGGCGGGCGACGCGGTGGGGGCACCTCCCGGCCGAAGGCTGGGGGACGTCGGCGAGTGACGACAACGCCGCAGATGCGCGGGCCAAGCCCTGCGTCTGTGACAGGATCCGCCGGACAGGCCCTAAGGTCGGGGCCATGGCCGACACCTCGCTTGATCTCACGCTGGACGCCGCCGCGCTCACCGCGCAACTCGTCGACTTCCCCTCGGAGAGCGGCACGGAGAAGCCGCTCGCGGACGCGATCGAGGGCGCGCTGCGCGCCCTGCCGCATCTGACGGTCGACCGGTACGGCAACAACGTGATCGCCCGGACCGGCCTGGGCCGCTCGGAGCGGGTGATCCTGGCCGGCCACATCGACACCGTCCCGATCGCCGACAACGTACCGTCCCGGCTGGACGAGGACGGCGTGCTGTGGGGCTGCGGCACCTGCGACATGAAGTCGGGCGTCGCGGTCCAGCTGCGCATCGCGGCCACCGTCCCGGCCCCGAACCGCGACCTGACCTTCGTCTTCTACGACAACGAGGAGGTCGCCGCCCACCTCAACGGCCTCAAGCACGTCGCCGAGGCCCACCCGGAGTGGCTGGCGGGCGACTTCGCGGTCCTGCTGGAGCCGTCGGACGGCGAGGTCGAGGGCGGCTGCCAGGGCACCCTGCGCGTGCTGCTGAGGACGCAGGGGGAGCGCGCGCACTCGGCGCGCTCCTGGATGGGCTCCAACGCGATCCACGCGGCCGCCCCGATCCTGGCCCGCCTCGCCGCCTATGAGCCGCGCTACCCGGTCATCGACGGCCTGGAGTACCGCGAGGGCCTCAACGCGGTCGGCATCTCGGGCGGGGTGGCCGGCAACGTGATCCCCGACGAGTGCGTGGTCACCGTCAACTTCCGGTACGCCCCGGACCGGTCGGAGGCCGAGGCCGTCGCACACGTCCGCGAGGTCTTCGCCGACTGCGGGGTGACGGAGTTCGTGGTCGACGACCACAGCCCCGGCGCGCTGCCCGGCCTCTCCCACCCGGCCGCGGCCGCCTTCATCGAGGCGGTCGGCGGCACCCCGATGCCCAAGTACGGCTGGACCGACGTCTCCCGCTTCTCGTCGCTCGGCGTCCCCGCGGTCAACTACGGCCCCGGCAACCCGCACTTGGCGCACAAAAGGGATGAAAGGGTCGAAACCGCCAAGATCCTCGCGGGCGAGGAACGCCTCCGCACCTGGCTGACGAGCTGACGGGCACAGCGGCGCTTCACACCCGACATGCCGACGTCCCGCGCACGTAACCCGCACGGATCTACGCTGAGGCAGATATACCTGCAAGCGGAGGGAGCGCATATATGCCTACCGGGAACCCCGAGGGGAAGAAGGTGCCGCCGGACGAGCAGCGCCTGGGACCGGTCCTCCGACGGCGCGGCCAGGTGACCGCGAGCACGACGGACCAACGTCTCCTGGACGCGGGCGGCCCCTCCGACTGGGTCCACACGGACCCCTGGCGGGTGCTGCGCATCCAGTCGGAGTTCATCGAGGGCTTCGGCACGCTCGCCGAACTCCCGCCCGCGATCAGCGTGTTCGGATCCGCGCGTACGCCGGTGGACTCGTCGGAGTACGACGCGGGCGTGAAGCTGGGCCGGGGCCTGGTCGAGGCGGGCTGGGCCGTGATCACGGGCGGCGGCCCGGGCGCGATGGAGGCGGCCAACAAGGGCGCCCTCGAAGCGGGCGGCGTCTCGGTCGGCCTCGGCATCGAGCTCCCCTTCGAGCAGGGGCTCAACCCCTACGTCGACATCGGCCTCAACTTCCGCTACTTCTTCGTACGGAAGATGATGTTCGTGAAGTACGCGCAGGGCTTCGTCGTCCTCCCGGGCGGCCTCGGCACCCTCGACGAACTCTTCGAGGCCCTCACCCTCGTCCAGACCCAGAAGGTCACCCGCTTCCCGATCGTCCTGTTCGGCAGCGCGTACTGGGGCGGCCTGGTCGACTGGCTGACCAACACGCTGATCGCCCAGGGCAAGGCGTCCGAGAAGGACCTCCTCCTGTTCCACGTCACGGACGACGTGGCGGAGGCGGTGGCCCTGGTCTCGAAGGAAGCGGCCCGCTAGAGGAATGCCGTTCGAGGCCCGCTCCTCGAGAAGCCGAGTCGGGTGGTGGGCGGGCGAAGGCCCGGGGGGCCTGGGGGCCGGGGCCCCCGGGCCGTCGGCCTACGCCAGCCCCCGCCGGGCCACCGCCGGAGGCCGGTGGCCCGCGATCGACGCCACCATGTCCAGCACCTGCCGCGTCTCCGCCACCTCGTGCACCCGGTACACCTGCGCCCCCAGCCACGCCGACACGGCCGTGGTCGCCAGCGTGCCGATCACCCGTTCCTTCACCGGCCGGTCCAGGGTCTCGCCCACGAAGTCCTTGTTGGACAGCGAGACCAGCACCGGCCACCCCGTCTCCACCATCTCGCCCAGCCGCCGCGTCGCCTCCAGGCTGTGCCGCGTGTTCTTGCCGAAGTCGTGCCCGGGATCGATCATCACCGACTCCCGGGGCACCCCCAGCGCGACGGCCCGCTCGGCCAGCCCCAGGGTCACCCGCAGAATGTCGGCCATGACGTCGTCGTACGTCACCCGGTGCGGCCGCGTCCGGGGCTCGGCCCCGCCCGCGTGGGTGCACACCAGTCCCACCCGGTACCGCGCCGCGACCTCCGCGAGGCCCGGATCGACCCCGCCCCACGCGTCGTTCAGCAGATCCGCCCCGGCCTCGCAGACGGCCTCCGCGACCGACGCCCGCCAGGTGTCCACGCTGATCACGACATCGGGGAACCGCCGGCGCACCTCCGCGACGAAGCCGACGGTCCGCCGCGCCTCCTCCTCGGCGGTGACCTCCTCGCCGGGCCCGGCCTTCACCCCACCGATGTCGACGATCGCGGCCCCTTCGGCGACCGCCTGCTCCACGCGCGCGAGGGCCGGCTCGTCACGGAACGTCGCGCCCTGGTCGTAGAAGGAGTCCGGCGTCCGGTTCACGATGGCCATGATCACCGGTTCCTGCGGCGCGAATTCCCACCTGCCCAGCCTGAGCATCCCCTGTGACCTCTCGTAGTAAGTCCCTCGGTACGGCCGCCTGCGACCCTAACTGTCAGACTCGCATGGCACGATCGGACCCAGACACATTCGACACCGAGCACACTGAGTGCGCTGTGCACAATGAGTGCTGTACCGAGCTTCATCGAGCCTGGGGGCCACCGCGATGGTTATGTTCCTGTTCCTGGTCGTCGCGCTCGCGGTCGTGGTCGCCGCGGTCACGCTCTCCGTGGTGAGCGGCGGCGAGAGCGGCCCGCTGCCGGAGGTGGCGCCGGAGCGGTTCCAGGACCCGCTGCCCCCGGACCGCCCGGTGAACCGCGCGGACGTGGACAGCCTCCGCTTCCCGCTCGCCCCGCGCGGCTACCGCATGGCGGACGTCGACGACGCGCTCAGCCGCCTCGGCGCCGAGCTCGCGGAACGCGACGCCCGGATCGCCGACCTGGAGTCCGCGCTGGCCGGCGTGCAGGCCGGGCCGCACACCCCGCACACCTCGCTGGACAAGCCCGAGCCGGAGGACCGGCCGTGACCGACGGCGCGGCCGTGGCCGGACCGGACGGCAGGCTGCGCTGCCCCTGGGCCCTGTCCACCGAGGACTACGTGGCGTACCACGACGAGGAGTGGGGCCGCCCGGTCCACGGCGACGACGCCCTCTACGAACGCCTCAGCCTGGAGGCCTTCCAGTCGGGCCTCTCCTGGATCACGATCCTCCGCCGCCGCCCGACCTTCCGCACCGCCTTCGCCGACTTCCGCATCGAGAAGGTCGCCACGTACACGGACGAGGACCGGGAGCGGCTCCTGGCCGACCCCGGCATCATCCGCAACAGACTGAAGATCGACGCGACCCTGGCCAACGCGAGGGTCCTGGCGGAGTGGGAGCAGGGCGAGCTGGACGCCCTGATCTGGTCGCACGCTCCGAAGCCGGGGACGTATCCCGTGCCGAAGACGCTGTCCGACGTCCAGGCGGTCACTCCGGAGTCGACGGCCCTGTCCAAGGCCCTGAAGAAGCGGGGCCTGCGCTTCATCGGCCCGACGACGGCGTACGCCTTGATGCAGGCGTGTGGCCTGGTGAACGACCACCTGGAAACGTGCGTGGCGAGGAGCGCCCCGTAGGGGCGCGGGGCTGTATCGACTTGCGGCTACCGCCGCGTGGGCGCGTCCAGCCACCGCGCACCCGCAGTTCCCCGCGACGGTCACCGCCCCAAATACTTCGGCTTCTCCTTGTTCACGAACGCCTGCACGGCGATCCCGTGGTCCTCGGAGGCCCCGGCCCGCGTCTGCAGCTCGTCCTCCTTGTCCAGCGTCTCGTCCATGGAGTGCGTGAGCCCGTAGGCCACCGCTTCCTTCAACGCCGCGTATGCCACGGTCGGCCCCTCGGCCAGCTTCCGCGCGACCTTCTCGGCCTCCGCCCGCAGGTCGGCGGACGGCACGACCTTGTTCGCGATGCCCAGCTCGTACGCGTCCTGCGCGCTGATGCTCCGAGGAAAGAGCAGCAGGTCGGCGGCGCGCCCCGGCCCCACAATCCGAGGCAGCGTCCAGGACACCCCGGAGTCCGCGGTCAGCGCGACCCCCGCGAACGACGTGTTGAACGCGGCCGTATCGGCGACCACCCGGTAGTCCGCGGCCAGCGCGAACCCGAACCCGGCACCGGCGGCGACGCCGTTCACCGCGGCGACGACCGGCTTCGGCGCCCCCACCAGCGCCCGCACGATGGGGTTGTAGTGCTCCCGGACCGTCGTCATCGTCTGCCCCGCCCCGGTCTCCCGGTCGGACGCCAGCAGCGTGATGTGCTCCTTGAGGTCCTGGCCCACACAGAACGCCCGGTCCCCGGCCGCGGTCAGCAGGATCGCCCGGACGGCCGCGTCGGCCGCCGCCTCCTGCGCGGCCTCCCGAAGGGCTGCCTTCGTCGCGATGTTGAGCGCGTTCATCGCCTCGGGGCGGTTCAGCGTGATCGTCGCGAGCCCGTCGCTCACTTCGTAGAGCACGGTGTCGGTCATGGTCGTCCCCTCCGTCGTCCTTGCCGTCACGGCTGACGTACCGCTCAGTACGTCGATGTCCGAAGGACAGCATGGCGGAGATCGCCGCCCGGGGACCGGACCCGACGTGTGACCTGCGTCAAAGAAATCCGGAGCCGACTCGGTCGGCGTAAGGACGTGGGGTGGCGCAGTATCGCAGTCACATCGCCGAATTGGGTGGTTTTGCTCGCGCGCGTTGCCCAAGCGATGCCGACTGATGTTGGTCATCGGGTCCTGAGATGCGGGATAATGGCTTGGAAGCAATGTGTTCGATGCCGGTGTCGCGCGTCCCGCCAGGATCGCGCGTGCCCTCCAGGGCCGTCGGCAGACGATGAGCTGTTGTCAGGAAGGGGAACGAGCATGGCGGCCATGAAGCCGCGGACGGGTGATGGCCCGCTCGAGGTGACCAAGGAGGGGCGGGGCATCGTCATGCGCGTTCCGCTCGAAGGCGGCGGTCGGCTCGTCGTCGAGCTGACCCCTGACGAGGCCGCGGCGCTTGCCGACGCCCTCAAGAACGTCGTCGTCTGAGGCGTCAGCGACCACACCCTTTCGGCCGCCCCGGCAACCGTATGCGGTGCCGGGGCGTTGCCGTGCCCGGGGTCGTTACCCGCGGTCGCGTCCCGCGGGGGTCATCGCTTGACGGCGCAGAGCAGCCCGTCGCCGACCGGCAGCAGCGACGGCACCAGCTCCTGCGTCTCGCGGACCGTGCGCAGAAGTTCGCGCAGCCGCAGCACCTCGGTCGGCTGCGGTCCGGAGTCGACCGTACGTCCGTTGGCGAAGACGCCCTCGAAGACCACCAGTCCGCCCGGGCGTAGCAGGCGCAACGATTCAGCGAGGTAGTCGGAGTACTCCTGGCGGTCGCCGTCGCAGAAGACCAGGTCGTAGCCGGCGTCCGCGAGGCGGGGGAGCACGTCGAGGGCGCGGCCCGGGATGAAGCGGGCCCGGTTGCTGGCGAAGCCGCACGCGCGGAAGGCCTGCCGGGCGAACTGCTGGTGCTCCGGCTCGGGGTCCACGGTGGTCAGCACACCGTCCGGGCGCATGCCGTGCAGCAGATACATGCCGGACACCCCGCACCCCGTGCCGATCTCGGCGACCGCCTTGGCGTCCACGGAGGCGGCGAGCATGCGCAGCGCGGCACCCGTGCCGGGCGACACCGAGCGCAGCCCCGCCTCGCGCGCCCGGTCACGGGCCCACCGCAGTGCTTCGTCCTCGGCGACGTAGGCGTCGGCGAACGCCCAGCTCGTCTGCCGGTTGCCGGTAATGACCCTCTCCTGTCCCCGTGGTTGCCTGGGCGTGACTGTATCCGTTGGCACCGGGAACCCGCAGATGGGACCAGGCGTTTAGAGGGGTGGAAGACGACGCGGGGGGACACGAATGGATCACGACGGCGAGGAAGCGGTCGGTCAGCTGCTGATGCAGCTGGATGAGCCGTATCAGCACAGATCAAATTCTCGTAAAACCGCTTATCCGGAGCTAACGGGCGAGGTGGCTATGGTAGGGGCTCCACTGGACACCACCAGAGCCGACAGGGGAGGTGCGGCTGCGCCCGCGGATCGCGGAGGAGTGCTGCGGCGCTTCCTCGGATCGGCAGGCAGGCCGAAATCCGTGAACGACACCGCTGCTGACCCACGCCACGCCGACGCTCTCGCCATGGGCGAAGCCCAGACCGCGACCTTCTCCACCGACGTGGACGGGCAGGCATGGACTCCGCCCACGTGGGAGGAGATCGTCAGCACGCACAGCGGCCGCGTCTACCGCCTGGCCTACCGCCTCACCGGTAACCAGCACGACGCCGAGGACCTCACCCAGGAGGTCTTCGTCCGCGTGTTCCGCTCTCTGTCGACCTACTCGCCGGGCACCTTCGAGGGCTGGCTGCACCGCATCACGACCAACCTGTTCCTCGACATGGTCCGCCGCAAGCAGCGCATCCGCTTCGACGCCCTGGGCGAGGACGCGGCCGAGCGCCTGCCCAGCCGCGAGCCCACCCCCTCGCAGGCCTTCAACGACGCGCACTTCGACGCGGACGTCCAGCAGGCCCTGGACACCCTCGCGCCCGAGTTCCGCGCCGCCGTCGTCCTGTGCGACATCGAGGGGCTGTCGTACGAGGAGATCGCCGCGACCCTCGGCGTCAAGCTCGGCACGGTCCGCTCGCGGATCCACCGTGGCCGCTCCCAGCTGCGCAAGGCCCTCGCGCACCGCTCCCCGGAGGCCCGCAAGGCCGAGCGCCGCTCCTTCGTGCCCCGCGTTCCCGCACTGGGAGGAGGGGGCGCGACCGCGTGAGTGGATCACGACCGAAACCCGTAGAGCGACAGCTCACCGAGCAGCACCTGGGAGACCGACTCTCCGCCCTGGTGGACGGAGAGCTCGGACATGAGTCGCGTGAGCGCGTCCTGGCCCACCTGGCGACCTGCGCCCGGTGCAAGGCGGAGGCGGACGCCCAGCGCGCACTGAAGAACGTCTTCGCGGAGGCCGCCCCGCCCCCGCCCTCCGAGAGCTTCCTGGCCCGCCTCCAGGGGCTGCCCGGGGGAGGCGACACGGACGGCGGCTCGCCGTTCGGCGGGCCGGGCCCCTCGGGACGCGGATCCGACGGCGGGGTCTTCGGCATGAGCCGGGAGGACCGCTTCGAGTTCGGCTACGTCCCCGCCCACCCGCACGACGTCACCGCGGCCGCCGGCCGGGGCTTCCGGATCCACCCCGTCGGCCGCCCGGACACCGACCGCTCGGCCTCGCGCAGCATGCGGTTCGCGTTCGTCGCCGCGGGAGCGGTCTCGCTGGCCGCCGTCGCCCTGGGCGGGGTCACCGCCGGCATGCCCGGCACTCCGGCCGCCGACGCCCGCAGCGGCGCCGGCGGAGGCAGTGTCGCCCCGGCAGGCACGGCGGGCGCGGGCACCTCCGGTACGGCCGACTCGCAGCGCCGCCGCTCGCTCTCCCCGTTGCTGGCATCCGGCGCGCTTCTCGGCGGCACGACCGCGGTGCCCACCTCGGTGTCCGCGCCGCTGCTGCCCGGGGTGCCCTCCCCGGCCGCCGGACAGGACGCGCTGCGGGAGCTGACCGCACCGGTGATGGCCGGCGCGGCCGCGGTCTCCCCGCTGATACGGCCGCTGACCGCCGACGTGCCCTTCGCCCTCACCTCGTGGACCAGCGCCCCCGAGGCGACCGGCACCAGCCTGCTCGCCGCACCCGTCCCCGACACGACCTCCGCTCCCTCCCCGTCCCCCTCGCACTCCTCCCGCGCGGCCCGCTGACCACCTGCTGAACGGTTCCTGCGCGACGACCCGCGAACCTGGTTGAATCCTGTGAGCCAGCCATGTCCGTGACGCTGCTCCGGGCACGGATTCGACCTTCCGCGAGCCCGCCCGTACCCGGGGCCGCGGTCAGCCCGCGAGGAGACCATGGACGAGGCGATACCGACGTCACCGGAGACACCCGGGGATGCGGTGCCTGCTGCGGGGGAGCGGGCCAAGGAGGTGACAACGGCCGCGCCGAGCGGTGCGGCCGCGGACACCGACGGCGACTTCGACCCCACAGGACCGGCGGCGGCCCCCGCCGGGAACGTCCAGGAGACCTCCGAGGCCGCCGCGGCCGCTGACCGCCCTCAGCGGCCCCGCCACGCCCCCGACCCCTGCAGCACCCCGCCCCACGGCAGTCCCGGCCCCTGGGCCCCCGCACCGCCCGTACAGCACCCGGCCACGCTCACCGCCCGGCAGGCCCCGCCGTCCGACGACGCGTGGGCCGCGCAGGCGCCCCTCCCGCAGACCGGTGCGGCCCTGCCGTCGGCGGAGCGCCGGCGTACCCGGAGCCGGCGGACGTTCGCCGCGGGCGCGCTGCTGCTCGCGGTGGTCTCCGGTGCCGTCGGCGGGATGATCGGCGCCTATCTGGAGCGCACCGGCGGCCTGGAGGCCGTACAGCTGCCCCAGCCGGGTCCTCCGCCTCCCGGGAGGCCGCCGGGCAGCGTCGCCGCGATCGCCGCGCGGGCCCTGCCCAGCGTCGTCACCCTGCATGTCTCCGGCACCGACGAGCAGGCCACCGGCACCGGCTTCGTCATCGACACGCGCGGGCACATCCTCACCAACAACCACGTCGTGGCGCCCGCGGTGTCCGGTGGCGGCCGGATATCCGTGACGTTCAGCAGCGGAGCCTCCGCGGGGGCGACCGTCGTCGGCAGGGACACCGGCTACGACCTCGCCGTCGTCCAGGTGCACGGCGTCCGCGGGCTCACGCCCCTGCCCCTCGGCGACTCCGACCACGTCCGCGTCGGCGACCCGGTCGTGGCCATCGGCGCCCCCTTCGACCTGCCCAACACCGTCACCGCCGGGATCATCAGCGCGAAGGAACGGCCCATCACCTCGGGCGGCGGGAGCGGGGACGGCAGCGACGTGTCGTACGTCGACGCGCTGCAGACGGACGCGCCGATCAACCCGGGCAACTCCGGCGGCCCCCTGCTCGACAGCCAGGCCAGGGCCGTCGGGGTCAACTCCGCGATCCGCTCCGCCGACAGCGCGGACGGCGGCGGCGGCCCGGACGGCGGCCCCGACGGCGGACAGGCGGGTTCGATCGGGCTCGGTTTCGCCATCCCGATCAACCAGGCGAAGCGGGTCGCCGAGGAACTCATCGACACCGGGAAGGCGACCCACCCGGTCATCGGGATCACCCTCGACATGGCCTACTCCGGCGACGGCGCCCGTATCGACGACCAGGCCGCCGACGGGGGACCGGCGGTCACCGAGGGCGGCCCCGGTGCGCGGGCCGGCCTCCGGGCGGGCGACGTCATCACCGCGGTCGACGGGCAGCCCGTGCACTCGGGCGCGGAACTGATCGTCCGCACCCGCGCGCACCGCCCCGGCGACCGGCTGAGCCTCACGGTCGAGCGCTCCGGCGCCGAAAAACGCCTCACGCTCGTCCTGGGCGCGTCGGACAGGAACTGACAGAAACGTCACAGGTGGGGCCCCGTCCGTGCTCCGACTAGGCAAACAACCCGGAAAACCGGTCGTACACACGCAGTCGGACACCTCGGGACGGTACCGGTCGGACAGGTACGCCGGGTACCGTGGACCCGGCCCGGACCACGGAACACCCGCAACAGCGACCGGAGGGCCGAGGACCCGAGGACATCGCAAGGAGCTTCAGGTGTTCAATGACATAGGACCACTCGAGCTGGTGACCATCATTGTGCTCGCCGTGCTCGTCTTCGGTCCGGACAAGCTCCCGAAGGTCATCCAGGACGTCATGCGGACCATCCGCAAGATCCGGGAGTTCTCGGAGAGCGCCAAGGCGGACATCCGCCAGGAACTCGGCCCGGAGTTCAAGGACTTCGAGCTCGAGGACCTCAACCCCAAGACGTTCATCCGCAAGCACCTCGACAGTGACGAGCTGGGGCTCAAGGAGATCCGCAACGGCTTCGACCTGAAGAAGGAGATGGCCGAGGTCACGGAGGCGGTGAACAGCCGCGAGGCCGACACCTCCTCCTCGTCTTCTTCGTCCTCCTCGTCTTCTTCGGGGAGCGGCCGGATCGACATGACCAAGAAGCCCGAGGACCCGGGCAAGGACGACCGCCCGCCCTTCGACGCGGACGCCACCTGAGTCACCTCGCACACCCGGACACGAGCGGCGTACGTGACGCGTTTCATAGCGCGCGTGCGCCGCTCACGGCTTGATCCCGCCGCCCGCGCGACCCACGCGCCGGGCGGTTTCGCTGCTGGTCCCAGCGGTGTCGATATGCTGCCGAGTTGTTGTGCGGACCGGACGAGTGCGCCCGAAGGGGGGCGGGCCGCCCCGGACCGACGAGAGCTAGGAGGCGTCCGGGCAGATGGAGACGACAAGTCGGGTGGACGGACAGACGCCGGTCGTGGAGGGCGGACAGCAGGCCCCCACCGCCCGCCGTACGGTCGACGGCTACCTGCTGGCGCCCTTCCCTTGGTACGGCCTCGACGAGGCGTTCACGGGGCCGCGCTGGCTCATGCAGGTGGGTGTGGCGGCCGACGGGGCCGTCGAGCACGGCTCGGTCGGGCACGGGGACGAGCCGTCGGTGCGCAACGAGCACCTGGCGGCGGCCGCGAGCGAGTCGAGGGAGAAGTTCGCGGTGGTCGTGACCGTCGCGGCGAGTCCGTCCCGCAGGAGCGCCGACGGGACGGGGCTTCTGGAGGCCACGTCGGTCTCCTCGGCCGCGTGGCTGGCGGGCGTCGGCCTGCTGTCCTTCACCTGGCCGGGCCAGATGGACCACAGCCTGCGGGACGACTGGCTGGAGCAGCAGACCGAGACCGCGTGGGAGCTGGCCGACGACCTGGCCGGCGACGCGTGGTCGACGCTGTCCCTGCCGGTGGACGGAGTGGCCACGCCGTTCCACTACCGGGAGTCGGAGTTCGGGTGGGTGCTCGCCGGGTCCACGACGGAGGGCGTGCACCTGGGGGCGTACGGACGGGGGATGAGCGCGTACGGGCTCGGGTTCGCGATGATCAAGGACATCGCCGAGTACGCCTGACAGATCGGCCGCGCGTATGCGCGGCACTCCGGGCCCAGGCACCGACGTGCGACCTGGGCCCGTGGCCTGCCCCCGGTCCCCGCCCTAGAGGTGGATGTGGATCTTGGCCAGGTTCGCCCAGATGGTCACGGCCACCGCGATCTGGGCGAAGAGCCATGCGATCTGACCGGAGAAGCCGCGCAGCTGGTAGATCGACTGCAGCAGTGCGAACCGGCTCGGCCAGTACTGCCGCTCCTCCCGGAATGTCGCCGCGTCCATCCAGATGCTGGTGAGCGTCAGGGAGGTGAGCATGAGCACCGAGTACAGGAGCAGCGGGCCGAGGTCCGTGTCGGTGAACCGGATGAGCAGGGCGGCCAGGCAGGCCGGCACGGCGTAGGCGAACGTCAGACTCCAGGCGCGGAGCGGACTGCTGTTGCCCGGCAGCAGCCGCCAGAGCGCGCCCAGGACGAATCCGGCACCGGCCCATGCCAGCTGATAGGCGACGGAATTGACGACGATGCTCGGAATCGCGGTGGGTTCATGGGTGAGCATCGTCCGTTTCAGAGTGCCCGAGGTATCCAGGAACAGCAGGGCACCGGTCGCCGGGAACCCGAACCAGAAAGCCAGCCGGGCGGCGCGCATGGCGTTGGACCACCAATGGCCCTCCGGCCCCCAGGCCAGTGCGACACTCAGCACCGAGATCTGCTCGGGCGGGTTCTTCCGGTCGCAGCCGGCGACGAGCCACCGGCGCATGTCGTGCAGTTCGTCCTCCAGTTGCGCACCCGTGCTGATGCCGCCTCGCCCCTGGTCCAGCAGGCGCAGCTGGCGGTTGATACTGCGGTACTGATGGGCTTTCGCCAACAATTCACGGCGCCGCTTTTTCGTGCTCAGCCGGTGCGTGTAGAAGCGATGTCCCAGCTGACTCAGCACCGACCTCTGTCGTCCCACGGCAAGCACCAGGAAGAGTGAGAGGATGTTCAGCGCGAACCATGCGCTCCACTGGGCATTGAGACCCGAAATCCGGGCACCCCGGAGACCCACCGTGAGTGCGAATACCGCCGCGATCAGCAGGAAGTCGGCTCTGTCCGGCCCCATGGTCGTGGTCTCGTGTTTCCGGCCGGCGCGGTGGCGCTGGGACTTGACGCGGTAGTACAGCAGCGCGAAGAGGGCGATTCCGGTCAGGGCCCAGCTGTAGTCGAAGATCCACAGCAAATAGCTGAAGGCGAAATTCGTCAGGTAACTGTTGACGTAATGGCCGTGGCCGTGCGGGCCGGTCGGCTGGGTGAGCCAGCTGACGCGCTGCCACTGCGTCTCGCTGACCCACCACAGGCAGGCGTACAGGCAGCCGACGACGACCCACAGCACGGCCGAGACGGCCGCGAAGCAGCGGACGGGCGTCCTGTTCCAGGTGGTGACCCAGGCGGCGGGGAGCAGGCCTCCCTCGGACGCGAAGCGCCAGGCCCACGCGGTCATCGCGGCCAGCCACAGCCACAGCGTCGTCAGACCCATGAGCGCGTACCCGACCCTGTTCAGGGCCGTCGGCATCGTCGACGCGGGCGACAGGTCCTTGGGCAGGTCGAAGAGCCCGGGGGCCAGCACCACGAGCAGGCCGATCGCCGCCGCCACGGTGACGCCCCCGATGACCGTGCGTGCCGGGCGGCGTTGAGCGTTTCCGGGATCCACTCCGATGCCGGGGCGGGCGTCCGACGAACCACGGCTCCAGGGGCGGGCGACGAGGACGAGGACCCACCCCGCCACGATGCAGCTGAGGGCGCGCCACTGCGCACTGAGCTGCTGCTGGGAGACGAGCAGCACCAGGATCACGGCGACCGCGCCGCTGAGCAGGGCCCACTGCAGCAGCGCTCGCGCGGGGCTGTCGGTGAGTCCGCTGCCGCTGCCGCGGTCCTGTGCCGCCGCTGCCGGGGACGGCGCGTACGACCGCTGGTCGCGGAGCGCGGCCAGGGCGATCACGACGGAGGCGGACAGCCACCACGTGGCCACCCCTACGCGCTCCCACTCGGACTGGTCGTAACTGAGGATCCAGGAACGCTTCCACGGAAGTTCGGCTTCGATCGAGATCCGCTCGGGTGGCTCTTTCCGCCAGGCCAAGGTCTTTCCGTCGGAAGAGACCGCGTCTTTCGAAACGTCGTTGAAACTGAGGCCGTCCAGATCGGCCGTGACCTCGTCCCAGGGGATTTTCTGAAGTGTTGTCGGTTTCAGGGAAATCTTCCAGGTCTGCCCGTGGTCCCTCGTGATGCTCCAGGGGCCGAGCAGGATGGGATCGTAGCTCTTGATCCAGGCGAAGGAGTTGTACTGCACCTTGACCGTGTTTTTGTCCGCGGTGACGAGTGGGTCACGGTAAAGCCATTCGTCGTTTCGAATCGTATTGTCCTGGCCGCGGAGCAGGCAGTGCATTGCTTTGTGATAATCCCCGGATTCCTCGCCGAATGTGAGCTGATGCGCCAGACCCCATTTTTCCATGGGGACGTAGATGGTCATGAACGAGGAAACTTTCACGAAGTCCTGGCCGTGCTGATCGAACTGGAGCCTCTCGGTCACGTGGCTGTAATTCAGTTGATCCGTCAGGCAGTTGTCCTGCGTGTCCGGTCGCGCCGTGGCCGGTGCGGCGGCTGCGAACGCCCACCAAGCCGCCGTCAGGATCACCAGTGACAGCAGGCCGAACCATCGCCTCATCGCTCTCGGCACCTCCTCCCCGGTGAATCTAGACACGCGTTCTAGGCGTCACCCCAGGACGCGCGACTGCGGCCCGCGCGCCCACCCCTTCGGCCCCGGTCTGTGGAATGGCAGGAAATGTGTCAGCGGCTGATAATGGAATCCGATGACCGTCGGCCATTTGACGGAGGGGTTATGACCGAGACACCGGTGTCCGCCCAGCGGAAACGATTGCCCAGCTTCGCGGAAGCCGAGGGGCTGGGCCCCCGGGACGCGGAGTTCGTCCGGGATCTGGTGGGTGTGCTGGCCAAGCACGGCAATCTGGACCGCTTCGGGTTGTGCCTGCTGCACGACCATTTCCCGCTGGCCGCGGACGAGGTCCTGGTGGAGACCAACGATCCCCGGGCCCGCACGCTGAACATCCGCGTGGAGAAGGCGGGCAGGACAGGGCACGGCAAGGCCTCGCAGTGGCGGTTCGTCCGGCACACCGAGAGCGGCCGGGACGCGGAGCCCGCGGGCGGCTCCTACGAGGAGGTCCTGCTGTGCACGGTGCTGGACCTGTGCCCGGGACGCGAGCAGGACGACGGTCACTGACCGGGGCGGCGGACGGCACACGACGAAGGGGGCGCCGTCTCTCGCGGACGGCGCCCCCTTCGTCGTAGAGGCTCAGAAGTCCTCGTCGTGGCAGCTCAGAACTTGTTCTTCGGTGTGATCCCCAGCGACAGTCCCGACAGGCCCCGCTGCCGGCCGCCCAGCTTGCCCGCGATCGCGCGCAGGGCCGAGCCCGCCGGGGAGTCGGGGTCGGTCAGGACCACCGGCTTGCCCTCGTCGCCGCCCTCGCGGAGGCGGACGTCGATGGGGATGCTGCCCAGGACCGGGACCGTGGCGCCCGTGGTGCGGGTCAGGCCGTCGGCGACCGTCTGGCCGCCGCCCGTGCCGAAGACGTCGACCATCTCGCCGCAGTGCGGGCAGGGCAGGCCGGACATGTTCTCGACCACGCCGACGATCTTCTGGTGGGTCTGCACCGCGATGGAACCGGCGCGCTCGGCGACCTCGGCCGCCGCCTGCTGCGGGGTCGTGACGACCAGGATCTCCGCGTTCGGGACCAGCTGGGCGACCGAGATCGCGATGTCACCGGTGCCCGGCGGAAGGTCCAGGAGCAGGACGTCCAGGTCGCCCCAGTAGACGTCCGCGAGGAACTGCTGGAGGGCGCGGTGCAGCATCGGGCCGCGCCAGACGACCGGGGCGTTGCCCTGGATGAACATGCCGATCGAGATGACCTTCACGCCGTTCGCCGACGGCGGCATGATCATGTTCTCGACCTGGGTGGGGCGGCCGTCCGCGCCGAGCATCCGCGGGACGCTGTGGCCGTAGATGTCGGCGTCGACGACACCGACCTTGAGGCCGTCGGCGGCCATGGCCGCGGCGAGGTTCACCGTCACCGAGGACTTGCCGACGCCGCCCTTGCCGGAGGCGACCGCGTAGACGCGGGTGAGGTTGCCGGGCTTGGCGAAGGGGACCTCGCGCTCGGCCTGACCGCCGCGCAGGGCGGACGCCAGCTCCTTGCGCTGCTCGTCGCTCATCACGTCCAGCGTGACGTCGACACGGGTGACGCCCTCCACCCGCGAGACCGCCTCGGTGACACGCTGGGTGATCGTGTCGCGCATGGGGCAGCCGGAGACCGTCAGGTACACGGTGACCGCGACCGCGCCGTCCTGCCCGATCTCCACCGATTTGACCATCCCCAGTTCGGTGATGGGCCGGTTGATCTCGGGGTCGTTCACCGTCGCCAGTGCCTCGCGCACCGCGTCTTCGCTAGCCATACAGACGATGGTACGGCGAGGTGCCAGGCCCCTATAACGCCCCTCAGCGGTCGTCTACGTCACGCCCCGGCGACCGTTCTGCCGGGACTACGGCATGTTCGTGATGGCCGTCCCGGCGCTCGTCCAGATCCTTGAGCAGGTCCTGGAGCTCGGAGCGGATCCAGTCCCGGGTCGCCACCTCGCCCAGCCCCATCCGCAGGGCGGCGATCTCCCTGGTCAGGTACTCGGTGTCGGCGATGGACCGTTCGTTCTGCTTGCGGTCCTGTTCGAGGTTGACGCGGTCGCGGTCGTCCTGCCGGTTCTGCGCGAGCAGGATCAGCGGGGCCGCGTAGGAGGCCTGCAGGGACAGGGCCAGGGTCAGGAAGATGAACGGGTACTCGTCGAAGCGCAGCTTCCCGGGTGCCGCGATGTTCCACAGCACCCAGAGGATGATCACGAACGTCATCCAGACGATGAACCGCCCGGTGCCCAGGAACCGCGCGATGCGCTCCGACAGCCGTCCGAAGGCCTCCGGGTCCCACTCGGGCACGATCCGCCGCCGGGGCGGGCGCGGCTGGTCCAGCCGGGTGCTCCGCGACCGGGTGGCCGCGGTGGCGCCCGACGGTGTGCGTTCCCGGGCGTTCTCGCGTTCAGACACCATGGGTCCCCGCCCCCTTCTGCTCCGTCTGCTCCTCCTCGTCCAGGTGGAACTCGGTCTCCCGCCAGTCCTCCGGCAGCATGTGGTCCAGTACGTCGTCCACGGTCACCGCGCCGAGGAGCGACCCCGCCTCGTCCACCACGGGCGCCTGAACCATGTCGTACGTCGCGAAGAACCCGGCGATGACCGGGAGCGTGGCGTCGGGGGCGAGTGTCTGCAGGTCGTCGTCGACGAGCGAGCTGACCAGGGTGTACGGCGGGTCGCGCAGCAGCCGCTGGAAGTGGACGGTGCCCAGGTACTTGCCGGTCGGGGTCTCGTCCGGCGGGCGGCAGACGTAGACCTGGGCGGCGAGGGCCGGGGACAGGTCGGGGTTGCGGACCCGGGCGAGGGCGTCGGCGACGGTGGCGTCGGGACGCAGGACGATCGGCTCGGTCGTCATCAGACCGCCCGCCGTGTGCTCCTCGTACGACATCAGCCGCCGCATCTCGGCCGCGTCCGCCGGCTGCATCAGGCTGAGCAGCCGTTCCTTGTCCTGTTCCGGGAGTTCGGCGAGCAGGTCGGCCGCGTCGTCCGGGTCCATGGCCTCCAGGATGTCCGCCGCCCGCTCCTCCTTCAGCTTGCCGAGGATCTCGATCTGGTCGTCCTCGGGAAGTTCCTCGAGCACGTCGGCCAGTCGGTCGTCATCCAGCGCGGCGGCCACCTCGGCGCGGCGCTTGGACGAGAGGTGGTGCAGCACGTTGGCCAGGTCGGCGGGGCGCAGCTGCTCGAAGGTGGCGAGCAGGCTCTCGGCGCCCTGCCCGTGCTCCTCCAGGGAGAAGCCGGTGACCTGCGACCACTCGACGGTGAGCGTCTCCCCCCTGGCCCTGCGGAAAGTGCCCTTGCGGCCCTTGCGGACGAAGACCCGGTCGACCTCCCAGTCCCGGCGGGCCGGCAGCTGCTGCACGGCCAGGTCGAGGACGGTGACCTCCTCCCGGGTCTCGACCAGCTGGACGCGGCGGTCGAGGAGTTCGCCGAAGACCAGGCGTTCGGTGGGGCGCTGCTCGAAGCGGCGGACGTCGAGCACGCCGGTGGTGATGACCTGGCCGGACTCGACGCTCGTCACCCGGGTCATGGGCAGGAAGATACGGCGCCGGGTGGACAGTTCGACGACGAGGCCGAGCAGCCGCGGGGGCTTGCGGCCGACGCGCAGCATGACGACGAGGTCCCTGACGCGGCCCACCTGGTCGCCGTTGGGATCGAACACGGCGACACCGGCGAGGTGCGAGACGAAGATCCGGGGAGCGCCGGCTGCCATGGTTTCGCTTCCTTTGCCTGCGGACGTGCCGCTTGGTGAACTTCCTGTCTTTCCTGCCCGCTCGGTGGGCTTCAGGCTAGCCCGTCCCGATCGGATATGCCCTGGTGGGCGGTCCGGACGGACCGGCTCCGCAGGGCCGGCGGGGCACCGGTACGCTGCGGTACGCCGTGCCGGATCCGTCAGAAGGGTGGCCCTGTCTGTGACCACGATCGCTCCGGGCCGTACACGCCGCGCCGCGGTGGCGACCGCGATGTGCGCGCTGGTCGTCCTCACGGGATGCAGCGAGGATCCGGACGCGGGCACGAACGGGGTGGGGAAGCTGTCCGCGGCCGTGATCCAGTCGAGGACCCGGGCCGCGGCGACGGGGGTGGCGACGGTACGGATGGCGGGGACCGTGGTCACGAGCGGGCGTACGTACCGGCTGGACATGCGTCTGAACAAGCACGGCGGAACCGGGTCGGTCACGTCCAAGGGCGCGACCTTCCAGCTGCTGCGGGTGGGCCAGACGCTGTACCTGCAGGCCGACGCGGACTTCTGGAACCATGCCGACGGCAGCGACACGACCGCGGCCGGCACGCTCGACGGCAAGTACGTGAAGGTGCCGCAGGGAGACCCGGCGTACAAGAAGTTCAGCGGCTTCACGGACAAGGACCTCCTCCTGTCGGGCCTCCTGACGCTGCACGGCTCGCTCTCGACGGCCGGTCACCACGAACAGTCGGGGACCCGCACGATCCGCATCACCGGCGACAACGGCTCCGGCGGCACACTCGACGTCTCTCTGGAGGGCAGGCCCTACCCCCTGCGCCTGGAACGCGGCGGCGGCGCCGGCACCCTCACCTTCTCCGACTGGGGTAAGGACTTCAGCGTGTCCGAGCCGGAGAAGGGTGAGACGGTGGACTACGGGAAGCAACTGCCGGCGTCTTAGGGGAGCACGGGCTTGCGGTGGGCCCGGCACCGCCGACCGCCGCCGCGGGGGCCGAGCGCCGTTGCGGCGGACCGATGGGACCGACGGGTTTCCGGGACCGGCGGATCTGCCCGGCGGGTGGTCTCGCAGGGCCGGCGGATCTGCCCGGCCGGTGGTCCCGCAGGTCCGGCTGTTCTCCGGACCGGCGGTCCGAAACGGCGGTCCGAAACGATGTGCCCGCGTCCCCCGGATCCCGCCGCGACCGCGCTCAGCCGCGGTGTCGCTGTTCGGCGGTGAAGAACTCCCCGCAGCCCTCGGCTACTTGGTCTTTCTCCGCTTGGTGAGCAGGCGGGGCAGGCCGGCCGGGATCGGGTGGCGGGTCGTCGCCGGGGACGGTACCGGGGGCTCGGCCAGGTTTCCCGTCGGCAGGGACAGCGTCGCTCCCGTCGGCGTCAGGCGGAGCACCCTGCATTCCCGCGACCACCGCTCCGTCATGGCCTCGCCGTCGGGTGCGTTGAGGCGCTTTCCCTTCAGTTCCGCCACCGCCGCGTCCCACTCGGGGGACCCGGCGGGCAGTTCCGCGACCGTCGCCGCCCAGGTGACCAGCCGGCCGCCCTTGTCCTTGCTGCGGACGGTCACCTCCGCCGACCCCCCGTCGGCCAGCCCCGGCAGCGGCTGCTCGGCCCCGTCGCCGACCAGGCACACGCCCCCGTCGGCCCACGCATGCCACACCACACGCGCGGCCGGCGCCCCGGCGCCCCGGACCCAGATGAGGCCGGACTTCTTCGTGGCCTCCTCGACGAGGGCCTGGTCGAGCAGCTCGCTTGTCATGGCGCTCACCCTAACCGGGCCGCTCACAGCCAGCCGTTGCGCTTCAGCGTGCGGTGGATGCCGAGGCAGATGCAGACCGTGATGCCCATGATCACCGGGTAGCCGTACTTCCAGTGGAGCTCCGGCATGTACTTGAAGTTCATGCCGTACACCCCGCACACCATCGTCGGTACGGCGATGATCGCGGCCCACGCCGTGATCTTCCGCATGTCCTCGTTCTGCGCCACGGACGCCTGCGCGAGGTTGGCCTGGAGGATGGAGTTGAGGAGTTCGTCGAAGCCGACGACCTGCTCCTGGACGCGGGCGAGGTGGTCGGCGACGTCCCGGAAGTACTTCTGGATGTCGGGGTCGACCAACCGCATGGGGCGTTCGCTCAGCAGCTGCATCGGGCGCAGCAGGGGCGAGACCGCGCGCTTGAACTCCAGGACCTCGCGCTTGAGTTGGTAGATGCGCGCCGAGTCGACGCCTCGGGACACCCCGCCCCTGCGGGCGGGCGTGAAGACCTCGGTCTCCACCTCGTCGATGTCGTCCTGCACGGCGTCGGCGACCGCGACATAGCCGTCGACGACGTGGTCGGCGATGGCGTGCAGCACGGCCGAGGGGCCCTTGGCGAGCAGCTCGGGGTCGTCCTGGAGCCGGTGCCGCAGCGCCCGCAGCGAACCCTGGCCGCCGTGCCGGACGGTGATGAAGAAGTCCCGGCCGGTGAAGCACATGACCTCACCGGTCTCCACGACCTCGCTGTTGGCGGTGAGCTGGTCGTGCTCGACGTAGTGGATGGTCTTGAAGACCGTGAAGAGGGAGTCGTCGTAGCGTTCGAGCTTCGGGCGCTGGTGGGCCTGGACGGCGTCCTCCACGGCCAGCGGGTGCAGCCCGAACTCGCTCGCGATCACGGCGAATTCGGCCTCGGTCGGCTCGTGCAGCCCGATCCACACGAACCCGCCGTCGCGGCGCACCTGCCGCATCGCCTCGTGCGGGGTCAGCGGCTTCGCCGTCTCGACGCGCGCACCGTCGCGGTACACGGCGCAGTCGACGACGGCCGACGGCGTACCGGGGTCGCGGGTGGTGTCGTACGCACCGGTGTCCGGCCGCAGGCTCTTGCGGAGCGAGGGGCGGGAGGGGCGGACCACGGCACGGAGGTCGCGGATCATCGACATGGGCAGGCTCCTTCGCGACAGGCAACGAAAGATCGCCGACGAACGGGTGGAACTACCCGGAATGAGGACGTCCTGACTGCGGATGTTTGGCACGTCCACAAAGCGGGGAGCACCGCACCATTGCGGTGGCGTCTTCGCTACTGATTCGGATCAGACGAACGGATCCAGACCGATCCGGAAGGGGTCGGTCAGAGGGACCAGGCAAGCGAAACGAAGTGCTCTTCCGAACGACAACGCGCACGAAACGGGCGGCAGCCAGCCAGAGAGGAAATCAGAGGCCGGAAGAGCGAGTGGTACTGCACGGGTGACTTCGATCCATGACAGCCCCACCTCCTCCAGCCGGTCCCTCGTAAGGGAGTCCTGTCGGTGTCGAGGGCTTACCGCGACGCGCTGCGTGCTGCCTCGAACCACCGCGGCCAGACTAGCAGCAGCCCTCGGTGTCAAGGCGCCGCTTTGCCCGGTACTGACGAGTTCTATGCTCACGACATGGCTGATGTTCTTCCTCTTGTAGAGGCCCGGTTGACCACCGCGCTGGGCGAACCGGACGCGCGCGCGGCGGTCACCTTTCTCGGTACGGACCGCATCGAGGTGCTCCGTTTCCAGGAGGATCTCCAGGGCGAGAACGTCCTCCGCTATGCCACGCTCGGCATGTCCGCGCACCCCATGACCGACCCCACCGCGATGGTCGCCGACCCCGTCGGAGGGCCCCGCGCCGAGCTGGTCCTGTCGGTCCGCGCCGGGCTCGCCGAGACCGACAAGGTGCTCCGCGCGCTCGCCGTACTCGCCGCGTCTCCGCAGGTGGAGGGACTGGTCGTGACACCGGGCGCGTCTCTCGACGTCGGCGACCCGCTGTGGCCGGGCGCCCCCTTCACCTCGGTCCTGGTCGGCGAGGCGGGCGGGCTCGTCGAGGATCTGGAGCTGGACGGGCCGCTCGATCCCGTACGGTTCCTGCCGCTGCTGCCGATGACGCCGAACGAGGCCGCCTGGAAGCGGGTGCACGGCGCGCAGGCCCTTCAGGAGCGCTGGCTCGCGAACGGGACGGACCTCCGGGATCCGAACCGGAAATCCGTCCCGCTGGACTGACCCGTCGAGCGACCGCGAGGGTGAGCAAGCTCACCAAGCGCCGCTCGGAAAGAGTCAGTTGGCAAAGACCGTGACGCTGTCCTCCGCGGCGTGCTTCGACTGCAGCACTTCGGTGTCGTGCGTGAGGGCGTTCCGTCGTACGAGAACCACGACCGCGCCCAGCACGGCGGTGGCCGCCGCCACCACGAACGGGATCCGGATGTTGCTCCACTCCTCGATCTTCGGCGCGAAGTAGGGCGCGGCCGCGGCGGCGAACCAACGGACGAAGTTGTAGCCCGCGCTCGCCACCGGGCGCGGCGCGTCCGACACGCCGAGAGCCAGCTCGGTGTAGACGGTGTTGTTCACGCCGATGAACGCACCGGACAGGATCGTGCAGACGACCGCGGCGGTGTGGCCGCCGTAGCCGAGGACCAGGACGTCGACGGCGAGGAGCACGAGCGAGCCGCCGAGCACCTTGAGCGAGCCGAACCGCTGCTGCATGCGCGGGGCCACGAGCACCGAGAAGACCGCGAGCAGCACACCCCAGGCGAAGAAGACCGCGCCCGAACGGTACGGGGTCATGTTCAGCACGAACGGGGTGAAGGCCAGCACGGTGAAGAACGTGTAGTTGTAGAAGAAGGCCGACACGGCCGCGGAGGCGAGGCCGCCGTGGCCCAGGGCCCTGATCGGGTCCAGGATCGACGTCTTGCGGGCCGGCCTCGGCTGTTCCTTCAGGAACGCGGTGATGCACAGGAAGCCGACCGCCATCAGGGTGGCGGTGCCGAAGAACGGGTAGCGCCAGCTGATGTTGCCGAGCACCGCGCCGAGCAGCGGTCCGCACGCCATGCCGAGGCCGAGCGCGGACTCGTAGAGCAGGATCGCCGCGGCGCTGCCGCCGGCCGCCGCGCCGACGATGACCGCGAGGGCGGTCGAGACGAAGAGCGCGTTGCCGAGGCCCCAGCCGGCCCGGAAGCCGACCAGCTGGCCGACGGTGTCGGAGGTGCCGGCGAGTCCGGCGAAGACGACCACGAACGCGAGGCCGAGCAGCAGGGTCTTGCGGCCGCCGACGCGGCTGGAGACGAAGCCGGTGAGCAGCATCGCCACGGCGGTGATCAGGAAGTACGAGGTGAAGAGCAGGGAGACCTGGCCGGCCGTGGCATCCAGGCCCTTGGCTATGGACGGCAGGATCGGGTCGACGAGTCCGATGCCCATGAAGGCGACGACGGACGCGCCGGCCGTCGCCCACACGGCCTTCGGCTGTCGCAGGATGCTGCCCGCTCCCGCGTCGAATGGGTCGTCCATGCGCTTCCTCCGCTTCGTGGTGCTTCGTGCCGCAGATTTAGTTGGTGTATGCACATAGTAAGTTAGAGGAGCTAATTAATGCAAGGTGCATCTAGTTTTGCCTGGTGAACGGTTCCGTCCGGACGGGTGATCGTCCTTGACGTGGGGGATTCGGGGTAGGACCGTGGGGCCCTATGAGGGGCGAACCCAGTTGCCCGAAGTGTGGTGGCCGGGTCAGGGCTCCCGGACTCTTCGCCGACACCTGGCAGTGCGATGTGCACGGGACCGTGCATCCGGTGCAGCCCGTGATCCCGCCCAGCGTCGAGGCCCTCGGTGTCGTGGTGCACCGCACCCAGGTGCCGGTGTGGATGCCCTGGCCGTTGCCGGTCGGCTGGCTGTTCACGGGCGTGGCCTGTGCGGGTGACGACCGCAGCGGCGGCCGTGCGACCGCTGTCGCGTGCTCCGGGCCCGCGCCGCTCGGTGGGATAGGGGAGATGATCCTGGTCGCCGAGGAACTGGGCGTCGGGCTCGGCGCGCGGTACGCGGGCATCGACGGGCCGGATCCGGGGCCGGGGATGAACGTGGAGAAGCCGCCGCAGGCGAAGGTGCTGGCCGCCGGGCGGCCGACGCCGCTGTGGCATGTCTCCGGGGCGCCGGACGACAGGGCGGTCTTCGCGGGTGAGGCCCGGGGGCTGTGGCTGTGGATCGTCGTGTGGCCCGAGCAGACCGGGTTGCTGATGTACGACGAGCTGGTGCTGACCGATCTGCGGGATGCGGGGGCCGAGGTGGACCTGGTGCCGTGCGGGGCGTTGTCGCCGCGCTTGCTTGAGCCGTGAGGGGTGCGGCGCGTGGACAGGTGCGGCGGCGTCGTGGCTTGTCGCGCAGTTCCCCGCGCCCCTAGGTAGGGCACGTAAAGGGCGCTCACAGGTTGCGGGTGTGACAGGGCACGCCTTGGAGGCCGCTATCCTTGACGCGTCCCCATCCCTACCGTCCGCTGGAGTCCGCGTCGTGCGTATCGATCTGCACTGCCACTCCACCGCCTCCGACGGTACGGACACCCCGGCCGAGCTGGTGCGCAATGCCGCCGCTGCCGGGCTGGACGTCGTCGCGCTGACCGATCACGACACCACCCGTGGGTACGCCGAGGCCGTCGCCGCGCTGCCCGCGGGGCTCACCCTGGTCACCGGGGCCGAGCTGTCCTGTCGTATCGACGGCGTCTCGATGCACATGCTGGCCTACCTCTTCGACCCCGAGGAGCCCGATCTGCTCGCCGAGCGTGAGCTGGTCCGGGACGACCGGGTGCCGCGGGCCCACGGCATGATCGCCAAGCTGAACGGGCTGGGCGTGCCGGTCACCTGGGAGCAGGTCGAGCGGATCGCCGGGGACGGCTCCGTGGGGCGGCCGCATGTCGCCTCCGCGCTCGTCGAGCTCGGTGTCGTACCGACCGTGAGCGACGCCTTCACCGAGCAGTGGCTGGCCGACGGCGGCCGGGCCTACGTGGAGAAGCACGAGACCGACCCCTTCGAGGCGATCCGGCTGGTCAAGCAGGCCGGCGGGGTGTGCGTGTTCGCGCATCCGGGGGCGTCCAAGCGCGGGCGTACCGTGCCCGAGTCGGCGATCGCCGAGATGGCCGCGGCCGGGCTCGACGGCATCGAGGTCGACCACATGGACCACGACGAGGACACACGCGCGCGGCTGCGTGGCCTCGCCGGGGAGCTGGGGCTGCTGGTCACGGGCTCGTCCGACTACCACGGCAGCCGCAAGACCGTGACGCTCGGCGAGTACACGACCGACCCCGAGGTGTACGGCGAGATCACGCGCCGGGCGACGGGCGCGTTCCCGGTGCCGGGGACCGGCGGGGCCTGAGGCCCGGCCCTCGCCGGCCCGAGTCCCTCGCCCAGATCACTTCCTCCCGCAAGGCCTGTAGCACACCCATGTTCGACCTCGCCGTCTTCGGCTCCCTCTTCCTGACCCTTTTCGTCATCATGGATCCCCCTGGGATCACCCCGATCTTCCTCGCGCTCACCGCCGGTCGCCCCGGCAAGGTGCAGAAGCGGATGGCCTTCCAGGCCGTGTGCGTGGCGGGCGGTGTGATCACGGTCTTCGGGCTGCTGGGGCACCAGATCCTGAACTATCTGCATGTCTCCGTGCCCGCGCTGATGATCGCGGGCGGGCTGCTGCTCCTGCTCATCGCCCTGGACCTGCTCACCGGCAAGACCGACGAGCCGAAGCAGACCAAGGACGTGAACGTGGCACTGGTGCCCCTGGGCATGCCGCTGCTGGCCGGTCCCGGCGCCATCGTGTCGGTCATCCTCGCCGTGCAGAAGGCCGGCAGCGTCGCGAGCCAGGTGTCCGTGTGGACCGCGATCCTCGCGATCCATGTCGTGCTGTGGCTGGTGATGCGCTACTCGCTGCTGATCATCCGGGTCATCAAGGACGGCGGCGTGGTCCTGGTGACGCGCCTCGCGGGCATGATGCTCTCCGCGATCGCCGTGCAACAGATCATCAACGGCGTCACCCAGGTGATCAAGGGCGCGTAACCGCGTGTGGGCAGACGCAGAACCCCCGCACGGCATCCATGCCGTACGGGGGCTCTGAAGACTCTGCGGTGTTCCGCGCGTCAGTGTGGCTCGTCTCTCGTTACGAAGCCTGGTTCTCGGCCGGTCGGATCCACAGGCGCTGCCCGATGGCGGCGGCCTGCTGCACGATCCTGTTGACGGAGGCGGCGTCCACGACGGTGCAGTCCACGGTGGTGCCGTCGACTTCGTTGAGTCGCCTGATCTCGAAGCGCATGGCCTCTCCCTTCGTCTCGTGTTCCGTCCTAGTCAACGACTTGCGTGTTACAAACATTCCCTACGCTAAATAAATTTTTCGAACGCCTAATTACCGACCGGTAAGAGTCATGGAGGAGACTGACCGGGACCGGTTGTGTTCGCAGCGTGACCGCCGGGACAATGGAGGCGATGAACGACGACCTCGCCGCCCTCCAGGCCCGTATCGACCGCACGAACGAGCTGCTCACCCGCATGCTCGCCGAAGTGGCGAAAACGCCCTCGACGCATGCGATCTTCGTCGACGCGGGCTACCTCTACGCGGCCACGGGCCGGCTCGTCGCCGGAACGGAGGACCGCCGCGCCTTCGACCTCGACGCCGAGGGGCTGATCGAGGCACTCATCGACAAGGCGCGCCAGATCTTCGCGGACAGCCGGCTGCTGCGCGTGTACTGGTACGACGGCGCCCGCCGCCGTATCCACACCGCCGAACAGCAGACCATCGCCGAGCTGCCCGACGTCAAGGTCCGCCTCGGCAACCTCAACGCGAACAACCAGCAGAAGGGCGTCGACTCCCTGATCCGCACCGACCTGGAGTCACTCGCCCGGCACCGCGCGATCAGCGACGCGGCGCTGCTCGGCGGCGACGAGGACCTGGTCTCCGCGGTCGAGGCCGCCCAGGGCTACGGCGCCCGCGTCCACCTCTGGGGCATCGAGGCCCCCGAAGGGCGCAACCAGGCCGAGCCGCTGCTCTGGGAGGTCGACAGCCAGCGCACCCTCGACCTCGAGTTCTTCAAGCCGTACGTCTCCAGACGCGCCGCACCCGCCTACGAGGCCGGCACCAGCAGACCCAGCCGCGAGGACGTCCGCTTCGTCGGCGCGCAGATCGCCGCGAAGTGGCTGTCCGCGCGGGGGCGCGAGGCGCTCGTGGAGCTGCTGCCCGGCCATCCCTACCTGCCCGGCCCGGTCGACCAGGACCTCCTCGTCGAGGCCGAGGGCATGCTCCAGTACTCCCTGCGCGGCCAGGCCGACCTGCGCCGCGCCCTGCGGGACGGCTTCTGGGAGCACCTGCAGACGCAGTACTGACCCGCAGCACTGATCCTCAGCACTGGCCCGCTGTACTAGCCCTGCTCGGCGGTGCTGTCCCAGAACGCGGCGATCGCGGCGGCGGTGGGGGCCGGCTGCTCGGTGTTGGGCGAGTGCTCCGCCCCTGGTACGACCGTCCTGCGCGCCCGCAGCCGTACCGCCATGTCGTCCAGCAGCGGCACCGGCCAGGTGTCGTCCCGCGCGCCCGACAGGACGTGGAACGGCAGCGGAACGGCGGCGAGTTCGGCGACGCGGTCCGGTTCGGTGCACAACTGGCGGCCGGTGGCGAGAAGTTGGGCCGGCTTGTTGCCCAGCCAGCGGCGCCGCAGATCCTCGCCGTCCTCCAGGTCCGCCGGGTCCCCGTCCAGTTCCTCCGGCGCCTCCATGGCCTGCATGGCGTCCCAGACCTCGGCCATCGACATCACGGCGAGCGCGTCCCGCAGCAGCTTCACGCGCTGCTGCTGGGAGGTCGAGATCTGCGCCGGGCCCGACGCCATCAGGGTCAGCGAACGGAACGGCGTGTGGTCGAGGAGCACGGCCGCGCGCGCGATCTGACCGCCGAGGGAGTGCCCCAGCAGATGCACGGGCCGGCCGTCGCCGACCGCCGCCGCCTGCGCGAGCACGTCCCGCGCCAACTCCTCCTGCGTGTACGCCGATTCGTCGTTCTCGGGCCCGTCTGACTCGAACTGCCCGCGCCCGTCCACGGCGACGGTCCGGTACCCGCGCGCGCCCAGTGCCCTGAGCAGCGGGCTGAAGTCCTCCTTGCTGCCGGTGAACCCGGGCAGCAACAGCGCGGTCCCTTCGGGCTCGGCCCCGGCGGCCACGGGCGCGTCGACGACGGCGAACTCACCCCGCGCGGTGGCGAGCGCGTACGCCCGGGCACCGGCGGGCGGGACAAAGGTACGAGGCCTGCTCATAGGGGAGAGGTTATCCGCAGGCCGGCGACGGCCCGGGAGACGGTGGGTGAATCCCGTGGCCCGGGGTGCGCAGACGCCGACGGCCCGGCCCACACGTGGTGGGCCGGGCCGTCGTGGCGCGTGGCGCGATCAGGCCTCGGGAGCCGCGGCGGCGGCCTTCCGGGTCCGGCGGACCTTCGGCGCCGCCTCCGCGTCGGCCACCGCCTCGGCGGACTCCGCCGCCTTGCGGGTGGTACGACGCCTCGGCTTGGCCTCCGGCTCGTCGCTGGCCTGCGCCGGAATCTCCGCGGTGACGGCGGCGGCCGTCTTGCGGGTCCGGCGGGGCTTGGCCTCGGTGCCTTCGGCCGTGTCCACCGTGGTTTCGGCGGCGGCGGCCGTCTTCCGGGTGCGACGGGGCTTGGGCTCCGCGACGGCCTCCGGCTCCGGCGCGGTCACCACGGGTTCGGCGGCCTTGCGGGTGCGACGGCGAACCGGTGCCACCGGGGCCTCGACGGCTTCCTGCGGAGCCTGCGCGACCTCGGTCACGGGCTCGGTGGCCTCGACGGCCTTGCGGGTACGGCGGCGCGGCTTGGCCTCGACGGCTTCGGCGGTGTCCACCGCGGTCTCGGCGGCGGCAGCCGTCTTGCGCGTACGGCGCGGCTTGGTAGCCTCCGTGGTCTCCACGACCGCCTCGACGGTCTCCGGAGCTGCGGCCGCGACCTTGCGGGTGCGACGCGGCTTGGCCTCCGCGACCTCGGCGGTGTCCGCCACGGGCTCGACGGCGGCGGCCGTCTTGCGGGTGCGGCGGGGCTTGGCCTCGGTGCCTTCGGCCATGTCCGCGGCGGCTTCGGCGGCGGCGGCCGTCTTCCGCGTGCGGCGCGGCTTGGGCGCGGCTTCGGCCTCGACGGCCTCCGGCGCGGTCACCACCGGCTCGGTCGGCTCGGCGGCCTTGCGGGTGCGACGGCGAACCGGTGCCACCGGGGCCTCGACGGCTTCCTGCGGAGCCTGCGCGACCTCGGTCACGGGCTCGGTGGCCTCGACGGCCTTGCGGGTACGGCGGCGCGGCTTGGCCTCGACGGCTTCGGCGGTGTCCACCGCGGTCTCGGCGGCGGCAGCCGTCTTGCGCGTACGGCGCGGCTTCGGCTCCGCCACGGCCTCCACTGCCTCGACGACCGCCTCGACGGCTGCCACGGGGGCGGCCTCGGGAGCCTCTGCGACCTTGCGGGTACGGCGGCGAGCGGGCGCCGCCGGTGCCTCCTCGGCCACCGGCGCCTCGGTCACCGGCGTGACCTCGGCCACGGGTGCGGCCTCTGCCGCCTTCCGGGTGCGACGGCGGCGCGGCTTCTCCGGCGCGGCCGGCTCCACCACGGCCTCGACCGTCTCGACGACGGCCTCCGGCGTCACGGTCACCGGGGCGGCTGCCGCCACCGGCTCGTGCGACGCTCCGGCGCGGGTACGGCGACGGCGGCGCGGGGTCCGGGTGGCCGTGGGCTCCTCGGCGACGGGGGACGCGGACTCGGCGGCGGGCGCCGTGGACGTCGTACCGTTCGCCGGGTCCAGGTTCGAACCGCCACGCGTGCGACGGCGGCGGCGCGGCGTACGGGCCGGGCGCTCGCGCTCCTCGGAGCGGGGGGCCTCGGTCCGACCGCCACGGGCACCGCGACCGCGGCCACCGCGGCCCCCGGTCTCGCCCAGGTCCTCCAGCTCCTCCGCGTCGAGGCCGGCGCGGGTGCGCTCCGCGCGCGGCAGGACACCCTTGGTGCCCGCGGGGATCTTGAGGTCCTCGAAGAAGTGCGGGGAGGTGGAGTACGTCTCCACCGGGTCGGGGAACTTGAGGTCCAGCGCCTTGTTGATGAGCTGCCAGCGCGGGATGTCGTCCCAGTCGACGAACGTGATCGCCGTACCCGACGCGCCCGCGCGGCCCGTACGGCCGACCCGGTGCAGGTACGTCTTCTCGTCCTCGGGGGACTGGTAGTTGATGACGTGCGTGACGCCCTCGACGTCGATACCGCGCGCGGCGACGTCGGTGCAGACGAGGACGTCCACCTTGCCGTTGCGGAACGCGCGCAGCGCCTGCTCGCGGGCGCCCTGGCCCAGGTCGCCGTGGACGGCACCCGAGGCGAAGCCCCGGCGCTGCAGCTGCTCGGCGATGTCGGCGGCCGTGCGCTTGGTGCGGCAGAAGATCATCGCGAGCCCGCGGCCCTCGGCCTGCAGTATGCGCGCGATCATCTCCGGCTTGTCCATGGAGTGCGCGCGGTAGACGAACTGCGCGATGTTCGCGACGGTCGCGCCCTCGTCGTCCGGCGCGGTGGCGCGGATATGGGTGGGCTGGCTCATGTACCGGCGCGCGAGGCCGATGACCGCGCCCGGCATGGTGGCCGAGAACAGCATGGTCTGGCGCTTGGCCGGAAGCATGTCGATGATCTTCTCGACGTCGGGCAGGAAGCCCAGGTCGAGCATCTCGTCGGCCTCGTCGAGGACGAGCGACTTGATGTGCTTGAGGTCGAGCTTCTTCTGGCCCGCGAGGTCCAGGAGCCGGCCCGGGGTGCCGACGACGACGTCGACGCCCTTCTTCAGGGCCTCGACCTGCGGCTCGTAGGCACGGCCGCCGTAGATGGCGAGAACGCGTACGTTACGGACCTTGCCGGCCGTCAGGAGGTCGTTGGTGACCTGGGTGCAGAGCTCGCGCGTGGGGACGACGACGAGCGCCTGCGGGGCGTTGGTGAGGGCCTCGGGGGCGGCGCGGCCGGCCTCCACGTCGGCGGGGACGGTCACCCGCTCCAGGAGCGGCAGACCGAATCCGAGGGTCTTGCCGGTGCCGGTCTTGGCCTGGCCGATGACGTCGGTGCCGGACAGGGCGACCGGGAGCGTCATCTCCTGGATGGGGAAGGGGTTGATGATGCCGACGGCTTCCAGGGCCTCGGCGGTCTCGGGAAGGATTCCGAGTTCACGAAACGTCGTAGTCAGGGTTTTGCCTCTTCTGTGTGTCGCGGCGCGAGGCGAGCGCGGGGGTCTTTGACGGACCGTGCCGGGGACGTCGGCTGCCTTACGGGCGGGCCGTGGGGGGCACGCCGTAGTGCACGGGACCTCTGCCGACGCTCTAGCGCTCGTACCGCTGAGGGTGTGTCCCTCCGGTCGTCGTACGCACAGTGCCGTACGAGCCGGGAGGGCTGTCGGGTCGGAGCCGATCGGGCCACCGACCGGGCATCCTCATACGTGCGGCCTGTCGAGGCACGACGAAATACGTCGGCGTACCAGCAGGCGCATTACCACCATACCCCGGAATCGCGCACATGCGATGGCCGATTTGGTCACGTCATGGTAGTCACAGTGGATGACCTGGGGCTTCCCGGGGGCTACGAGCGGGCTATTGTGCGCTTCATGACGAGCTCTGACAAGCCTGAGAACGCCTCCGCCGAACCGACTGGTGTCGCCGCCCAGGACTGGACGCAGGCGTCGGCCGACCCGCAGTACCGTGCCGCGGTCGTGGACCTGCTCGGCGCGCTCGCATACGGCGAGCTCGCGGCGTTCGAGCGCCTCGCGGAGGACGCGAAGCTGGCGCCCTCGCTGGTGGACAAGGCCGAGCTGGCGAAGATGGCGTCGGCCGAGTTCCACCATTTCGAGCGGCTGAGCAACCGGCTGACGGAGATCGGCGAGGACGCGACGCAGGCGATGGAGCCGTTCGTCGCGGCCCTCGACGGCTTCCACCGGCAGACGGCGCCGTCGGACTGGCTGGAGGGCCTGGTCAAGGCGTACGTCGGTGACTCGATCGCCAGCGACTTCTACCGGGAGGTCGCGGCCCGGCTGGATTCCGACACGCGCGAGCTGGTGCTGGCCGTTCTCGACGACACGGGGCATGCCGGTTTCGCGGTGGACCGGGTGCGGGCGGCCATCGACGCCGACCCCCGCGTGGGGGGCCGACTGGCGCTGTGGGCACGGCGGTTGATGGGGGAGGCGCTGTCGCAGTCCCAGCGGGTCGTCGCCGACCGGGACGCGTTGTCGACCATGCTGGTGGGCGGGGTGGCCGACGGGTTCGACCTCGCCGAGGTGGGGCGGATGTTCTCGCGGATCACCGAGGCGCACACGAAGCGGATGGCTGCGCTCGGGTTGGCGGCGTAGCGCTCTGTGGGGGGTGGTTTCGGGGGGTTGCGCGGCTGCGGGTGCCTGGTGGCTGGTCGCGCAGTTCCCCGCGCCCCTTTGGGGCGCTTCGGTTCGGGGCGCTTGAAAGTTACGCCGGGATCGATCGTCGGCGTAGGCGGCGGCCTGACGGGCGGAGGAGCAGGGAGAGGGATGCCACCGAGACGATGGCCGCTCCCGCGAGGCTCACGAACGCCGTGCCGGGGCCCAGTGCGCTGTGGGTGACGAAGTCGCCGAAGAGGGCTCCCGCGATGCCCGTGGAGAACACCAGGGGGCGGGCCGGGAGGCGGTGGGCCAGGCGGCTGGCCGCGGCCCACGACAGGGCCAGGCCGAGCAGGGCGGATCGAAGGACTTCCAGGAGCATCACGAGGGTTCCCTCCCACGGCCGGCCGGTGCTTCACGGTCGTAGGCCGTCCTACCCGTGACCTGCGGAATGCAATCCTCCTCTGTGGGTGAGTTGTGGGCCCGGTGTGGAGGACGGGCATGGGGGGCGAGGGCGGACATGGCGAGGGGGCCCGCCGGACACACGTCCGCCGGGCCCCCTCGCGCTGCTGTGGCTAGACCGCGCTGAAGCCCACCTTGCGCACCGTCGGCTCACCGAGCTCGATGTACGCAAGGCGCTCCGTCGGGACGAGGACCTTGCGGCCGCGCTCGTCCTCCAGGGACAGCACCTGCGACTTGCCGGCCAGCGCGTCGGCGACGAGGCGCTCGACCTCCTCGGCGTTCAGACCGCTCTCCAGCACGATCTCGCGGGGCGCGTGCTGCACGCCGATCTTGACCTCCACGGCTATGTCCCTCCGACGGTCAGTGAAGTGCGCGACCTTCCGCGCCGTACGCTGCACACACTAGCCCGGTGAAGGGGACGTACACGTGGCGAGCCTGCACGCCAGGAGCGAACAGCGAACGGGAATGCCGCGCGGAGCCGTCAGTGGTGGGACTCGAGGGCGTGCAACGGGAAGCCGGCGATGCCCCGCCACGCCAGCGAGGTGAGCAGCTGTACCGCCTGGTCGCGCGGGACGCTGCGGTCGCTGTGCAGCCAGGACCGTGCCACCACCTGGGCGAGGCCGCCGAGGCCGGAGGCCAGCAGCATCGACTCGGCGCGCGGCAGGCCGGTGTCCTCGGCGATGACCTCGCAGATCGCCTCGGCGCACTCGGTGGTGACCTTGTCTACGCGCTCGCGGACCGCGGGCTCGTTCGTCAGGTCGGACTCGAAGACCAGGCGGAAGGCACCGCCGTCGTCCTCGACGTACGCGAAATAGGCGTCCATGGTCGCCCGGACGCGCTGCTTGTTGTCGCTCGTCGACGCGAGCGCGCCGCGTACCGCCTGGATCAGGGCCTCGCAGTGCTGGTCCAGCAGGGCCAGGTACAGGTCGAGCTTGCCCGGGAAGTGCTGGTAGAGCACCGGCTTGCTGACGCCGGCGCGCTCGGCGATGTCGTCCATCGCGGCCGCGTGGTACCCCTGCGCGACAAAAACCTCCTGGGCGGCGCCCAGCAGCTGGTTCCGTCGGGCACGGCGCGGCAGGCGAGTGCCCCGCGGGCGTGCCGCCTCTGTCTGCTCGATGGCTGTCACGCCGCCTCCCAAAGTCGTCCACTTGCGGATTGCGCCGCGCGCCCATCGTACTTTTCGGTAACCGTGGTGTGCGCGGTGCGAGCGCAGAATTTCACGTACCGGACGACGGCGAAAGCCGCACCGGGAAATGCGGACAGGGCAGGTGGGCCCCGCGGAGGCCGGTTTCGGTCAGCGGTAGTCGTCCTCGTCGAGGGAGACCACGCGTGCCTGTTCGATGAGATCGGCCTCGTTCGCGCGGTCCGGGTCCACACCGGTGAGCGGGTCGTCGTGGGACGGAGCGATGTCCGTGTGCTGCTCGGCTGTGTCGCCCTCCGGGGCCTCGACGTCGATCTCCGGGGCGTCCTCCGCCTCCAGATCGTCGAGCACGTCGGGGTCGGTGGGGTCATAGGCCATGGTGGGCTCCCTTCCTTCGAACGTCCCTGCCGGAAGCAGGGGGCCACAAACGGGTGCCCTGTCTATGAGCGTAGGAGACTGCGGAAGCGGACGCTATGTCATCGGCGGCCGTTCACCCGGACCCGGCGGCGGCTCGCCCGGGTGGCTCTGTGACGGCGAACACATGAACCACGGTGTGATCGTCTCGTAACATTGGCCCATGTCTTCGACCGAGCTGCCGTCAGTGCCGCCCACCAGCGTGCTCCCGAAGGGGGCGGCCGTCAGGGTCGCGGAGGGCGAGCGGCTGCGGTCGGTGGGGCTGTCCGGTGTCACCCTCTCGGTCCGTTCGCGACCGCCCGTGCGCGCGGGCCTGCCGCCCGCCCTGTTCGTCCACGGGCTCGGCGGCTCCTCGCAGAACTGGTCGTCGCTGATGGAGCGGCTCGAAGGCGTCGTGGACGGAGAGGCGGTCGACCTCCCGGGCTTCGGCGACTCGCCGCCGCCGGACGACGGCAACTACTCCGTCACCGGGCACGCGCGCGCGGTCATCCGCTACCTCGACGCGTCCGGCCGCGGTCCGACCCACCTCTTCGGCAACTCGCTCGGCGGCGCGGTCGCCACCCGCGTCGCCGCCGCCCGCCCGGACCTCGTCCGCACCCTGACGCTCATCTCGCCGGCCCTGCCCGAGCTGCGCGTGCAGCGCACGGCCGTACCGACGGTGCTGCTCGGCCTGCCCGGCGTCGCCGGGCTCCTCACCCGCACGACGGGCAAGTGGACCGCGGAGCAGCGCGTACGGGGCGTACTGGCCCTCTGCTACGGCGATCCCGGCCGGGTGACGCCCGAGGCGTTCGAGCACGCGGTGGAGGAGTTGGAGCGGCGGCTGCGGCTGCCGTACTTCTGGGACGCGATGGCGCGGTCCGCGCGCGGGATCGTCAACGCGTACACGCTGGGCGGCCAGCACGGGCTCTGGCGCCAGGCCGAGCGCGTCCTCGCCCCCACCCTGCTGATCTACGGCGGCCGCGACCAGCTCGTCGGCTACCGCATGGCCCAGAAGGCCGCGCGCAGCTTCCGCCACTCCCGGCTGCTGTCCATGCCGGACGCCGGGCACGTGGCGATGATGGAGTACCCGGAGACGGTGGCCGGGGCGTTCAGTGAACTCCTCGCGGATGCCGACGGGTTGGGCGGCCCGGCCGCGCCGGGTGCGGGGAGCTGAGGGGCGGGTGGGACGCCACAGCCGCCGCGGCCCGGCACCCAAAGGTGACCCCGCGGACATAACAGGCATGACTGCGGGCCGGAAGGAGGGCCCGAAAGCAGGGGAGCGCGGCCCCGCCGGGAAGACACCGGCGCCACGCAGCGCCGAGGACACGCGTGCGGGCGCGACACCGCACCTGCCGGACGGAACACCTGCACACGGGGCACCACGATTCACGGACGGCACGCCGGCCCAGGGGGTTCCCCGGGTTCCGGGTCCCGCGCGTGGTCCAGGCGGTGCGCCCGCGCGTGGTCCAGGTGGTGCGCCCGTGCGTGGTTTGGGCGGCACGCCCGCGCGTGGGGTGCCTCGCCTCGCGGACGGAACGCCCGCCCAGGGGGCTCCGCGCTTTCCCGGCGGTACGCCCGCGCAGGGCACGGCCCGGCTTCCGGACGGTACGCCCGCCCACGGCGTACCCCGCTTCCCCGACGGCACCCCGGCTCGCGGTGTCCCCCGTTTCCCGGACGGGACCCCCGCCCACGGGGTTCCCCGGGTCCGCGGTGGTCATCCCCAGCAGCGTGAAGCGGGCGGTGGCTGGGGTGAGCCGGGCGGAGCGGCCGGCGCTTCCGCCGCGGCCGGTGTGTCGATACCGCGGCAGCGGCAGAGCGGGCCCGGCGGGCTCCGGCAGGAGTACGTCGACGCCTTCGACGAGGACGTCGACGTCTTCGCGACCCGCCCCGGCATCGGCGCCCAGCGCGCGGAAACGTATCCGCCCGTCTCCGACGACCCGCACACCTCCACGCTCCCGTCCGGGCCGGGCGACGGCGCCGGCGGCGATGACGACGCGCCGCCCGTCGGCGTACCGGCCCAGCCCAAGGGCGGCAAGGGCCGGGCCTTCACCGGAGTCGCGGCCGCCGCCGTCACCACCGTGCTCGCGGTGATCGTCGCCGGGCAGGTCGCCGACGGCGGCAGCGCCGTACGGTCGCAGTCGGCCGCCGGCGACACCCGGGCCACCGAGGACGCCGCCTCGCGCGGCAACGGCCGTACGACGCCGTCCGTCTCCGCCTCGCCGCGCGTGACGACGCTGTCGTACGAGCAGGCGATGGACACGAAGTACCCGCTCGGCGCCTCGCTGACCGGGTCCGGGAAGTTCTCCGCCGTGCCCGGGACCGCCAAGGCGCCCGGCAAGGGGCGGAAGTACACCTACCGCGTCGACGTGGAGCAGGGGCTCGGGCTGGACGGGAAACTGTTCGCCGAGGCCGTGCAGAAGACGCTCAACGACGACCGCAGCTGGGCCCACGACGGCGCCCGCACCTTCGAGCGCGTCTCCTCCGGCAAGCCCGACTTCGTGATCACCCTCGCCAGCCCGGGGACCACCGCCAAGTGGTGTGCCAAGTCCGGCCTCGACACCACCGAGGACAATGTGTCCTGCGACTCGGCCGCCACCGAACGCGTCATGATCAACGCCTACCGGTGGGCGCAGGGCAGCAAGACGTACGGCGACAAGATCTACGCCTACCGGCAGATGCTGATCAACCACGAGGTCGGCCACCGGCTCGGCTACGGCCATGTGAAGTGCGAGAAGGACGGCGAGCTGGCGCCGGTCATGCAGCAGCAGACCAAGTTCCTCGACCACGACGGAATCCACTGTCTGCCCAACCCCTGGCCCTATCCCAAGAGTTGACAGGTGGCTCATACATCACATTGACATGGGCAGAAAGTTCATACATATTTCTGGGCATGTCGTCCCTTCACGTCTCCGCGCGCGCCGCCATCGAGCTGGCGCTCATCGGCGTGACCGCGCTCTGCGTGGCCGACATCCACTGTCGCTGACGCTCGCCTCTGGGCGTTCGCGTCGCGATCTTCATTCTGTCGCCGTGACTCGGTCATGGCTTTTTCCGACGACCTGACGCCCGGGCAGACGTCTGCTCACTTTCGTCTCACTCCTCGTCAATCTGTCTCGCCGATCGAGACATGCCTTCCGAGAGGTCGTCATTCCGATGCGTCAACCGTCCGTCATAGCGCGCCGCATGGCCGTGGCATCCGTCAGCCTGGTCGTGGCAGCGGGCGCCGCAGCCTGCGGTCCGAATGACAACGATGCCAGCGGCTCCGGTGGCGACTCCACGCCGCACAAGGGCGGCACGCTCACCGTCCTGAACTCCGACCCGCAGTCGGACTTCGACCCGGCCCGGCTGTACACCTCCGGCGGCGGCAACGTGCCCTCCCTGGTCTTCCGTACGCTCACCACCCGCAACCGCGCGAACGGCGCGGCCGGCGCCAAGGTCGTCCCCGACCTGGCCACCGACACCGGGCGGCCGAGCAAGAACGCGACCGTGTGGACGTACACCCTGAAGGCGGGCCTGAAGTACGAGGACGGCACGTCGATCACGTCCGCCGACATCAAGTACGGCATCGAGCGCTCTTTCGCCCCCGAACTCTCCGGCGGCGCGCCCTACCTGCGCGACTGGCTGGTCGGCGCGGCCGACTACCAGGGGCCGTACAAGGACAAGAAGGGCCTCTCGGCGATCGAGACGCCGGACAGCCGCACGATCGTCTTCCACCTGAACAAGCCCGAGGGCGAGTTCCCGTACCTGGCCACGCAGACGCAGTTCACGCCCGTCCCGAAGGCCAAGGACACCGGCACGAAGTACGAGGAGCACCCTGTCTCGTCCGGCCCCTACAAGGTCGTGAAGAACGAGAACGACGGTGAACACCTCGTCCTGGAGCGCAACACGTACTGGTCCGCGTCCGTCGACGACCAGCGCAAGGCCTACCCGGACACCATCGACGTCCGCTCCGGGCTCGACTCCGCCGTGATCAACCAGCGGCTGTCGGCGTCCCAGGGCGCGGACGCGGCCGCCGTCACCACGGACACCAACCTCGGCCCGGCCGAACTCGCCAAGGTCACCGGCGACAAGGAGCTGGCCGCACGGGTCGGCACCGGCCACTTCGGCTACACGAACTACATAGCGTTCAACCCGAAGGTCAAGCCGTTCGACAACCCCAAGGTGCGGCAGGCGATCTCGTACGCCGTCGACCGGTCCTCCGTGATCAACGCGGCGGGCGGCAGCGCGCTCGCCGAGGCCGCCACCACCTACCTGCCGAACCAGAAGTCCTTCGGCTACGAGCCGTACGACCTGTTCCCGGCGGGGGCGACCGGCAACGCGGCCAAGGCCAAGGAACTGCTGAAGGAGGCGGGTTACCCGAACGGGCTCACGGTCACGCTGACCCACGACAACGCCCAGAACTTCAAGACCAGCCCCGAGATCGCGACCGCCGTCCAGGACGCCCTCAAGAAGGCCGGCATCACGGTCAAGCTCCAGGGTCTGGAGGACAACAACTACTCCGACACGATCCACGACGTGAAGACCGAGCCGGGCTTCTTCCTCACCGGCTGGGGAGCCGACTGGCCCTCCGGCGGCCCCTTCCTCGCCCCGATCTTCGACGGCCGGCAGATCGTCAAGGACGGCGCGAACTTCAACACCGGCCAGCTCAACGATGCTTCGGTCAATGCCGAGATTGACGCGATCAACAAGTTGACCGACCTCAACGCGGCCGCCAAGCGGTGGGGTGCACTGGACAAGAAGATCGGCGCGCAGGCGCTGACCGTGCCGCTGTTCCACCCCGTCTACAAGCGACTGGTCGGCAAGGACATCAGGAACGTCGTCATCAGCGACTGGACCGGTGTCCTGGACATCTCCCAGGTCGCGGTGAAGTAGCGCCGTGAGCGAGGCACTTGTCGCCACCCAGGCCCCCGGGGCGTCCGCCCCGGGGGCCTCGGGGGCCCGTCAGTTCTGGCGGCGGCTGCGCGCACAGCGGGCCGCCATGGTCGCGGCGGGCGTCGTCGCGCTGCTCGTCCTGGTCGCGCTCGCCGCACCGCTGCTCACCGCGCTGGAGGGCCAGGACCCGACCACCTACCACCCCGCCCTCGTCGACTCGGCACGCGGCGGTGTGCCCATCGGCTCCCTGGGCGGCATCGGCGCCGACCACTGGCTCGGCGTCGAACCGCAGACCGGGCGGGACCTGTTCGCGCGGCTGGTGTACGGCGCCCGGGTATCCCTGGGCGTCGCGCTGGCGGCGACCACCGTGCAGGTCGTCCTCGGCGTCGTCGTGGGCGTCACGGCCGGGCTCGGGAACCGATGGGTTGATCAACTGTTGAGCAGGATCACCGACATCATCGTCGCCATGCCGTTGATCATCATGGCGCTGGCACTGCTGGCCGTCGTGCCGAGCAGCTTCCCGAGGCCGGTCCTGGTCTCCCTCATCATCGGCTTCGTCGCCTGGGGCACCATCGGCAAGATCGCGCGCGCCGCGACGCTCTCCCTCAAGAACCTGGACTACGTGGCGGCCGCACGGCTCAGCGGCTGGAGCACCTGGCGGATCGCCCGCCGGGAACTGCTGCCCGGCCTCGCCGCGCCCGTCATCACCTACGCCGCGCTCATGGTGCCGAACAACATCGCCATCGAGGCCGCGCTGTCCTTCCTCGGGGTCGGCGTCAAGCCGCCGACCCCGTCCTGGGGGCAGATGCTCACCGCCGCCAACGTCTGGTACCAGGCCGCCCCGCAGTACCTGCTGCTGCCCGCGGGCGCCCTGTTCACGACCGTGCTTGCGCTCACCGTGCTCGGCGACGGCGTCCGCACCGCCCTCGATCCGCGCTCGGCCTCCCGGCTGCGCGTCGGAACGGGCCGCAGGCAGGAGGCCAGGGCGGGCGCCGTGACGGAGACGGCGAAGGCGGGCTCCACGGCGGAGTCCGCGAAGGCCGCCGCCGCGAAGGAGGCGCAGTCATGAACGGCTTCGCCGGATTCGCCCTGCGCCGCACGGTCGGCGCGGTCATCACGCTGCTGGCCATCTCGGTGATCGTCTACGTCGTCTTCTACGTCACCCCCGGCAACGTCGCCCAGATCACCTGCGGCCCGCGCTGCTCGCCGGAACAGGTGCACCAGGTCGCCCAGCAGCTCAGGCTCGACGACCCGCTGTACCTGCGGTACTGGCACTTCCTGGAGGGCATCGTCGCCGGCCAGGACTACTCGACCGGCACGTCCGTGGCGCACTGCCCGGCGCCCTGCCTCGGACTCTCGTACCAGACCGACCAGCAGGTCACCGGGATCATCCTCACCAAGCTGCCGGTCAGCCTGTCGCTGGTCCTCGGCGGGATGGTGCTCTGGCTGCTGCTGGGGGTCGGCACCGGAATCCTCTCCGTCTGGCGGCGCGGCCGGTTCACCGAGCGCGCGCTGACCGGACTCACCCTGGCGGGCATGTCCACGCCGGTCTTCGTCATCGGTCTGGTCCTGATGATCGTGGTCTGCGGGCAGCTGGAGCTGCTGCCGTTCCCGGAGTACGTCAGCTTCTCGGACGACCCCGAGCAGTGGGCCTGGAACCTCCTGCTGCCCTGGCTCACCTTCGCCCTCGCCGAGGCGGCCTACTTCGCCCGGATGACCCGGGCGTCGATGCTGGAGACGCTCGCCGAGGACCACATCCGGACCTTCCGCGCCTACGGCGTCGGCGAACGGTCGATCGTCGGCCGGCACGCGCTGCGGGGCGCGCTGGCGCCGATCATCGCCCTGAACGCCAACGAGTTCGGCAGTGCCGTCGGCGGCGCCGTCCTCATCGAGACCCTCTTCGGCCTCCCCGGCATCGGCCAGGAACTCGTCCACGCCGTCACCGTGGTCGACCTGCCCGTCGTCGTCGGCATGGTCCTGGTCATCGGTTTCTTCGTGGTCCTCGCCAACGCCGTCGCGGACGTGCTGTACGCGGTGGCCGACCGACGGGTGGTACTGGCGTGAGTCTCGTCCGAGTCACTGATCTGACCGTCGAGTTCGGCGACCTGCGGGCCGTGGACGGACTCTCCCTCACCCTGGAGGCAGGCGAGGCCCTCGCCCTGGTCGGCGAGTCCGGCTCCGGCAAGTCCACCGTCGCCTCGGCGCTGCTGGGCCTGCACCACGGCACGGGCGCGCGGGTCGGCGGTTCGGTCGAAATCGCCGGCGTCGACGTCCAGCAGGCCTCCGACGAGGAACTGCGGCGGCTGCGCGGCGCGAAGGCGGCCATGGTCTTCCAGGACCCGCTGTCGTCCCTCGACCCGTACTACGCGATCGGCGACCAGATCGCCGAGGTCCACCGCGTGCACACGCGCGTGTCCCGACGGGCCGCACGCGCGCGTGCCGTTGAGGTCCTGGACCGGGTGGGCATCCCGGACGCCCCGCGCAGGTCCCGCTCACGTCCGCACGAGTTCAGCGGCGGCATGCGCCAGCGCGCCCTCATCGCCATGGCCCTCGCCTGCGAACCCGACCTGCTGATCGCCGACGAGCCCACCACCGCCCTCGACGTCACCGTCCAGGCCCAGATCCTCGACCTGCTGCACACCCTGCGCGAGGAGAGCGGCATGGGCCTGCTCCTCGTCACGCACGACGTGGGCGTCGCCGCCGAGAGCGTCGACCAGGTGCTCGTCATGCGGCACGGGCGGGTGGTCGAACAGGGCCCGGTCGCCGCCGTGCTCGGGGCGCCCGCACAGCCGTACACACGCGACCTGCTGGCCGCCGTCCCGCGCGTCGACGCGGTCCGCGCGCCCTCGGAGGCGTCCGACGAGGTCGTCCTGGAGGCGACCGGCCTGCGGCGCGAATTCGGGCGCGGCAAGCGGGCGTTCGCGGCCGTGGACGACGTCTCGCTGGCCGTCCGCCGGGGCGAGACCCTCGGCGTCGTCGGTGAGAGCGGCAGCGGCAAGACCACGCTCGGCCGGATGCTGGTCGGGCTGCTGGAGCCGACGGCGGGGGAGGTCCGTCACGACGGCCACGCGCGCGCCGGCGTGCGGCCGGCCGTCCAGATGGTCTTCCAGGATCCGGTGTCCTCCCTCAACCCGCGCCGCAGTGTGGGCGAGTCGATCGCCGACCCGCTCCGCGCGCGCGGTGAGCGTGACGAGGGGCGCATCCGGGGGCGCGTGATCGAACTGCTGGAGCGCGTGGGGCTCGAAGGGGCGCACTACGACCGCTACCCGCACGAGTTCAGCGGCGGTCAGCGCCAGCGCGTGGGCATCGCGCGGGCGCTCGCGGCCGACCCGCGCGTCATCGTCTGCGACGAGCCGGTCTCCGCGCTGGACGTCACCACCCAGGCCCAGGTCGTCGCCCTGCTCGGCGAGCTCCAGCGTGAACTCGGCCTCGCGCTCGTCTTCGTCGCCCACGACCTCGCCGTCGTCCGCCAGGTCAGCGACCGGGTCGCGGTCATGCGCCGCGGCCGGATCGTCGAGACCGGCCCCGCCGACGAGGTGTACGACAACCCCCAGGACCCGTACACCCGGCAACTCCTGGCCGCCGTACCCGCCCTCGACCCCGGGGCCGCGGCCCGACGACGGGCGGCACGGCGGGAACTGGCGTCGGCGTGACGTTCCTGCTGCTCCGGGCGTGACGTTCCGCCGCCGACTGATCGCCTAGCGCGACCGAACGCGACCCGCACGGGAAAGTTACGACCGTTCACCCCTTTTGGTGGCGCGATGGACAACCGTCCATCGCGCCACCGCCTTGTCCGCATACGTTCGTCCCGCTGCGAGCCACCGAGGCAACGGTGGCTCCCCATACGGGAGATCGATCGGGGGTGCACACGTGCGCATCGGACTGCTTACGGAGGGCGGCTATCCGTATGTGAGCGGTGACGCCAGACTCTGGTGCGACCGGCTCGTGCGCGGGCTCGAGCAGCACGAGTTCGACATCTACGCGCTCAGCCGCAGCAGGCGCCAGGAGGACGAAGGCCGGCTGGAACTGCCGCCGCACGTCAGCCAGGTACGCACTGCCCCCCTGTGGACCGCCGAGGAGGACGGGGTCGCGTACGGGCGGCGCGCGCGCCGGCGCTTCGCCGAGAGCTACGGCGAGCTCGCGGCGGTGCTGTGCGCCGGTCCGGGCACGGACGGCCCCGAGGGCGAGGACGGCTCCGGTGCGGGGCACAGCCACCTGGCGGACCGTTTCGGCAGCGCGCTCCACGGACTCGCCGAACTCGCCCGTGACGAGGGCGGGCTGGTCGGCGCTCTCCGCTCCGACATCGCCGTACGCGCGCTGGAGCGCGCCTGTCGCACGCCCGGCGCGCTCGGGTCGGCGCGCGAGGCGCGCGTGCCGGATCTGCTCGCCGTGGCCGCGCACCTCGAACGCGCCCTGCGCCCCCTCTCCCTCGACTGGTACGGCGACGACGGCCTCGGCGCGGCCGACCTCTGCCACGCCACCGCGGGCGGCCCGGCCGCCCTGCCCGGTCTCCTCGCGCGCCACTTCTCCGACGTGCCGCTCCTGGTCACCGAGTACGGCGTGCAACTGCGCTCGCACTACCTCGCCGCCGGCCCCGACGCGGCCACCCCGGCCGTCCGCGCCCTGCTCGCCGCCTTCCACGGCCGGCTCGCCGCCGAGGTCTACCGTCGCGCCGCGATCATCACCCCCGGCAACGCGCACGCCCGCCGCTGGCAGGAGCGCTGCGGCGCCGACCGCGCCCGGATCCGCACCGTCCACCCCGGCATGGAGGCCTCCCGCTTCACCGAGGTCGGCGAGGCCCCGGACCGCGCCGACCCGGACTCGCTGGTGTGGATCGGCCGGATCGAGCCGTCCAAGGACCTGGTGTCGCTGCTGCACGCCTTCGCCGAGGTCCGCAAGGACGAGCCCAAGGCGCGGCTGCGGGTCGTGGGCGCCCCGGCGGGACCGGAGGGCGAGGCCTACCTGGGCCAGTGCAGGGCGCTCGCCGCCCAGCTCTTCCCCGACGAGGCCGAGGGCGTGCACGCCGTCGGCGACAACCCGGTCGCCTTCGAGGAGATCGGCGGCCCCGAGGCGCCGACCCTCGCCGACGCCTACGCGTCCGGCGCGGTCGTCGTCCTCTCCAGCGTCGTCGAGGGCTTCCCGGTCGGCCTCGTCGAGGCGATGTTCTGCGGCCGCGCGACCGTCTCCACGGACGTCGGCGCCGTGGTGGAGGTCATCGGCGGCACCGGGCTCGTCGTGCCCCCGCGCAATCCGCGGGCGCTCGCGGAGGCCTGCGTGGCGCTGCTGCGCGACCCCGAGCGCCGTGAGCGCCTGGGAGCCGCCGCGCGCGCCCGCGCACTCGAACTGTTCACCGTCGAGCAGAACATCACGGCATTTCGCGGCATTTACCTGGAGATCGTCTCGCACTGCCCGGTGCACCGGGTCGTCCTCGACCAGGCCGGCGAGCCACTGCCGTTCGCGGTACCGGCCGAGGCCCACGTTCCCGGTCGCTGGACCGGCCCCACGGCCCGCGTGGTGAGCCGGGGCGGGCCCGGCTGGGCCCTGGGCGCCGCGCCGCGGCCCACCCCGGTACGGGCCACTCCGCTCGCGGCCACGGAGGCCGCCCGGTGAACGGCGACGAGGGCGGCGCGGCGAGCGGCGGCCTGGGGGAGCTGGACCGCCCCGGGCGACCCGGCGGAGCCGACGCCTGGGACACACGGTCGCAGGAGTGGCTCCTGGGGACGGAGGAGGGCGGCCTGGGAGACGCCTTCTCCGGGAGCGAGTCGCCAGGGCCGGGACCGGCGTCGGGCGCGGCCCCCTCGGCGGACCGTGCCGCTGCCAAGGACCACGCGGGCAGCCGGGGCCCCGGCCCCCGTCGAGGCGCTGCCGACCCCGTGAAATCCCTGATGCACCGTCACCGGGCGCTCTGCGAGCGAGCCGTCGACCCGCTGGAGATCGCGGCCGGTCTCGAAGCGCACGGGGTCACCGACCGGACCGCCGCCCGCTTCCGGCACCGCGACGTCTTCTCGCTCGCCGAGGAGCTCTACGCGCGCGTGCCCCACGACGGCGACCAGCACCCATGCCCGGAACCGGCGCCCGCGCCCCGCGTGCGCGCCGACCGGGCCCTGCTCGCGCTCCTCCCGGGCGCCGTCTGCGGGGCGGTCGTGACCGGCGTACGGCTCACCGAGGGCCGCCCACGCCTCCTGGTGGCGGCCACCGGCGTGCTCACCGTCGCCCTGGCCGTACGACTGGCCCTGCGCCGCGGCCCGCTGGCCGTGCCGGTCCGCACAGTCGCCCGGCGCACCGCGACCGGCACGCGCGCGTGGACCTGCTGGCTGCTCGCCTACGCCCTCTTCGGCAACGGCCTGCTGCGCGCGGTGGCCGACGGCGGCCCCGACGGCCTCCCGACCGGCGCCGCGCACGGCCCCTGGCCGGTGACCACCGCCCCCGTCCTCGCCCTCACCCTGGCCTGCGCCCCGGCAGCCTGGAGCGCCCATGTCCTGAGGGCGGGCGCCCGCCGCAGGCTCGCGGCCAGCCGCGGCCTGGAGGAGTTCACCGCGGCCGTACAGCCGTTGCTGCTCGGTGTGTTCGCCCTCTTCCTGGGCGCCCTCACCGCCCTGCTCGCCCTGTGCGGTGCCGCCCTGCGCGAACCGGCCGGCTACCCGGAGGCCCTCACCCTCGGCGCCCTCCTGCTGCTCGCCCGCCTCCTCACCGTCCACAACGTCCCGCAGGGACCCACCCACGCCCTCGCCGCCGCGGCCGCCGCCGAAGCGGGCGCCGTGGCCCTGGTCCTGGCCGGCCGGCTGCCCGGCTGCGGCTTCCTGGCGGCCCCCGTCGAAGCCCTGGTCGCCACGTGGGGCGCGGGCAGTGTCCCGGCCCTCGTCTGCGGCGCCACCGCCCTGGCACTGCTTTTCCAGGCGACCCGCACCCTCACCCGGGCCTCGGCCCACGCGCCGACGGCAGACCCGGAGTGAGCCGGGCCGCCGTTCTCTTCACAGGCCTCGCCGCGCCGTCCCGGCGGCCGGCACCCGGCATCCCGCCGGAGGCAAAACCGCACCACCTCTTGAAGGAGACCACCAGATGACCACCTCCCGACCCGGACCCGGAGCGTCCGGAACCGCCGGAGTCGCCGGAGCACGCACCCCGGGAGCCGCACGATGAGGGTTCTGCTGATCGGAGCCAACGGATACCTCGGCCGTTTCGTCGCCGACCGGCTGCTCGCCGACCCGGCCGTCCAGCTCACCGCGCTCGGCCGCGGCGACGACGCCGACGTCCGCTTCGACCTCGCCACCGGCAGCCCCGGCGCGCTCACCCGCTTCCTCGACGCGGTCCACCCGGGCGTCATCGTGAACTGCGCCGGCGCCACCCGCGGCGGAGCCCGGGAACTCACCCGGCACAACACCGTCGCCGTCGCCACCGTCTGCGAGGCCCTGCGTCGCAGCGGCTGCGGCGCCCGCCTGGTGCAGATCGGATGCAGCTCCGAGTACGGCCCGAGCCAGCCCGGCTCCTCCACGGCCGAGGACGCCGTGCCGCGCCCCGGCGGCCCGTACGGCGTCAGCAAGCTCGCCGCCACCGAACTGGTCCTGGGCTCCGGCCTCGACGCCGTCGTCCTGCGCGTCTTCTCACCCGCCGGACCCGGCACCCCGGCCGGCTCCCCGCTCGGCCGGCTCGCCGAGGCCATGCGCCGCGCCATGCAGTCCGGCGACGGCGAACTCAAACTCGGCGGCCTCGGCGCCCAGCGCGACTTCGTCGACGTCCGCGACGTCGCCCGCGCCGTCCACGCGGCCTCGCTCTCCGCCGCCCAGGGCGTCATCAACATCGGCTCCGGCCGCGCCGTCCGGCTCCGCGACGCCGCCGCCGTGCTCGCTCGGGTCGCCGGATACGGCGGAGCCCTGCACGAGCTCGACGGTCCGCCCGGCCCGCTGCGCAGCCCCATCGGCCACCCCCGCCTGGACCCCGACCACGCGGCCCCGTCCGCGTACCCGTACCCGGACGGCTGCGGCAGCTGGCAGCAGGCCGATGTGCGCTGCGCCCGCGACCGGCTCGGCTGGCGCCCCCGCATCAACCTCGAGGAGTCCCTCGCGGACATCTGGATGGAGGCGGCATGCCGCATCTGACCAGCACCAGGGCGGGCGCAGCGACCACCGGCGTCCGCACCGCCGTCGGCGTCCCCGGCTACGCCCACCCCCTTCTCGCCCCCGCCCAGTGGGCCGAACTCACCCGCCCCGGCACCCCGCTGCACTGGGTCGCCCTGAACGTCGCGGGCGGCCCCGGCAGCCGCCCCGACCCGCACTGCCTGGAGGCGGCCGGCCGGCTCCGCAACGCGGGCGTCCGCGTCCTCGGCCACCTGGACGCCACCTACGGCGCCCGCCCCCACGCCGACCTGATCACCGACGCCCACCGCTACCACGACTGGTACCGCGTCGACGGCTTCCTGCTGGACCGCTGCCCCAGCGAACGCACCGCGCTCCCCGAGGTCCGCCGCACGGTCGCCGCGCTCCGCTCCGCCGGTGACGATCCCCACATCGTCCTCGGCCACGGCACCCACCCCTACCCGGGATACGCCGAGAACGCCGACCAGCTGGTGACCTTCGCCGGCCCCTGGAGCGACTACCGCTGGTCCCAGGTCGCCGAGTGGACCGCCGACTACCCGCCCGACCGCTTCTGCCACTTCGTGCACAGCGTGCCCCGCGGCCACCTCGACGAGGCGCTGCGCATCGCCCGCTGGCAGGGCGCCGCCACCATCTACGTCACCGACCGCACGGACCGCGGCGGCCGCGTCGACCCCTGGGAGACCATGCCCGGCTACTGGGACGACATCGTCTCGCGGATCGGAACAGGTGTCTCGGAATGAAGAAGCCCGTGGCAGTGTTACAGGGAGAACAACTGTAGTGATTGACCGATCAACGGAGTCCCCGTGTCGCTGCCACCCCTGGTCGAGCCAGCCTCTGAGCTCACCGTAGACGAGGTCCGCAGGTACTCCCGCCACCTGATCATCCCCGACGTCGGGATGGACGGGCAGAAGCGGCTGAAGAACGCCAAGGTGCTCTGTGTGGGTGCCGGCGGCCTGGGCTCGCCCGCGCTGATGTACCTGGCCGCCGCGGGCGTCGGCACCCTGGGCATCGTGGAGTTCGACGAGGTCGACGAGTCGAACCTGCAGCGTCAGATCATCCACAGTCAGGCCGACATCGGCCGCTCCAAGGCCGAGTCCGCCCGTGACTCCGTCCTCGGCATCAACCCGTACGTGAACGTGATCCTCCACGAAGAGCGGCTCGAGGCCGAGAACGTGATGGACATCTTCAGCCAGTACGACCTGATCGTCGACGGCACGGACAACTTCGCCACCCGCTACCTGGTGAACGATGCCTGCGTGCTGCTCAACAAGCCGTATGTCTGGGGCTCGATCTACCGCTTCGACGGCCAGGCCTCGGTCTTCTGGTCCGAGTACGGTCCCTGCTACCGCTGCCTCTACCCGGAGCCCCCGCCGCCGGGCATGGTCCCCTCCTGCGCCGAGGGCGGCGTCCTGGGCGTGCTGTGCGCGTCCATCGGCTCCATCCAGGTCACCGAGGCCATCAAGGTCCTCACCGGCACCGGTGAGTCCCTCGTCGGCCGCCTGATGATCTACGACGCCCTGGAGATGCAGTACCGCCAGGTCAAGGTCCGCAAGGACCCGAACTGCGCGGTCTGCGGCGAGAACCCGACCGTCACCGAGCTCATCGACTACGAGGCCTTCTGCGGCGTCGTCTCCGAGGAGGCCCAGCAGGCGGCCGCCGGCTCGACGATCACTCCCAAGCAGCTCAAGGAGTGGATCGACGACGGCGAGAACATCGAGATCATCGACGTCCGTGAGCCGAACGAGTACGAGATCGTCTCCATCCCGGGCGCCAAGCTGATCCCGAAGAACGAGTTCCTCCTCGGCACCGCCCTGGAGGGCCTGCCCCAGGACAAGAAGATCGTCCTGCACTGCAAGACGGGTGTCCGCAGTGCGGAGGTCCTCGCGGTCCTGAAGTCCGCGGGCTTCGCGGACGCCGTCCACGTCGGCGGCGGCGTGATCGGCTGGGTCAACCAGATCGAGCCGTCGAAGCCGGTCTACTGAGCAGAAGCTCCGCCGAGGGCGGGGGCCGCGGGCACGACAGATGCCCGGAGCCCCCGCCTTCGTCATGAGCAGACCTTGCCGTCCTTCGGGACCGTGCCGTTCAACAGATAGGCGTTCACCGTCGAGTCCACGCAGTCGCTCCCGCTGCCGTACGCGCCGTGCCCCTCGCCCTTCCAGGTCAGCTCCACGCCGACGCCCTTGCCCAGCTCGTCGGCCATCCTCCGGGCGCCCTCGTACGGGGTCGCCGGGTCGCCGGTGTTGCCGACCAGCAGGACCGGGGCCGCGCCCGGGGCGCTCACCTCCGGGGTGTCGTACTCCCCGGCCACCGGCCAGTCGTGGCACCAGCCGGCGGTGTCCCAGCCCAGGAAGTCCCCGAAGACGGGCGAGATCCTCTCGAACTCCGGCAGCAGCTTTTTCGTCTGGGCGGGCGTCGGCCGCTGCTTGTCGTCCAGGCACGATATGACCCGTTGGGAGTGGGTCGTCGTGCCGTAGTGCCCCGAGGAGTCCCGCTCGTTGTACTGGTCCGCGAGCGACAGCAGCTCCGAACCGTCGCCCTCCTCGGCCGACTTGAGCGCGCTGGTCAGCGTCGGCCAGCTGTCCTGGCTGTACAGCGGCAGGACGATGCCGGTGACCGCGAGCGTCTGCGTCAGCTTCCGCCCCGACGACGTCGGCAACGGCGTGGCGTCGATCTTCTTCAGCAGGCCCACGATCGTCTGCGAGCCCTGCTCGGGGTCCTGGCCGGTGGACTTGAGGTAGTCGTCCAGGGCCCGCTGGAAGCCCTGGGCCTGGTTCTTCGCGTGGCCGACCGAGTCGGCGGTCGGGTCGACCACGGCGTCCAGGATCAGCCGCCCCACCTTCTTCGGGAACAAGTGGGCGTACACACCGCCCAGTTCGGTGCCGTACGAGATGCCGAAGTAGTGCATCTTCGCGTCGCCGAGAACCTGGCGCATCAGGTCCATGTCGCGGGCCGTGTCGGTCGTCGAGACATGCGCGATCAGCTTGCCGGCCGCCTTCTCGCAGCCCTTGCCGAAGTCGGCGGCGTCCTGGAAGTACGCCGTCTCCTCCGCCGGGGTGTCCGGCGTGGCGTCGATCGACTCGGCCGCCTGCATGGCCTTGTCACTGCGACACCGGATCCCCTCACTGGCGGCCACCCCACGCGGATCCCAGCTCACCAGGTCGTACCGCTCGCGCAGCGCGGAGACGGTGGAGGCGTAGTACGGCATCGTCGAGACGCCGGAGCCGCCCGGCCCGCCGAAGTTGAACAGCAACGAGCCGATCCGCTTCCCCGAACCCCCGTCGGCCTTCGCCCGGATCAACGCCAGCCCGATGGTCTCCCCGTCCGGCTTCGCCCAGTCCAACGGCACCTTGAGCGTCGCACACCGCCACTCGTCACCGGGCGCGGCGGAGTCCGAAGTGGCCTTGCAGCGGACCCAGTCGAGCTTCTGCGAGGTGAGGGACGAGGGCAGCGCGACCGAGCCGGTGGCAGCGGCCGACGGCTGCCCGGACGAGGCCTTCCCTTCGTCCCCGCCCCCGTCCGACGACCCGCTGCCGCACCCGGCCACGAGCAGCCCCGCGGCAACAGCGGCCGCCCACCGTACAAAGCGCACCATGCGCGCACACCCCCCTCACAGGCTCCCCGCACATTCGTCGCGGGAGAGCGGTCAGGCCATGGTAGGCGGATCGAGCACGGCCTGTGAAAGCCTGTGGATAACCGTCTGACCTGCGCTTTTGTGGCGCCCGGAGCGAGGTGGAGGGAGCTGTGCGACCGTCACGTGCAGATCTTCCCGGCCGCCGGCACCGTCCCCTCCAGCAGATAGCCGTTCACCGCACCCTGCACGCACTTGTTCTTGCTGTCGTACGCACCGTGCCCCTGCCCCTTGTACGTCAGCTCGACCCCGACGCCCTTCCCGAGCGCCTCCACCATCTTCCTCGCACCCTCGTACGGCGTGGCCGGATCCCCCGTGTTGCCCACGACCAGGATCGGCGCCGACCCGGGCGCGCTGACGTCGGGATGGTCGGCGGCGCCCGGCACCGCCCAGTTCGTGCAGCTGACCATGCCCCAGGCGAGGTAGTCGCCGAACAGCGGGGAGGCGGCGCGGAACACGGGCAGTCTCCGCTGGACGTAGTCGGCGGTGTAGCGCGGCTTCTGGTCGGCGCAGTTGATGGCGATGTTCGCCGCGGTGATGTTGCTGTACTCGCCGTTCTGGTCGCGGCCGTTCATCGAGTCGGACAGCAGCATCAGGATCTTGCCGTCGCCGTCGTACGCCTCCTCGAGACCCTCGGTGAGGTACTCCCAGAAGTCCTTGGAGTACAGGGACTGGGCGATGCCGTTGGTCGCGGCGGTCTGGGTCAGCTGGCGGGGGAGGATGCCGGGGATCGGTTTCTTGTCGAGGTCGGTGAGGAGCGTGGCGATACGGTCCTTCACGTCCTGCGGGGTGTCGCCGATCGGGCACTCCGTCGTCTTCGACGTGCAGTCCTGGGCGAAGTTGTCGAGCGCGAGCTGGAAGCCCCTGGCCTGTCCGAGGGAGCTCTGCTCGGGGTTCTGGGTGGGGTCGACGACGGCGTCGAAGACGGCCCGGCCCACGTGCTTCGGGAACAGGTGGGCGTAGACGCCGCCGAGTTCGGTGCCGTAGGAGATGCCGAAGTAGTGCAGCTGTCTGTCGCCGAGGACCTGGCGCATCAGGTCGATGTCACGGGCGGCGTCGGTGGTGCGCACATGCGGCAGGATCGTCCTGGAGTTCTTCTCGCAGGCGGTGTTGAACTGCTTGGTGCGGTTGATCAGCTGGGTGCGCTCGGCGCTGGTGTCCGGTGTCGCGTCCTGCTGGAAGTAGTCGTCGAGCTGGGCGTCGTTCAGGCACTCGACGGGGTCGCTGCGGCCGACTCCGCGCGGGTCGAAGCTGACGAGGTCGTAGCGGGTGCGCAGGGCCGCGTAGTCCTCGCCGAACGCGGGGAGCGTGGTGACGCCGCTGCCGCCGGGCCCGCCGAAGTTGAAGATCAGGGAGCCGATCCGGCTGCTCGGGTCGCCGCTGGCCTTGGCGCGGATCAGCGCGAGACCGATGGTGGCGCCCTTCGGGTTCGCCCAGTCGAGGGGGGCCTTCATGGTGGCGCACTGCCAGCTGCCGCCGCCGGGCAGGGGCGAGGGGGTGTCGCCGCCGCCCTCGGCCTCGTCGGGCGCCGGACAGTCCTTCCAGGCCAGCTTCTGGGCCTCCAGATCCCCGTCCTTGGATCCGTCGCTGCACCCGGTCAGCAGGCAGGACAGCGCCAGTGCGGTGGTCAGGGCGGCGACGCGGATCCGGAAGGGGTTCGGCATGCTCCCATCCTGGGGTCGCGCACCGTCACGCGCGCGGGGCGCGAGCCGTACGAGGTACCTGCCTCCGGCCCTAGAGGGCGCCCTTGCGGCTGAGATGGTTGAAGGCCAGCCAGCCCGGCAGCACCGGCAGCCACAGGGTCAGCAGGCGGTACAGCAGGACGGCCGGGGCGGCGACCTCCTTGGGCAGGCCGACGGCGATCAGACCGACCGTCAGGGTCGCCTCGACGGCGCCGACGCCGCCCGGGGTGGGCGCGGCGGAACCGAGCGCGTTGCCGGCCAGGAAGACCACGGCGACGCTGGCGATGCTCAGGGAGGTCGACTGGTCGCCGAACGCGCGGATGGAGGCGTCCAGGCACATCACGAAGCAGGCGGTCAGCAGCAGCATGCCACCGATGCCGGTGACGAGCTTCTGCGGCCGCTGGAGCACGTCCAGCATGCGCGGCACGACACCCGCGAAAAGTGACCGCACGCGCGTGGAGACGAATTTCCGCAGGAACGGCACCGAGGTCACCACCAGGACCAGCACGGCGACGGTCAGCAGGCCCGCGATGACGGTGCGGGAGGGCGACAGCGACGGGGTCTTCTCGGTGCCGGTGAGGTAGCCGAAGGACAGCAGCATCAGGATGTGGCAGCCGAGCCCGAACAGCTGCGAGGCGCCGACGCTCGCCACCGCGAGTCCGGGGCGCACGCCGGCGCGCTGCAGGAAACGCGTGTTGAGGGCGACACCGCCCACGGCGGCGGGCGCCACGATCTTCACGAAGGAACCGGCGACCTGCGCCGCCACGGTCCGCAGGAACGGCACCCGCTCGGGCACGAACCCGAGCAGTGCCATCGCGGCGGCGACGTAGCTGAGCGCCGAGAACAGCACCGCGGCGATCACCCAGCCCCACTGGGCGTTCGCGACCAGGGGGCCGAACTCGATGTGGGTGAGCTGGGTCAGCAGGTAGTACCCGCCGATCGCGCCGGCGATGACGCTGATCAGCGTGCGCGGCCGCACCCGCTCCAGGCGGGCCGGCTCGACGGGTGCCTGCGGTCTGATCCGCAGCACCTGGTGCCGGATCTGGGTGAGCAGGTCCTCCTCGCGGGCCTCTTCCAGCGCCTCGTCCAGGGCCCGCTTCTCGGCCCGCTGCTCGGCCCGCACCGTCTTCTTGTCGGGCTTCTCGGCCTCCTCCGCGCGGGCCTGCTTGGCCTGCCGGGACGCCTCCAGGACCGCGTCGCGCTCGCGCTGGGCGCGCTCCCTGGCCAGCCTGCGCAGCGTCGCGCGCGTGGAGCGCGTCAGCGCGATCGGCTGGAGCATCGGCAGACAGTCGGCGACGGCGTCCGGGCCGAGGACGCCGACCGCCGAGGCCACCGCACGCTCCGCGCCCACCCGCAGGCCGAGCGTGGTGACCAGCTGGGCGACGTCCATGCGCAGCAGCAGTTCCCCGGCCGCGATCTCGCCGCCGCGCAGGTCGGTGAGGATCACCTTGCCGGAACGATCCACCAGGATGGCGTCACCCGCGAGCCTGCGGTGCGCGATCCGGCGCGACTGCAACGCCTGGACCTGGTGCCAGGTGTTGCGCAGCAGCTCGTCGGTGATCTCCTCGTCGGCCAGCGAGTCGAGCGTGCGGCCGCCGGTGTGCTCGTAGACGAGCATCACGGCGTCGGGGCCCAGCTCGGAGGTGGCGATCAGCTTGGGCGCGTTGGCGCCGGCCGCGATCGCCGCGTACGCCAGCAGCGCCTCCTGCTCCAGGGCCTGGCGCAGCGACTGGAGGCTGGAGCGGGTGGCGAAGCCGCGCAGGGTCAGGTTGCGCCACGCGCGGTAGAAGAAGCCCTGGGCCTGCTGTTCCCGGTCGACGACCGTGACGTCCAGTGGCGGGCCGTCCTCCAGGGTGACGAAGTAGCGTCGGCCCCGGTCGCCGTTCTCGCTGTCCAGGGCCTCCTCGCGGGCCGCGCCGACGGGGTGGAAGCCGACGTGCCGCAGGCCCGCCAGCAGGGTCCGGCCGGTGGGGCGGACGTTGGGCGAGCCGACCGCGTACAGCGTGCCGTAGGCGACGGTCCAGCCGATCAGCACCGTGAGGATGATCGAGAACGGTGTCGTGTAGCCGGTGACCAGCATGGAGAACGCGTCGAGCAGCAGCACGATCCACAGGACCGAGCGCCATCTCGGCCGCCGGGACATGCCGACGGCCGTCATATAGGCGATGACGGGCGCGAGATAGCCGTGCACCGGGTCGGTGAGGGCGTGGATGTCACCGGGGGAGGGCTGGGTGAGCGCCTCCTGGATGGAGCCGGGGGCGCCCCTGGCGACCCACAGGTCCGTGGCGAGGGTCACTCCGTGCGCGAGGACGGCCGCGAGCACACCGTCGGCGATCCGCAGCCCGTCCCGCTTGATCAGCCGCTCGATCGCGAAGGCGACCGGCACCAGCAGGATCGCGATGCTGGAGGCCAGCCCCGCGAACCTGATGAGCAGGTCGGGGGCCTGTCCGGTGCCCTTGTTGATGTCCTGTTCGAGCCCGGAGGTGGTGCCGTGCGCGAACGCGGCGATCCCGAGCAGCACGGCGATGGCGAGCACGCCGACCAGGAGCCGCATGAGGTCGGACGGGCGGTGCACGCGCGCGGGGAGCAGCGGTTCGTCGCCCTCCACCTCGTCGGTGTGCGTCTCGTCCGGCACGTGTTCCGCCTCGGGGGCGTCGGGGTCGGCGGCGGTGTCCGGGTGGGCGGCGTCCGGCGCCACGACGTCCGCGCGGGCCGCGTCCGTGTCCGCGGCGTCCCGGCGTGCGGTGCCGGTCCGCGCCGCGTCCGGGCGTGCGGCGGCGTCAGAGGTGCCCGCCGCGCCGTCGGGGTGCACGCCCTGCTGCTTGGTCGTCTCTTCTTGATCTCGTATCACCAGTCACCGCCCGCACGATGGTGGCATGCCCCACCGACACACGAGGGCATCAGGGTGCAGATGCGGGGGCGCACAGTCTGCCCGATGCGCCGCCGGAGGGCGAGGCGGCGGCGTGACGCGCACCGCGCCGGTTGTCGGTGGGGTGCGGCAGGATGGGGCGAATGAGCGAGCAGAGCCTTCCCGAGGACACCCGAGAGGGGTACACGGACGAGCTGCCCGAGTACGCCGAGCGGGTTCTGGAGGTCGCCGAGCGGATTCCGTCCGGGCGCGTGATGACGTACGGCGATGTCGCGGAGTGGCTGGAGGAGGGAGGGCCGCGCCAGGTCGGGCGTGTGATGTCCCTCTACGGCGGTGCCGTCCCGTGGTGGCGTGTGGTGCGCTCCGACGGGGTGCTGCTCCCGGGGCACGAGCTGAGGGCCCTGGACCACTACCGCGCCGAGGGCACTCCGCTGAAGGAGGCGAGCAGGGCCGCGGAGGGCCATCTGCCGCGGCTCGACATGAAGCGGGCGCGGTGGGACGGCGGTGCGGACGAGGAGGCTCACACCTGACAGCTTCCGCCATCGGAGGCTCTCGGGGGGAATGCGTGACCCTTGCGGGGGACACGGGGGACGTCCGTGGCATGACGTACGTTCGTGAGATGCGGGGCGCGTGTGCCGTGAGTGCCGCCCGAGACGGATGGGAAGAAGCGGAAGCTCTGCTTCCGTCCGGTTCGTCGGCGTAGCGTCGGCTGCGCGTGTCCCGCTCACCCCGCGGCCACCGCTGCGCACGCGCGACCGCGAACCGACCAGCACACCCACCAGGACCGGCGAACCACGTGAGCTCCTCTTCCTTCACCAGGCGCCTGTCGCACCTCCCGGTGCGACAGGGGAACCGTGGCGCTTACCGACTGGTCCGAACCCCGTCGGCCGACGTGGATCCCCCTCGACTGGACGCCGCACAGCGCGCCGTGGTTGACCACGGGTCCGGCCCGCTGCTCGTCCTCGCGGGTCCCGGCACCGGGAAGACCACCACTCTGGTCGAGTCCGTGGCCGCGCGGATCGCCCGTGGCGACGACCCCGAGCGGATCCTGGTGCTGACGTTCAGCCGCAAGGCCGCCGTCGAACTGCGCGACCGCATGGCCCTGCGCGTCGGCGCGGCCCGCGCGCCCCGGGCGACCACCTTCCACTCCTACTGCTACGCCCTGGTCCGCGCCCACCAGGACAGCGGTCTGTTCGTGGACCCGCTGCGGCTGCTGTCCGGCCCCGAGCAGGACGTGGCCGTCCGCGAGCTGCTGGCCGGCCAGCCCGACCTGGAGCGGCTCGGCCTGAACCATGTGCGCTGGCCGGACGAGCTGCGCGCCTGCCTGACCACCCGGGGCTTCGCCGACGAGGTCCGCGCGGTCCTCGCCCGCAGCCGCGAACTGGGCCTGGACCCGGCCGCCCTGGACGCCTTCGCCCACCGCATCGGCCGCCCCGACTGGCGGGCCGCGGCAGCCTTCCTCGCCGAGTACCTCGACGTCCTCGACCTCCAGGGCGTTCTCGACTACGCCGAACTCGTCCACCGCGCGGTACTGCTCGCCCACCGCCCCGAGGTCGCCCTGGACCTCGCAGGCCGCTACGACGCCGTGTACGTCGACGAGTACCAGGACACCGACCCGGCCCAGGTGCGCCTGCTGCACGCCCTGGCGGGCGGCGGCCGCACCCTGGTCGCGTTCGGCGACCCGGACCAGTCGATCTACACGTTCCGGGGCGCGGACGTGAACGGCATCCTCGACTTCCCGTCGGCCTTCGCGCGCGTGGACGGCCGTCCCGCCCCGGTCGAGGTGCTGCGCACCGCCCGCCGCTCCGGCGCGGGCCTGCTGGCCGCCACCCGCCTGCTGACCCGGCGGATGCCGCTCAACAGGCTGCCCGCCGACAAGGCACGCGCCCACCGCGAGCCGACGGCCGCGCGCGACGGCGGCCGCGTCGAGGTCTACACGTACCCGACGCCCGGCACCGAGCTGGACAACATCGCCGACATCCTGCGCCGGGCGCACCTGGAGGACGGCGTCCGCTGGAGCGACATGGCCGTCCTGGTGCGTGCCGGATCCGGCACCATCCCGACGGTCCGCCGCACCCTCACCGCGGCCGGCGTGCCCCTGGACATCGACGGCGACGACGTTGCGCTGCGCCACGAACCCGCGGTGGCGCCCCTGCTGACCGCGCTCCGGGCGGTGGCGGAGGCGGCGCACGACACGGAAGAGGGCGCCTGCCGGATCGGCACCGAGACCGCGCTCACCCTGCTCACCTCCCCCCTCGCGGGCATGGACGCGGCCGACCTGCGCCGCCTCGGCCGTGCCCTGCGCGACGAGGAGCGCGCGGCCGGCAACGCGCTCCCGCCCCCCTCGGACGAGCTGCTCGCGCGGGCGCTCGCGGAGCCCGAGCGCCTGGCCGTCCACGACCCCCGGTACGCGCGCGGGGCACAGCGGCTCGGCGCGCTGCTCAGGAAGGCCCGGGAGCGCCTGGCGGACGGCGGCACGACCGAGGAGGCGCTGTGGGACCTGTGGAACGGCACACCCTGGCCCTCGCGCCTGGAGCGCACCGCCCGGCGCGGCGGCGCGGCCGGGCGCAACGCCGACCGTGACCTGGACGCCGTGTGCGCCCTGTTCGCCACCGCCGCCCGCGCGGAGGAGCGCAGCGGCGGCCGGGGCGCCCTGAACTTCCTCGCGGAGATCGAGGCCGAGGACATCGCCGCCGACACCCTCGCCGGCCGCGCGGTACGCCCCGACGCCGTACGCCTGATGACCGCGCACCGCGCCAAGGGCCTGGAGTGGCGCCTGGTCGTCGTCGCCGGCGTCCAGGAGGGGCTGTGGCCGGACCTGCGCCGCCGCGGCTCGCTGCTTGAGGCGGACCGCATCGGCCGCGACGGACTCGCCGAACCGCTCACCCCGGGCGCGCTCCTCGCCGAGGAGCGCCGCCTGTTCTACGTCGCCGCCACACGCGCGCGTGAGCGCCTCGTCGTCACCGCGGTGAAGGCCCCCGCGGACGACGGCGACCAGCCCTCCCGGTTCCTCACCGAACTGGGCGTCGAACCCCAGGACGTCACCGGACGGCCGCGCCGCCCGCTCGCCGTGGCCGCCCTGGTCGCCGAACTGCGCGCGACCACGGTCGACCCGCGCGCGTCCGACGCCCTGCGCCAGGCCGCCGCCCGGCGCCTGGCCCGGCTGGCCGCGCTCGCCGACGAGGACGGCCGCCCCCTGGTGCCGTCCGCCCACCCCTATCGCTGGTGGGGCATGTTCGAGCCGACCGAGAGCAAGGTGCCGCTGCGCGACCGCGACCAGCCCGTCGTGCTCTCGGGCAGCGCTCTCGACCAGCTCGCCAACACCTGCAGCCTGCAGTGGTTCCTGGGCCGCGAGGTGAAGGCCGACGCCCCCGCCACCACCGCCCAGGGCTTCGGCAACGTCGTGCACGTCCTCGCCGACGAGGTCGCCTCCGGACGCACCCCCGCCGACCTGGCCGTCCTCATGGAGCGCCTGGAGTCGGTGTGGAACGCGCTCGCCTTCGACGCCCCCTGGAAGTCGGCGCAGGAGAAGGACAACGCGCGCGTGGCGCTCGAACGCTTCCTGAAGTGGCACGTCCTGGACCGCACCGCACGCACCCCCGTGGCCAGCGAGCAGGACTTCGACGTCACCCTCGGAGCGGGCGACTACGAGGTGCGCATCCGGGGCCAGATGGACCGCGTCGAGACGGACGGCGAGGGCCGCGCGTACGTCGTCGACTTCAAGACCGGCAAGCAGGCGCCGAGCGCGGCCGAGGTGGCCCGCCACCCCCAGCTCGCCGTCTACCAGCTCGCGGTCCGCGAGGGCGCCGTCGACGAGGCCTTCGACGGCGTACGACCCGAGCCCGGGGGCGCCGAACTGGTCCACCTCAGACAGGGCGCCGCCCAGCGCGACGGCGGCGAGACCCTGCCCAAGGTGCAGGCCCAGGAGCCGCTGGAGGGGGAGTGGGTCGGCGAGCTCCTGGCCACCGCCGCCGGCAAGGTCCTCGACGAACGGTTCACCCCGACCACCGGCCAGCACTGCACGCACTGTGCCTTCCGCGCGTCGTGCAGCGCGCGGCCCGAGGGACGGCACGTGGTCGAGTGAGCGCCGTGTCCCGGTTGTCAGTGCCCGCCGCTAGCCTCTTTCCTTATGCCCGCCCGCATCACCGACCCCGAGCAGCTCAAGGAGCTCCTCGGCATCCCGTTCACCCCGGAGCAGACGGCCTGCATCACCGCGCCGCCCGCCCCGCAGGTGATCGTGGCCGGAGCCGGGTCGGGCAAGACGACGGTGATGGCGGCCCGCGTGGTCTGGCTCGTCGGCACCGGACAGGTCGCCCCCGAACAGGTCCTCGGCCTGACCTTCACCAACAAGGCGGCCGGTGAGCTCGCCGAGCGCGTCCGCACGGCGCTCGTCAGGGCGGGCGTCACCGACCCCGACGTCATCGACCCCGACAATCCGCCGGGCGAGCCGGTCATCTCGACGTACCACGCCTTCGCGGGCCGGCTGCTGACCGACCACGGCCTGCGCATCGGCCTGGAGCCGACCTCCCGGCTGCTCGCCGACGCCACCCGTTTCCAGCTCGCCGCGCGCGTGCTGCGCGAGGCCCCCGGCCCCTACCCGGCCCTCACCCGCTCCTTCGCCGACCTCGTCAGCGACCTGCTCACCCTCGACTCCGAACTCGCCGAACACCTCGTCCGCCCCGAGGACCTGCGCACCTGGGACGCCGGACTGCTGAACACCCTGGCGGGCGTCAGGCTCGGCAACGCCGATCTGCGCAAGGTGCCCGAGACGGCCGCCGCCCGCCGCGAACTGGCCGAACTCGTCGTCCGTTACCGGGCCGCCAAGCGCGAGCGGGACCTGCTCGACTTCGGCGACCAGATCGCGCTGTCCGCGTCACTGGCCGGCATCCCCGAGGTGGGCCGGCTGCTGCGCGAGGAGTTCCGCGTCGTGCTCCTCGACGAGTACCAGGACACCTCGGTCGCCCAACGTGTGCTCCTGGCGGGCCTGTTCGGCGGTGGCACCGGCCACCCCGTGACCGCGGTCGGCGACCCCTGCCAGGCCATCTACGGCTGGCGCGGCGCCTCCGTCGCCAACCTGGACGACTTCCCCGAGCACTTCGCGCACGCCGACGGCAGCCTCGCCACCCGGCAGGCGCTCAGTGAGAACCGACGCAGCGGCGGCCGCCTCCTCGACCTCGCCAACGGCCTCGCCGAACCGCTGCGCGCCATGCACGCGGGCGTGGAGGCCCTCCGACCAGCCCCGGGCGCCGAGCGGGACGGCACGGTCCGCTGCGCCCTGCTGGGCACCCACGCCGAGGAGATGGACTGGATCGCCGACTCGGTCGCCCACCTCGTCCGCACCGGCACCGCACCCGGCGAGATCGCCGTCCTGTGCCGCACGGCGACCGACTTCGCACAGATCCAGGGCGCGCTCGTCGCCCGGGACGTCCCCGTCGAGGTGGTCGGACTCTCCGGACTGCTGCATCTGCCCGAGGTGGCCGACCTCGTCGCCGTCTGCGAGGTGCTCCAGGACCCCGGAGCCAACGCCTCGCTGGTCCGGCTGCTGACCGGCCCGCGCTGGCGCATCGGCCCCCGCGACCTCGCCCTCCTCGGCCGCCGCGCCCGGCTGCTCGTGGCGCACGCGCGCGTGGGCGACGCCGACGACCCGGACCGCCGGCTCGCCGAGGCCGTCGAGGGGGTCGACCCCGCCGAGGTGATATCGCTCGCGGACGCCCTGGACACGTTCCTGGAGCTGCCGCTCGGCACCGAGCAGTTCGGGCAGGAGGACGACGGGCTGCCGTTCTCGCCCGACGCGCGCGTGCGCTTCGCCCGCCTGGCCACCGAGCTGCGCGAGCTCCGCCGCGCCCTGTCCGACCCGCTCATGGACGTCCTGCACCGCGTCCTCGCGGTCACCGGCCTGGAGGTGGAACTGTCCGCGTCCCCGCACGCGCTGGCCGCCCGCCGCCGCGAGACGCTGTCCAACTTCCTGGACGTCGCCGCCTCCTTCGCGGCCGGCGACCAGGAGGCCACCCTGCTCGCCTTCCTCGGCTTCCTGCGCACCGCCGCCCAGTACGAGAAGGGCCTCGACAACGCCCTGCCCGGCGGCGAGAACACCGTCAAGGTGCTCACCGCGCACAAGTCCAAGGGCCTGGAGTGGGACGTCGTCGCCGTCCCCGGACTGGTCAAGGGCACCTTCCCGAGCAGCCAGGGCCGCGAGAAGTGGACCGCCCAGGCCAAGGTGCTCCCGCACGCCCTGCGCGGCGACAGCGACACCCTGCCCGACGTCGAGGCCTGGGACTCGAAGGGCATGAAGGCCTTCCACGAGGCCATGAAGGACCACCAGCACACCGAGGAACTCCGCCTCGGCTACGTCACCTTCACCCGCCCCCGCTCCCTTCTCCTCGGCTCCGGCCACTGGTGGGGGCCCAACCAGAAGAAGCCGCGCGGCCCTTCCGACTTCCTCCAGGAGCTGTACGACCACTGCACCGCCGGACACGGCGAGATCGAGGCCTGGGCCGACGCACCGGAGGAGGACGAGGAGAACCCGGCGCTGCACACGGCGACCGCCGACCAGGTGTGGCCGCTGCCCCTGGACGAGGGTGCCCTGGCCCGTCGCCGCGCGGCCGCCGAGACCGTCCTCGCCCACCTGGACGCCCTCACGGCCGAGACGGACGGCCGTCCGCCGGCCGGCCACGACCCGAGCGGCCACGAGGACCCGGAGTGGCCCCCGCCGCCCGAGGACGAGGAAACCGACCCCTACGACGAGGCACCGGACCCGTACGAGGACGACACCCCGGACGTCTACGAGGACGACGTCCCGGATGAGGACTCCGCAGGCTGGGACTCCTGGAGCACCGACCGCCCCACGGTCCCGCACCAGGCCGCACCCGCCGAGCGCACGCTCCCGCGCACGCCGGAGCACGAACGAGCCCCGGAAGCCGGGCCCGCGCGCGCCCAGGAACCCGGTCCCGTACCCGCCCCGGAGCCCGAGCGCACCCCCCACACCCCCCTCACCCCCGAGGAAGCCCGCGCCATCGCCTCCTGGGACCGCGACCTCGACGCCCTCACCGGCGAACTCCTGCGCGCCCGGCAGGCCGTCACCGACGTCCCCCTGCCCGCCACGCTCTCCGCCACCCAGCTGATGCGGCTGGCCGAGGACCCGGACGGGCTCGCGCAGGAGCTTGCGCGCCCCATGCCGCGCCCTCCGCAACCGGCCGCCCGCCGGGGCACCCGGTTCCACGCCTGGGTGGAGGCGCGCTTCGAGGAGCTCACGCTGCCCATGCTGGAGCCCGACGAGCTCCCCGGCAGCGACGCCGAGATCGCCGACGAACGGGACCTCGAAGCCCTCAAGGAGGCCTTCGAACGCACCGAGTACGCCCACCGCACGCCCTACCGCGTCGAGGCCCCCTTCCAGCTCGCCCTCGCGGGCCGGGTCGTCAGGGGCCGTATCGACGCCGTCTACAAGACCGGGCACGGCGACGGGACGACGTACGAGATCGTCGACTGGAAGACCAGCCGCACCCGCCTCGCCGACCCGCTCCAGCTGGCGATCTACCGGATCGGCTGGGCCGAGCAGCAGGGCGTGCCGCCCGAGTCGGTCACGGTCGCGTTCGTGCATGTCCGCACCGGCGAGATCGAACGACCGGACGGGCTGCCGGACCGGGCAGCCCTGGAAAGGCTGATCGTCGGACAATCAGATCGGACAATTGGGCAAGCCGAGTGTGACGAACCGCCCGCCGAGGATGTCCGCGCGGGCCGATAGGCTCGTGACCATGAGCCAGACCCCGGACAGCGCCGTCCGTACGTACATCGAGCAGCACCGCGTCGCCTTCCTCGACGACCTCGCCGAATGGCTGCGCATCCCCTCCGTGTCGGCCCAGCCCGACCACGCCCCCGATGTACGCCGCAGCGCCGACTGGCTCGCCGCCAAGCTGCGGGAGACCGGCTTCCCGACCGCCGAGGTCTGGGAGACACCGGGCGCCCCGGCCGTCTTCGCCGAGTGGCCCGCGGACGACCCCGAGGCGCCCACGGTCCTGGTCTACGGCCATCACGACGTGCAGCCCGCCGCCCGCGAGGACGGCTGGGACAGCGAGCCCTTCGAGCCCGTCGTCCGGGAGAACCGCCTCTACGCGCGCGGGGCCGCCGACGACAAGGGCCAGGTGTTCTTCCACACACTCGGCGTCCGCGCCCACCTCGCCGCCACCGGCCGCACCACCCCCGCGGTCAACCTGAAGCTGCTGATCGAGGGCGAGGAGGAGTCCGGCTCCCCGCACTTCCGCGCCCTGGTCGAGGAGCACGCGGACCGGCTCGCCGCCGACGCCGTGATCGTCTCCGACACCGGCATGTGGTCCGAGGACACCCCCACGGTGTGCACCGGCATGCGCGGGCTCGCCGAGTGCCAGATCGTCCTGCACGGACCCGACCAGGACATCCACTCCGGCGCCTTCGGCGGCGCCGTCCCCAACCCGGCCACCGTCGCCGCCCGCCTGGTCGCCGCCCTGCACGACGAGCACGCGCGCGTGGCGGTCCCCGGCTTCTACGACGGCATCGTCGAACTCGGCGACCGCGAGCGTGAGCTGTGGGCCGAGCTGCCCTTCGACGAGGAGAGCTGGCTGCGCGAAGCGCACTCGTACGCCACCGAGGGCGAGGCCGGGCACACCACCCTGGAGCGCATCTGGGCGCGCCCCACCGCCGAGGTCAACGGCATCGGCGGCGGCTACCAGGGCCCCGGCAGCAAGACGATCATCCCGTCGTCGGCGCTGCTGAAGCTGTCGTTCCGGCTGGTCGCCGGGCAGGACCCCGACCACATCGAGAAGATCGTCCGCGCCTGGGCCGCCGAGCGGATCCCCGCCGGGATCCGCGCCGAGATCACCTTCCTGCCGGCCACCCGCCCGTGCCTGACCCCGCTCGACCACCCCGGCCTCCAGTCGCTGGCCCGCGCCATGGGCCGGGCCTTCGAGAGCCCCGTCCGGTTCACCCGTTCGGGTGGCTCTGGGCCCGCCGCGGACCTCCAGGACGTCCTCGGCGCACCTGTCCTCTTCCTGGGCATCTCCGTCCCCTCCGACGGCTGGCACGCCCCGAACGAGAAGGTCGAGCTGGACCTCCTCCTCAAGGGCGTGGAGACCAGTGCCTACCTGTGGGGCGACCTGGCCGAGAACTGGCGCCACGCACCCTGAGCCACCGGCGCCGTCCGGAGCGGCATCGCGCGCGGGGCACACTGGAAGGGCCGCCCCGCCCGTCCCGCCCCCGCCCGACCCGGTCTCCTCCCGCCCTTCGTCCCGCTGAACCGCCCGCTGAAACAACCGTTGCACTGGGGGAGTTGGAAGCACCCGTGACCACCTGGACCGACCACACAGCTGACCGACCCATCTCGCTCACCGCCCCGAGCGGCATCGACCGCGCTGCCCACCACCGGCTCGACGAGGCCTGGCTGGCGGCGGCGTGGAGCCATCCCGACACCCGCTGCTTCGTGGTCTCCGGCGGCCAGGTCCTCATCGACGAGACAGCCGACGGCCGCACCGAACTCGTGATGACGCCCTCCTTCGAGGCCCCTCTCACCGAGGCCCACCGTTACTTCCTGGGCACCGACGAGGACGGCGTCAGCTACTTCGCGCTCCAGAAGGACGCCCTGCCCGGCCGCATCGACCAGTCCGCGCGGCCCGCGGGCCTGCGCGAGGCCGGGCTGCTGCTGTCACCCCGCGACGTCGGCCTGATGGTGCACGCGGTCGGCCTGGAGAACTGGCAGCGCACCCACCGCTTCTGCTCCCGCTGCGGCGAGCGCACCGTCATCGCCGCCGCCGGCCACATCCGCCGCTGCCCCGCCTGCGGCGCCGAGCACTACCCGCGCACCGACCCCGCCGTGATCATGGCCGTCACCGACGAGGACGACCGCATCCTGCTCGGCCGCCAGGTCCACTGGCCCGAGGGCCGCTTCTCCACGCTCGCCGGCTTCGTCGAGCCCGGCGAGTCCATCGAGCAGGCGGTGCGCCGAGAGGTCTTCGAGGAGGCCGGGATCACCGTCGGCCCGGTCGAGTACGTCGCCAGCCAGCCCTGGCCGTTCCCGTCCAGCCTCATGCTCGGCTTCATGGCCCGCGCGACCACGACCGAGGTCGACGTCGACGGTGACGAGATCCACGAGGCCCGCTGGTTCTCCCGCGACGAACTCGGCGCCGCCTTCGACTCCGGCGACGTCCTGCCGCCGTACGGCATCTCCATCGCGGCCCGCCTGATCGAGATGTGGTACGGCAAGCCACTGCCGACGAGGAGCTTCGTCTGAGGCCTTCGCGATGACAGCAGAGACGTACTGGAACCACAACGTCCACTACCACCCCCTGGTGCTGGACGCCGTACCGGACGGCTGCCGCGCCGCGCTCGACGTCGGCTGCGGTGACGGTCTGCTGGCCACCAGGCTCGCGGCCAGGGCGGAGTCGGTGACCGGCGTGGACCGCTCGGCGGAGATGATCCGGCTGGCCGGCAAGCGGGACGCCGGGAACGTCACCTTCCTGGAGGCCGACTATCTCGACGCCGCTCACCTCGACGAGGGGAGCTACGACTTCGTCAGCGCGGTCGCCGTCATCCACCACGCCCCCTTCGACGACGCGATCGACCGGCTGGTGCGGCTGCTCGCGCCAGGCGGCCGGCTGGTCGTCGTCGGCATGGCACACGACCACAGCCTGCTGGACCGGGTGATCAGCTGCTGCGGAGTCCCCGCGAACCTGGTGGCCGCGCTTCGGCACGGCGGCGAGCAGGGCCCGGCCGAGATGCCCGTCGAGGAACCGATCATGACCTGGGGAGAGGCCCGGCGGGCCACCGCGCACCTGCTCCCCGGGCGCCGGTTCCGGCGCCGACTGCTCTGGCGCTACACGATGGTGTGGGACAAACCACGCTGAACACAGGAAGGCGGTCCCCGACCGGGTCGGGGACCGCCTTGCTCGGAAGAACTACGCGCCGACCTTCTGCTTCACCTGGGCCAGCGAGGGGTTCGTCAGCGTCGAGCCGTCGGCGAAGAGCACCGTGGGGACCGTCTGGTTTCCGCCATTCGCCTTCTCCACGAACGCGGCCGACTCGGGGTCCTGCTCGATGTTGATCTCGGTGTACGCGATGCCCTCGCGGTCCATCTGGCTCTTCAGCCGGCGGCAGTAGCCGCACCACGTGGTGCTGTACATCGTCACAGTGCCCTGCATCTCGCTCGCGCTCCTTCGGCAGGTCGGGGAAGTTCGTCCAGGGAAGGAACGTACGCGGCCCGTCCGCCATTCCCGCGGCCCCTGCCCCGAGTGACGCCTGCCGCATTAGTACGACTGCGAGGGGCTGCCTGTGGACAACCGGCACAGCCGTCTCCGGCGACCTGGCAGCATGGCTGTGTGACAGCAGCAACGCACTCCTCCCTCTTCCCGCCGGTACCGGACTCTGCCGACGCGGTGCTCGAAGGGCTCGACCCCGAGCAGCGCGAGGTGGCGACCGCCCTGCACGGTCCGGTGTGCGTGCTGGCCGGAGCCGGTACCGGCAAGACGCGGGCGATCACCCACCGGATCGCCTACGGGGTGCGGGCCGGCATCCTCCAGCCGTCCAGCGTGCTCGCCGTCACCTTCACCAACCGCGCCGCCGGAGAGATGCGCGGCCGGCTGCGCCAGCTCGGCGCGCAGGGGGTGCAGGCCCGCACCTTCCACTCCGCCGCGCTGCGCCAGCTCCAGTTCTTCTGGCCGAAAGCGATCGGTGGCTCCCTGCCCCGGCTCGTCGACCGCAAGATCCAGCTCGTCGCCGACGCGGCCGCCGCCTGCCGCATCCGCCTCGACCGGGGCGAGCTGCGGGACGTCACCGCCGAGATCGAGTGGTCCAAGGTCACCCAGACCGTCCCCGCCGACTATCCGCTCGCGGTCGTGAAGGCCGGCCGCGAGGCCCCGCGCGATCCGGCCGAGATCGCCCAGATCTACTCGGTCTACGAGGACCTCAAGCGCGACCGCGCGGTCATCGACTTCGAGGACGTCCTGCTGCTGACCGTCGCCGTCCTGCAGGACCGGCACGACATCGCCGACCAGGTCCGCGCCCAGTACCAGCACTTCGTCGTCGACGAGTACCAGGACGTCAGCCCCCTCCAGCAGCGCCTGCTGGACCTGTGGCTCGGCGACCGCGACAGCCTGTGCGTCGTCGGCGACGCCAGCCAGACCATCTACTCGTTCACAGGAGCAACCCCCGACCATCTGCTCGACTTCCGTATCCGCCACCCCGGGGCCACCGTCGTCAAGCTGGTCCGTGACTACCGCTCCACCCCCCAGGTCGTCCACCTCGCCAACGGCCTGCTGGCCCAGGCCAGCGGCCGCGCCGCGGACCACCGCCTGGAGCTGATCTCCCAGCGCCCCGCGGGACCCGAGCCCGTCTACACCGAGTACGCGGACGAGCCCGCCGAGGCCGAGGGCGCCGCCCGCCGTATCCGTGAGCTCATCGACGCCGGGGTCCCGGCCGCCGAGATCGCCGTCCTGTTCCGCACCAACTCCCAGTCCGAGGCCTATGAACAGGCGCTCGCGGATATCGGGGTGCCCTACCAACTGCGTGGTGCCGAGCGGTTCTTCGACCGGCCCGAGGTGCGCAAGGCGGGCGTCGCCCTGCGCGCCGCGGCCCGATTCGGCGGCAACGACGCGTTGCTCGACGACACCGTGGACCTGCCCTCCCAGGTGCGCGCGGTCCTGTCCGGGGAAGGCTGGACCACCCAGCCCCCGGCGGGCTCCGGCGCGGTCAGGGAGCGCTGGGAGTCACTGGCCGCCCTGGTCAACCTCGCGCAGGACGTGGCCGCCGCCCGGCCCGCCGCCACCCTCGCCGACTTCGTCGCGGAACTCGACGAACGGGCGAACGCCCAGCACGCCCCGACCGTCCAGGGCGTCACCCTCGCCTCCCTGCACTCGGCGAAAGGCCTGGAGTGGGACGCCGTCTTCCTGGTCGGCGTCGCCGAGGGAATGATGCCGATCACCTATGCGAAGACCGACGAGCAGATCGAGGAGGAACGCCGTCTCCTCTATGTCGGCGTGACCCGCGCCAGGGAACGGCTCCATGTCTCCTGGTCCCTCTCCCGCACCCCCGGCGGCAGACCCAACCGCAGGCCCAGCCGCTTCCTGGACGGTCTGCGCCCCGGCTCCACCGGCACCGTCGGCCGTGCCGCCGGCGCCGGCGGCGGAGGCGTCGAACGCGGCTTCACCGGCGGCCCCGTGGTCGTACCCCGGCGCACCCAGCGTGCCCCCGCCCGCTGCCGGGTCTGCGGACGCACCCTCACCGACGCCGGCGAGATGAAACTGATGCGCTGTGACGGCTGCCCCTCCGACATGGACGAGGGACTCTACGAGCGGCTGCGGGAGTGGCGCGCCGACCAGGCACGGCTCAGCGGCCAGCCGGCCTTCTGCGTCTTCACCGACAGGACGCTGATGGCCATCGCCGAGAGCGCCCCGGACGACGATCGCGAACTGGCCCGCATCCCCGGTGTCGGCATGCGCAAGCTCAACCGTTACGGCGCCGATGTTCTGGCCATCTGCGCAGGCCAGGAACCCGGGGGAGACCCGGAGGGCGACTGATGCGAACTCGTCGAAAAAATAGTTTGCGCATGCCCCAGCAATCCCCATAGGTTCTAGGCACGGAAGCGGCGGCCTTCTCGAAGGTCCGGTTCCGTGATGTACTTGCATATCCGAAGGACTGGCTCAACCCCAGTCCCTTAGACGCCGAGAGGAGGCGAGTCCAGTGATCAGCATCGAGACCAACATCAGCGCGGCCAAAATGACCGATCTCTCGGCCGTCTCCGTGTGCATGCTCGGCGTCTCCAACCTGGGCACCGGTCTGTCCGGCATTCCTGCCGCGCGTCCGGCGTCTCTGGTGTCCTCCGTTTCTCTCGCGGGCCTTCCCGTCCGTGAGCGCAATGAGCGACCGACCAAGGCACTGGAAGCAGTAGCGGCACAGGCACAGGCCTATGCCTTTACGGCAGCCGGTGCCGGAAGCCGGAAGCAGACGACGCAGCACCACCTGATGTGGGCCTTCCGTGGGCCAGAACCCTGGAGTGATCCAGCCTGATCGATCAGGCCGGCGCCTTCAGGGCCGCGGAACCCCATCCGGGATCCGCGGCCCTTCTGTTTTCCCTGAACAGGGAGAGCGGAGCGAAGGGGCCTCGGGGCAAGAGCAGAACCCGGTACCAGCCGCCAACCGGTCCAACCCGACCGGCACGACCAGACGAGGAAGACCAACCGTGCAACTCGAAGCGCACGCCCCGTCCGTACCGCCTTCCGAAACGATCCCCCCGCCCGGCCTCACGGAGGACTCCACCTTGATCCCGCTCACCGCGCTCACCGCGCTCGACGACGCCATCGAGAACCTCGGCGTACCCGTCCCCTGCCGCTCCTACGACCCGGAGGTCTTCTTCGCCGAGTCGCCGGCCGACGTCGAGTACGCCAAGTCCCTCTGCCGCACCTGCCCGCTGATCGAGGCCTGCCTCGCCGGGGCCAAGGAGCGCCGTGAGCCCTGGGGTGTCTGGGGTGGCGAGCTGTTCGTCCAGGGTGTTGTCGTCGCCCGCAAGCGGCCGCGTGGCCGTCCGCGCAAGAACCCGGTCATGGCATGAACATCCAAGGAACGATCGATCGCCCCGTCACGCACGACCCCAAGAAGCAGGCCCCGATGAAGCCGTCCACCAGCGAGCCCGCAGGCTCCGCGACTCCAGACTTCACCACCGCCGGTACGACCACCGGCTCGCGTCAGAACAGGACCCGAGAGATGCAACTCATCCCAGAAGCTCTGGCTCGTGCGCATATGCACGAGCGACTGCACGAGGCCGAGCGGGAACGCCGGGCCGTGCGCCTGGCGACCGCTCGCCGGATGCAGCGCCGGGCCGAGCGTGCCTCGCTGCGCGCCCGCCGTGCGCTCGCCATGGCCGTCATGCAGTGATCCCGAACACCTGAAGCGGTGGCCTCCCGACCGAGGGAGGCGAAAGCTTCCCGCGGGGGCCGGTCCGGCCGAACGGACCGGCCCCCGCGGTGCGTTGTGCCCACTGATCCGCACGCGGCGGAGTTATCGTCACCGGGTGACGAGTCCTTCCGGAGGCAGTGATCACGGTGGCTCCGCCACGGAGCGGCCCCACCCTCTCGTGTGCGCCCGCTGCGGCACCCCGGCCGACGGCCCCCAGCCCACCACCTGGACCTGCTCCGTGGAGAACGGCGTCCGCCAGTTCTTCTGCGACGCCTGCTCCAGGGAGAACCTCAGAGCGATCGAGGGCCGGCTCGACTCGTCCTGGTGGTGAACGACGACACCGCCCCCTACTGCGCCTCCACGGCGGCCTCAGCCTCTTCGGCTTCCTCGATTCCCGCGATTCCCGCGAACTCCTCGGCCTCTTCGGGCACGAACCCCGGCAGCCAGGCCTCCAGTTCCTCCCGCAGCCGTACCGTCGCGCCCAGCTGGCACAGCACACCGATGGTGCTCAGGGTCACCCGGTGTATCAGGAGATAGGCAGGCGGCAGGTTGAGCTGCTTGCCCAGCTGGTGGGCGGGGTTGCGAGGGTCGGCGATACGGGCCGCCTGGCTGCGCATCCAGTTGCGGGTGAAGGTGAACTCGTCGACCTGGGCAGGTTCGATGATCGGCAGCAGATAGTCCAGGACGGCGTCGGGGTCCAGCTCTATGGACTCCTTGACGAACCCCTCGGCGCACAGCAGCTCGTAGACCGCCTCGGCATCACCGTCCAGCGTCATCCGGAGGGAGTCGCCGATCGGAGCGGGCAGGCCGCCGGCGAGGCGGTCGACCGTGCCGAAGTCCAGCACGCCCAGGCGCCACTCCTCCTCGTCCTCCGGCTCGCCGGGCAGCAGACGGAAGTTGCCCGGGTGCGGGTCGGCATGGAGCAGACCGGTGCGGGCCGGGCCCGAGAACAGGAAGCGGGCCAGGAGCTGACCGGCCCGGTCGCGCTGCTCCTGCGTGCCCTCCGAGATGATCTCGGAGAGCGGTATCCCGTCGATCCACTCCGTGACCAGGACCTGGTCGCACTGGTGCACCACCGCCGGGACCACCACATCGGGGTCGGCGGTGAACTCCTCCGCGTGCGCCGCCTGGGCCTGCGCCTCCAGCGCGTAGTCCAGCTCCTCGGAGACCCGGTCGCGCAGCTCGGCGATCAGAGGCTTGATGTCCATGCCGGGGATCAGCGGGCCCAACAGACGGGCGAACCGGCTCAGTTGCCCCAGGTCGGACAGCAGGGCCTCGCCGGCGCCCGGGTACTGCACCTTGACCGCGACCTCGCGGCCGTCGTGCCACACCGCCCGGTGCACCTGGCCGATCGAGGCCGCCGCCGAGGGCTTGTCCTCGAACTCGATGAACAGCTCCCGCCAGTCCTCCCCGAGCCGCTCGGCGAGCACGGAGTGCACAGTGCGGGTCGGCATCGGAGGCGCGGCGTCCTGGAGTTTGGTCAGGGCGGCCCGGTAGGGGCCGGCGATCTCCTCGGGCAGGGCGGACTCGAAGACGGACATGGCCTGCCCGAACTTCATGGCCCCGCCTTTCAACTCCCCCAGAACCTTGAAGAGTTGCTCCGCCGTGCGCTGTTGCAGCTCCCGGCCGACGATCTCCGCGGACTCACCCACGATGCGCTTGCCCAGACCCCAGGTCGCCCGGCCTGCGAAGCCGAGCGGGAGCGCGGCGAGCTTGGCGGTCCGGGTGACCGCCTTCCGGGGAAGATCAGACATGCGCCCTCCAAGTCCCAGTCGGCCGCGCCGCGTCCGCGTGCTCTCGTCGCTCCGCCGACGGCCGTTGCACCACCATTGTCGCGTGTGGATCCCCGTCGGTTGAGGAGTGTTCCCCCTTAGCTTTCTCCGCCGCTCCGCACGAGCATGCGGGATGCGGCCAGACCGGGCGCGCACGCCAGTGCAGAGTCGGCACGGACGCCTCCCAGCGCACTCCGGCAACGGACGGCGACTCGCCGTCGAGGAAGGCCAGGGCGTGCGCCGCGGCCAGTCCGGCCACGGCCGTCGCCAGCGTCAGATCGCAGGCGCCCACCCGGCGGGCCTGCCCGGAACGCCATTGGGCGACCAGACGCGGCCAGCCCGGATCCCGGTCCGTACGGTGCTCGTGCAGACAGCGGGCGCACCCCGTCCCGCCGGGGAGGACCAACGGGCCGACGACGCCCGTGCCTTCCACCACGCCTGTGTAGAGATGCGGGGTGCCCGAGTCCATGAGCGGCTCGGCGGCGCGCGCGTCCGGGGCATGCACCAGGACGTCGTCGCGCGGGGCGATGATCACCAGGGCGAGACCGGTCTCTTCCTCGGCCCGGTCCGGGCGGCGCGGCGGACGGTCCGGGGCCGCTCGGCGCACGACCCTGCGCGCGGCCTCGTCCCGGCGCTCGCCGACCGCCTCCGCGGGCAGCCCGCCCGGCGCCACGTCCCACGGCTGGACCCGGCCCACGTCCCGGACGTCGACCCCGCCGACACCCGCACCCGACAGCAGCGCGGCCAGTGTGACACCGACCCGGCCCGCGCCCCGCACCTGGACCCGCAGCGTGCGCCGGGCCGCCAGCCGGCCGATCGCACCGCCCGGTTCCGCACTGATCAGGGAGAGCGCCTCCAGGTCGGGGCGCAGCCGCTCCAGTACCTCCTTCTTCTCGCGCAGCGCCTGCGCCGCCGGTCCGCCGCCGCGCGCGTCGTCGACGAGCCCGGCCCGGGCCAGCCGCTCCACCAGCGTGTCGACATGTCCGTCCGGCAGGTCCATCCGGCGCCCTTCCTCGCGCAGCAGCGCGAGTCCCCGGGCGCCGTTGAGCAGGTCCAGGAAGCTTCCGGTGGCCGTGTCCATCGGTCCGAGTGTCATCGCGTGCGCCGGAGTCATCCCGAACTGCACGGTGTTGAGATCGCGCCAGCCGCGCCGGAGCGCGGGCTTCACCAACGGATGCATGACAGGCCCCCGTAGCTGTCGAAAGGTCATGGAATGGTCCGGTCTGCCGGTGGAACCGGTCGTGCTCCGCCGACGAGTGCCAGCATGCCGGGCCCGCCGGACGGGTGCCGAAAGTTGTCCACAGGCGGTGGGCATTCGTCGTACAAATCAAACGCATGGTGGGGGATCGGCATCGAACCGTCCCGGACCCGGGACTTCCCGCATGTGCAGCGGGTAACGTCGGGGCGTGCCCGCCGACCCACTGCACCGCGCCGGAAAGCCACAGCGCAGCACGACGAGCCAGCCGCCCGGCGGCTCGGGGGCGAGCGCGATCGAGGTTCGCCGAAGCACCCGGCGCCGCCGGACCGTTTCCGCGTACCGCGAGGGCGATCGCACCGTCGTGTTGATCCCCGCCCGGATGTCCGAGGCGGAGGAGAAACGCTGGGTGACCGTCATGCTCAACAAACTCGCTGCCCAGGAGAGCAAGCGAGTGCTCGGCGACGCCGAACTCGCCGAGCGCGCCCAGCGGCTGTCGGCCCAGTACTTCGGCGGCCGGGCCCGCCCCGCCTCGGTGCGCTGGGTCACCAACCAGAACACCCGCTGGGGCTCGTGCACCCCGGCCGAGGGCAGCATCCGGCTCTCGCACCGGCTCCAGGGCATGCCCGAGTACGTCGTCGACTACGTGCTCTGCCATGAACTCGCGCATCTGCTGGTGCCGGGGCACGGCCCCCGGTTCTGGCGGCTGCTGGAGGCGTATCCGCGGACCGAGCGGGCCCGGGGCTACCTCGAAGGGGTGGTCGCCGCCGACCGACTGCCCCAGGTGCCCGGCGCGCGCGACGACTGACGCACCCCGGGAGTGCCCCCTTCGGGGCCGCTGAGCGCAGTTGTGTACCGGGTCTGTACCGACTTCCTCCGATGTCCGAGTTAGCCGTTAGCCTGGCGCGACGCACTCGCATTCGGGATGGGGGACGGTCGTAACGCATGGCCAGGGAATTCCAACGCGGCCACAAGGCCAGGATCAGTGATCTCACGGCGGGCACGGATCTGTACGTAGGCGTGCAGATCTCCGGACCCGGGCTGACCTTCGACATCAGCTGCTTCGGCCTCGACGCGGACGAACGCCTCTCGGACGACCGCTACTTCGTCTTCTTCAACCAGCCGAAGTCCCCCGAGGAGTCCATCCAGCTGCTGGGCGCGCAGGCGGGCGACACGGAGTCCTTCCGGGTCACGCTGGACCGGATCCCGCCGCAGATCCAGAAGCTGTCGTTCACGGCGACCCTCGACGGCGCCGGGCAGATGTCGCAGGTGGCTCCCGGGTACATCCGTATCGTCGCGGGCGGCGAGGAGGTTGCCCGGTACTCCTTCAGCGGCTCGGAGTTCTCCACCGAGCGCGCCGTGATGCTGGGCGACCTGTACCTGAAGGACGTGTGGCGCTTCGCCGCCGTCGGACAGGGCTTCGACGGCGGTCTGGAGGCGCTGCTGAAGAACTTCGGCGGCGAGGTGCTGGAGGAGGCGCCCGCCGCGCCGGAACCTCAGCAGCCGGCGACCGGGGCCGCGCCCGGATTCGCGCCGCCCGCCTTCGCCGTCCCGTCCGGACCCGTCCCGTCCGCACCCGCGCCCGCCCCGGTCACCCCCGCACCCGCTCCGGCACCCGCCCCCCAGGGCTTCACCCCGCCTCCGGCCCCCGGTCCCGTGCCGGTCCCGAACGTGCACGGCGCGCCCACCGTCATCGCCCCGATGGCCCCGCCCGCCGCAGGCCCAGTGCCGCCGCCGGCCCCGGCGCCCGCGCCCTACGGTCAGCCGCCCGCCCCGCCCGCTCCCATGCCACCGCCCGGCTACGGCCGGCCCCCGGCGCCCCCGCAGGCCCCGGGCCCGCCGCCCGGGTACCCCCAGGCCCCGGCCCCGCCGCCGGGCTACGGCCAGCAGCCGCCGTTCGGACAGGTCCCGGGCCAGCAGACCTACGCGGTTCCGCAGGGCGCCCCCCAGGGCGGTGCCGGTGTCGGTGCCGCGCTCCAGAAGTTCAAGGAGACGCCCACCGGGCAGCGCTGGACGCCGCAGAACAGCAAGCTCATCCGCGCCGACCTCGGCATCGGCGGTCAGCCGGTGCTGGCCCGGCAGGGCAGCATGGTGCTCTACCAGGGCAAGGTCGACTTCAGCTACAAGGGCGCCGGATTCGCCGGCCGGATCGTGGGCAACGTCACCGGCCAGGAGATGCAGCTGATGCGCTGCACCGGCAACGGCCAGGTGTTCTTCGCCGAGAACTCCTCCTACCTGCACCCGATCGAGCTCCAGGGCGACGCGATCTGCGTCTCCGCCGAGAGCGTCCTCGCCTTCGACGAGAGCCTCCAGCACGAGGTCCGCCGCATCGAGGGACACGGCATCCCCGGCGGCGCGCTGTTCACGATGCAGTTCCAGGGCACCGGCACGATCGTCGTCAAGACGCACGGCACGCCCGTCGTGCTGCCCGTGACGCCGACGACGTTCGCCGACTGCAACGCGATCGTCGCCTGGTCGGCCGCCTCCCAGGTGATCGTCTCCAGCCAGGTCCGGATGCGCCGCAACGCCTACCCGGGCGACACCGGCGAGAGCGTCAACCTGCAGTTCCGGGGCGCGCCCGGCAACTTCATCGTCGTCCAGCCGTACGAGGTCTGAGGGAGCCCGTCATGAACCAGCCGCTCGCGGGCTACGCCCCCGCACCCGTCACCGCCCGCATGGAGAACCACGGCGACCACATGCTCAAGGTCGCCATGCAGACCGGCAACGACCTCCTCGCGCGCGTGGGGTCGATGGTCGCCTACGAGGGCTTCGTCCAGTACGAGCCCAACCCGCCGGCCGTGCGCCAGATCGCCCGGGACTGGATGACCGGCGAGGGCGCGCCCCTGATGAAGTGCTCCGGCGACGGACTGCTCTACCTCGCCGACTACGGCGCGAACGTCGTCGTCATCAACCTCAACGGCGACGGCATCTCCGTCAACGCCACCAATCTGCTCGCCTTCGACGCCCATCTGACGTGGGGCGTGGAGCGGGTGAAGGGCCTCGCCAAGTTCGCCGGGCAGGGGCTGTGGAACACCAAGATCTCCGGGCAGGGGTGGGTCGCGCTGACCTCCCGGGGCAAGCCGATCGTCGTCGACTGCGGCGGCGGCGAGGACGAGACGTACGTCGACCCGGACGCCCTGGTCGCCTGGTCCCCGAACCTCAAGGTGAAGGGCAAGCGCAGCTTCAAGGCACAGTCGCTGATCGGCCGGGGCAGCGGCGAGGCCTTCCAGATGGCCTTCTCCGGACAGGGCATCGTCGTCGTCCAGCCCAGCGAGGACAGCACCGACCGCCTCCGGGTCCGGGGCTGAGGGGGAGTCAGGAAACCATGCAGAGCCCGCTTTTCGCCTTCAACGACTCCCAGGCCCGGGACCGCTACAGCCTCCAGAACAAGCAGATGCTGCGGGTCGTCCTGGAGGGCCACGACGACATCCTCGCCCGCAAGGGCACGATGGTCGCCTACCAGGGGCTCGTCGAGTTCGACGCCGAGTACCAGGGCCACCAGCAGGCACGCGCGCGTGCGTACACCGGCGAGGGCCTGGACCTGATGCGCTGCCACGGGCAGGGCACCGTCTACTTCGCCAACCTGGCCCAGCACATCCACGTCCTGGACGTCGAGCAGGACGGCCTGACCGTGGACAGCAGCTACGTCCTCGCCCTGGACTCGTCCCTGCACTACGAGGTCGTCGCCGTCGACAGCCTCTACGGCATCTCCGGGTCCGGGAAGTACCAGCTGAACATCACCGGGCGCGGCAAGGTCGCCCTGATGACCTCCGGCGCGCCGCTGCTGATGCAGGTGACGCCCGACAAGTACGTCAACTGCGACGCCGACGCCATCGTCGCCTGGTCCACCGGGCTGCGCGTCCAGATGCAGGCCCAGACGCATTCCTCGGGCGTGTGGCGGCGCCGCGGCAACACCGGAGAGGGCTGGGAGCTGAGCTTCATGGGAAGTGGCTTCGCGTTGGTCCAGCCGAGTGAACTGCTGCCTCCGCAGAACGCTCAGATCGGTCACGGCGTCGCCGCCCAGTTCGGTATGGGCCAGCAGGGCGCGCGCGGGATGAACCAGGGCAACGTCTGGAGCTGAGAGCCCAAGACGTAAGGGGCGCCCGCCTGGGCAGGCGCCCCTTACACATACGTCGCGATCACCGGAGACACCGCGTCAGAGCCGTGCGCGGGTGCCCTCCAGCAGTCGTACGACCGAGTCGTCGGCGACCGCCGCGACCTCGTCGTAGGCGAACCAGCGCAGGTCGAGGGACTCGTCGCTGATCGCGTGGGCGGCGCCCCGCGGGGCGAGGGCCGCGTACTGGACGTCGAAGTGCCAGTGGCACGGTGCCGGGATCGGGTGCCGGTCCAGGCGGACCGGGCCGCCCGGCAGCAGCGTCAGCCCCGGGATCCCGGACTCCTCGGTCGCCTCCCGCAGGGCCGCCGCGGCCAGGGTCGCGTCGCCCGGCTCGCAGTGGCCGCCCATCTGCAGCCACATCCGCAGCTTCCTGTGCAGGGTCAGCAGCACCCGGCCGTGCTCGGGGTCGACGACCAGGGCGCTCGCCGTGACATGGCCCGCGTGACAGGCCTTCCACATGCCGTCGGGGTGTGCCGCGAGATGGTCCAGGTAGGCCTGGCGCAGCTCGTCCTGGTCCTCGTACCCCTTGAGGGCGAGGACCGCGTCGTCGTACAGGCTCACTCGGTGCCGTCGCCCTGGTCGTCCTTCTTGCGCAGGTCGGGCTTCTCCGCCGCCTCGCCGAGCATCTTGTCCAGCTCGGAGAAGTCCAGCTGCTCGCGGTGCACGAAGCCGTCCGGGTCGTCCAGGTCGGACGCCGTCGGCAGCATGTCCGGGTGGGCCCACAGCGCGTCCCGGCCGTCGACACCGCGGGCGTCGGTGAGCGAGGCCCACAGGCGGGAGGCGTCGCGCAGCCGGCGCGGGCGCAGCTCCAGGCCGATCAGCGTGGCGAACGTCTGCTCCGCCGGGCCGCCCGTGGCACGGCGGCGGCGCAGGGTCTCGCGCAGGGCGTCGGCGGACGACAGACGCGGCTTCGCGGCCGCGTGGACCACCGCGTCGACCCAGCCCTCCACGAGCGCCAGAGCCGTCTCCAGGCGCGCCAGGGCCGCCTTCTGCTCGGGGGTGTCCTCCGGCTGGAACATGCCCTGCTGGAGGGCGTCCTGGAGCTGCTCGGGGTTCTGCGGGTCGAACTGGCCGACCACGTCCTCCAGCTTCGCCGTGTCGACCTTGATCCCGCGCGCGTAGCCGTCGACCGCGCCGAACAGGTGCGAGCGCAGCCACGGCACATGCGCGAACAGGCGCTGGTGGGCCGCCTCGCGCAGCGCGAGATACAGCCGCACCTCCTCCTTGGGCACGCCGAGGTCCTTGCCGAACGCCTCGATGTTCACCGGCAGCAGTGCCGCCTTGCCGGCCGGGCTCAGCGGCAGGCCGATGTCGGTCGAGCCGACGACCTCGCCCGCGAGCACGCCGACGGCCTGCCCGATCTGCGTGCCGAACATGGCGCCGCCCATGGAGCGCATCATGCCGATCAGCGGGCCCGCCATGGCCTGCATCTCCTCCGGCAGGACATCGCCCATCGCGGCGCCGACCCGCTCGGCGACCGGGTCGACCAGCTCCTGCCAGGCGGGCAGCGTCGCCTCGACCCACTCCGCGCGCGACCAGGCCACGGCCGAGCCGGAACCGGACGGCAGCGACGTCGCGTCGTCCAGCCACAGGTCGGCCAGCCGCACGGCCTCCTCGACCGCCGTGCGCTCGGCGGGGCCGACGCTCGCGTCCTTGACGCCGTCCGACGTGCCCTGGGAGACCGTCTGGCGGGCGATCTGCTTGGCCATGTCCCAGTTCACCGGGCCGCCCTCGTACGAGAGCATCTGGCCCAGCTGCTGGAAGGCCGCGCCCAGGTCGGTGGGGTTCAGCGAACCGAACATGGCAGCGAACGGATTGTCGGCGCCGGGGCCGCCGAAGCCGCCGGCTCCGGGTGTGCCGAAACCGAACGGATTGGCCGGTCCCTGCCCACCACCGCTCTGCTGGTCCTTCTTCTTGCCCTCGTCGCCGTCTTCCGGCTCCTCCGGCGGAAGGCCGAAACCGAATGGGGTGTCACTCACGGGAATCCTCGGCTGGTAAGGCCACCGGTTCTCTCCGGCGGCGCGGCTGCCCGACAACACCACCCAGCGTAGACACCCGGACCCGATCGGGCCTCAGTGCTTCGCCGACAGTCGGCCTGCGGCAGGATGGATGCCACCTGGTACGTACGCGTCACTCGCGCTCGTACTGAAGACAACCGCTGGAGACGCCCGGTGAGTTCCCCAGATCCGCAGGTTCGCGCAGCGCGAAACCACTCAACCCCTCCCGCCGTGCGCGGGCCCGTCGTCGCCGTGACCGGCGCCGCGACCGGGGTCGGCGCGCTGCTCACCGAGCGGCTGGCCGCGTCCGAGGAGATCAAGCAGGTCATCGCGATCGACGAGCGGCGCGGGGAGTGCCCGGACGCCCAGTGGCACATCCTCGACGTGCGGGATCCGGCCATCGCGGACAAGCTCCGTGGCGCCGACGTGGTGGTGCACCTCGCGCTCGATCTGGACCTGGAGACCGATCCGGCGGCGCGTACGGCCTACAACGTGCGCGGGACGCAGACCGTGCTGACCGCGGCGGCCGCCGCCGGGGTGCACCGGGTGGTGCTGTGCACCTCCTCGATGGTCTACGGCGCGTTGCCGGAGAACGAGCTGCCGCTGTCCGAGGACGCGGAGTTGCGTGCCACCGCCGAGGCCACGGGGGTGGGGGACCTGCTGGAGATCGAGCGGCTCGCGCGCCGGGCGCCCCGCGCGCACCCCGGGCTCAATGTCACCGTCGTGCGCCCCGCGGTGCTCGTCGGGGGCACCGACACCGCGCTGACCAGGTACTTCGAGTCGCCTCGGCTGCTGGTCGTCGCCGGGTCGCGGCCCGCCTGGCAGTTCTGCCATGTCGAGGATCTGTGCAGCGCGCTCGAGTACGCCGTCCTGGAGAAGGTCGACGGGGAGCTCGCCGTCGGGTGCGACGGGTGGCTGGAGCAGGAGGAGGTCGAGGAGCTCAGCGGGATCCGGCGGATGGAACTGCCGTCGGCCGTCGCGCTGGGGGCGGCTGCCCGGCTGCACCGGATCGGTCTCACGCCGTCGCCGGCCGGGGATCTCGCGTACACGATGTATCCGTGGGTGGTGAGCGGGAGCCGGCTGCACGACGCCGGGTGGCGGCCCGGGTGGACGAACGAGGAGGTGCTCGCCGAGTTGCTGGAGGAGGTGACCGGGCGGCACACCGTCGTCGGGCGGCGGCTCGGCCGCAAGGACGCGACGGCCGCGGGTGCGGCGGGTGCCACGGTCGCGCTGCTGGGTGCGGCGGCCGTGGTGCGGCGGGCCAGGAAGGCCCGGCGGCGGATCTGAGGTCCCTCGTGTTGGAGGACCCTACGAACGCGCACGCGCGTGTGCCTGCTGTCAGCCGTATTCCGTGTGGTCCCGGGCTTGCGGCACGATGGGGGTATGGCTGCTATGAACGATCATCCCGGTGAGCAGGGTGCCGACGATCCCGTCAAGCTGATCGGCATCCGGGAGAGCGCGCTCTCCGTGGACGAGGTCTTCGCGGCCGTGGGGGACGACGCGGCCGGGGGAATCGCGCTCTTCGTGGGGACCGTGCGGAATCACGACGGGGGCGCCGACGTGGACGCGCTCGGGTATTCGTGTCATCCCAGTGCCGAGAGCGAGATGCGGCGGATCGCCGAGAAGGTCGTCGCCGAGTATCCGGTGCGGGCGCTGGCCGCCGTGCATCGGGTGGGGGACCTGCGGGTGGGTGATCTCGCCGTGGTCGTCGGCGTGTCGTGTCCGCACCGGGGGGACGCCTTCGAAGCTTGTCGGAAGATGATCGACGACCTCAAGCACGAGGTGCCCATCTGGAAGCACCAGACGTTCTCGGACGGTACCGAGGAATGGGTCGGGGCCTGCTGAAGAGCCCCCGCCCGGCTTCCGGTTGCGTAACCCCACCCCCGGCGTGAGCGTTGTCACTGCGGATGGCTAATCTGCTGATCAGTCAGTCGCGGATGCTCATGGGGTTGGGAGGTCGGCATGGCGGCGCTCGTCTGGTTGCTGATTCCGCTTATGGCTGGGGTCGGTGCCGGTCTGTGGGGCAGCTGGGCCAATCGGACGAGGAGAGTCCGGAGTGACGGCCCCGAGCTGGACGGGTACGCGCGGTTCCGCGAAGCCATGGAGAAGTCCCACTCCGGTGGCTGAGGCACGTGGGACGGCGGCCCTGACGGTGCGCTGACAGGCGCGTCCCGTACTGTCTTTGCATGCCACGCCGCACCGCGACGATGCTCGCCTCCACCCTGATGCTGATCGCGCTCCTGTGCGCCGGAGTGCTCATCAACGTGCCGTACTCGGAGATGTCCCCCGGCCCGACCGTGAACACGCTCGGGAACCACGACGGCGAGCCGGTGCTGCAGATCTCCGGGCACAAGACCTACACGACCTCCGGGCATCTGAACATGACCACGGTCAGGGTCACCAGCGCCGACTACAAGATGAATCTCGTCGAGGCGGTCTACGGCTGGCTCTCGCACGACGACAAGGTCGTGCCGCACGACACGCTCTACCCGGACGGCAAGACGGAGCAGCAGTCCACCCAGGAGAACGCCGAGGAGTTCAGCCAGTCCCAGGAGAGCGCGAAGGTCGCCGCCCTCAAGGAACTGGGCATCCCGGTGAAGTCCTGGGTGATCGTGTCGACGGTCCTCAAGGGCTCGCCGTCCGAGGGCAGGCTGCACGCCGGTGATGTGATCAAGGCCGTCGACGGGACGACGGTCAAGCAGCCGGCCGACGTCGCCACGCTGGTGACCAAGCACAAGCCCGGCGAGGACGTCGTCTTCACCGTCGTACCGGCCAAGGAGCAGGCCGCCGCCGAGAAGGCGAACAAGACGGCCACCAAGACCCAGAACGTCACCATCAAGACCGCCACGTCGGACGACACCGGGACCAAGCGGGCCATCGTCGGGATCTCCGCCGGGACCGACCACACGTTCCCGTTCTCCATCGACATCAAGCTCGCCGACGTCGGCGGGCCCAGCGCGGGGCTCATGTTCTCGCTCGGTATCTACGACAAGCTGACCCCGGGCAGCCTCACCGGCGGCAAGTTCGTCGCCGGCACCGGCACGATCGACGACGACGGCACGGTGGGTCCCATCGGCGGCATCTCGTTGAAGACCATCGGCGCGCGCAGCAAGGGCGCCCAGTACTTCCTGACCCCGGCCGACAACTGCGCCGAGGCCGCCCAGGACACCCCGAGCGGGCTCACCCTGGTCAAGGTGAAGACCATCGGCGACGCCCTCGGCGCCCTCAAGGACATCCGCAGCGGCGACACCGGCGCCCTGCCGAAGTGCAGCACCAAGGGCTGACGCACGGACACGGAGGACACGGACGTGGCTGGGGGCGCCCTTCCTGACAAGGGGCGCCCCCAGTGCCGTGGACGAAGACCTCGTGCCGTAACCGCGGCCTAGGACCTCAGTCCTCGAACGTCGCCTTGAGCGCCTCCGCCAGGCCCGGGACCAGCTCGGGCCCGGTGAGGACCTCCGTCGGCGAGTCCTTCTCGCGCAGGCGCACCGCCGAGTCGCGGGTGCCGTCGCGCAGCACGGCGACCGTCATCCGGACCTCCTGCCGGTCGGGATGCTGGGCCACCCACTTCGCCAGCCTCGCCTCGCTCATCCCCTCCGGGACCTGGGACTCGGCGGCCGGGGGCAGCATCAGGCGCTCCACCGTGAGCGCACAGCCGACCACCGCGTCCGGCCACGCGATGGTGCCCAGGAACTCATCGAGCGCCTTGTCCGTTGGCACTTCGTCCTGCTCGATCGGAGTGAGACCGGTGGTCGCGGACTCGTCCTCCAGACCGAGCTGGGCGGCGAGAGCCGGTTCCTGGGCGCGCAGCCGTGCGGTGTCGACAAGGGCGAAGAGGCGAGCGGGCTGGTCCCAGCCGAGGCCGGAGGCGTACTCGTCGATCTCGAGTACGGCCCGGGTGAGCGGGTTCGCTGCCATGGGAGTGTTGGACATGGTCACAATCCTGCCTCGTTCATGGCCGGAATCGGGAACCGAGTAAGCCGTGAGTAAGTTGCATAGGTGTGGCCCCGCGATCACAGGGGGCCACGGAGGGCTCACCGACACCGGGGCCTGACGGAACAAGAAGCAGACACGACAGCGAACTTCGAGGTGCGCACCTTGGCTTTCCAGATGCCGGACCGCGGCGGAGGCCCGACGGGGCCACGGATCAGAGCGGCGGGCCACCCGTCCCGGCGCGTCCGTACCCTGCTCATGACACTGGGCGTCCTTGCCGTACTCGGCATGGCGTTCAGCATGTTCGCGGGGTTCTGGACGAACTGGCTCTGGTACCGGTCGGTGCACTACTCCTCGGTGTTCACCACCACTCTGTGGACCAAGATCGGGCTGTTCTCCGTCTTCGGTCTGCTGATGGCGGCCGCGGTGGGCCTCAACATCTGGCTCGCGCACCGGTTGCGGCCCCCGCTGAGTGCCATGTCCATGGAGCAGCAGAGCCTCGACCGCTACCGGATGGGCATCGCGCCGTACAAGAAGTGGCTGCTGCTCGCGGTCACCGCGCTGGTCGGGCTGATCGCCGGCGCGTCCGCGGCCGGCCAGTGGCGCACCTGGCTGATGTGGGTCAACGGCGTGCCCTTCCACCAGAAGGACCCGCAGTTCCACCTCGACGTCTCCTTCTACGCCTTCGACCTGCCCTGGTACCGCTTCCTGCTGGGCTTCGGCTTCGCCACCGCGATCCTGTCCCTGATCGCCGCCGCGCTCACCCACTACCTGTACGGCGGGCTGCGCGTCACGAGCCCCGGCGCGCGTGCCACCGGTGCCGCGACCGGCCACCTCTCGGTGCTGCTCGGCTTCTTCGTCGCCCTCAAGGCGGTCGCCTACTGGCTCGACCGGTACGGACTGGCCGTGAAGTCCAGCGACTTCAAGGCCACCGACAACTGGACGGGCCTCAGATACGTCGACGCGAACGCGTATCTGCCGGCCAAGACGATCCTGTTCTGCATCGCCGTCATCTGCGCGCTGCTGTTCTTCGCCACCCTGTGGCGGCGCACCTGGCAGCTGCCCGTCATCGGCTTCGGCCTGATGGTCCTCTCGGCGATCCTGATCGGCGGCCTCTATCCGGCGATCGTCCAGAAGTTCCAGGTCCAGCCCAACGAGCAGGCCAAGGAAGCCCCGTACGTCCAGAAGAACCTCAAGGCGACCCGCCAGGCGTACGGCATCGACGACACCCAGGTCAGCGAGTACACGGGCAAGAGCACCACCACGGACAAGACCAAGCTCCGGGGCGACGTCGACGACACGGCGAGCATCCGGATCATGGACCCGAACATCGTCTCGCCGACGTTCCAGCAGCTCCAGCAGATGCGGAACTACTACGCGTTCCCGACCAATCTGGACGTGGACCGCTACAGCAAGAACGGCAAGGTCCAGGACACCGTCATCGGTCTGCGCGAGCTGAACCTCGACGGCATCCCGAAGAACAACTGGATCAACGACCACTTCCGCTACACCCACGGCTACGGCGTGGTCGCCGCCAAGGGCACCGAGGCCGACGACCAGGGCCAGCCGGTCTTCACCGAGTCCGACCTGCCGTCCACGGGCGACCTGGGCACGTACCAGCAGCGGATCTACTACGGCGAGAAGACGACCACGTACTCGATCGTCGGCGGTCCCCAGAAGGAGATCGACTACTCCGACGACAGCGGTGAGAAGACCACCAGCTACGCGGGCAAGAGCGGGGTCAGCCTCTCCAGCCCGATCAACCGGGCCGCGTACGCGGTGGCGTTCAACGAGCCGCAGATCCTCTACTCCGGAGCGATCGGCGAGGGCTCGCGCATCCTGTACAACCGCACGCCCAAGGAGCGCGTCGAGGCGGTCGCCCCCTGGCTGACCATCGACGGCGACGCGTACCCGGCGGTCGTGGACGGCCGTATCCAGTGGATCGTCGACGCCTACACGACGACGAACGGCTATCCCTACGCCTCCCGTACGACCCTCGGGGACACGACGGCCGACTCGCTGACCGCGACCAACACCTCCCGCGCGGTGGTGGCCCAGCAGAACCAGGTCAACTACATCCGCAACTCGGTGAAGGCGACCGTCGACGCGTACACCGGCGCCGTCAAGCTCTACCAGTGGGACACCGAGGACCCGGTGCTGAAGACCTGGATGAAGGCCTTCCCGGACACCGTGCAGCCCAGAAGCGCCATCTCGGCGTCCCTGATGGACCATCTCCGGTACCCGCAGGACCTGTTCAAGGTCCAGCGCGAGCTGCTCACCCGCTACCACGTGACGGACGCCCAGACGTTCCTCACCGGCAGCGAGGTGTGGCAGGTGCCCGACGACCCGACCAACAAGTCGGGCGACGCGGTGCCGCCGTACTACCTGAGCATGAAGATGCCCGACCAGAGCGCGCAGACGTTCTCGCTGTCGACGACGTTCACACCCAACGGGCGTGACAACCTCAGCGCGTTCATGTCGGTCGACTCCGAGGCCGGTTCGAAGGACTACGGCAAGATCAGAATCCTGAAACTGCCGACCAGTACGACCGTCGACGGACCCAAACAGGTCCAGAGCCAGTTCAACTCCGAACAGGACATCGCCGCCGCCATCAAGCTCCTCAAGGGCGGCGACTCCGAGGTGGAGTACGGCAATCTGCTGACCGTGCCACTGGACGGGGGCCTGCTGTACGCGGAGCCCGTCTACGTACGCGGTGCCGGGGTCAAGTACCCGCTGTTGCGTAAGGTGCTGGTGACCTTCGAGGGCAAGACCGCCTTCGAGAACACCCTCGACGAGGCGCTCAACAAGGTGTTCGGCTCGGACGGTTCGGACACGGGATCCTCGGACACCGGGACGACCACACCGCCGACGTCCGGCAACCCCACGGTCCAACAGGCGCTGAACGACGCCCAGAAGGCCTTCGACGCGGGCCAGGAGGCCCTGAAGAAGGGCGACTGGACCGCGTACGGCAAGGCGCAGGCCGAACTGCAGGACGCGCTGAAGCGGGCCGAGGAGGCGCAGTCCAAGGCCGCGGACAGGACCGGCAGCGGCACCGCCAGTCCGAGCAGCAGCCCCAGCCCCGGTGCGAGTACCAGCCCCAGTCCGAGCGGGAGCTCCAGCCCCAGCGGCTGAGCGGGTCGGCGGCTGGGCAGACCGGGGGTGATCAGCTCAGCTCCGCGCCGTGATACGGTTGCAACGCAACGGCGCGGGGTGGAGCAGCTCGGTAGCTCGCTGGGCTCATAACCCAGAGGTCGCAGGTTCAAATCCTGTCCCCGCTACTGAAGTCGAAGGCCCGGATCCTCTTGGGATCCGGGCCTTCGTGGTGTCCGGGGCGATGGTCGGTGACGTTCGGACGGACGGCGAACGCATGTACCGGTGGACGGGTCGCCGCGCCGCTGTGGGGAGTTGGCGGAGATGTGTTTGACTTGTCGTTCTGTGGGCATGTCGACAAAACGCTGAAGTGACCTCACGGTCTGCGGTATACGTGGTGTACCCAGGTTGCAGGTGGTGCGACGATGAACGTTATGGGGGACAAGGCAACTCTGTTCGAGACAGGGCGTTTTGTGCAGCCTTCGGGCGAGGAGCCGACCCGCGACGAGGCCGCCGAGGCCGCCGAGGAGGCGCGCCGTCGGATGCAGGCCGCTGCCGGTGACGTCGAGGCGATGAGTGTCCTCGGCGCCATGCTGCTGCGCCGTGGCGACCTCGACGGAGCCGAATCCCATCTCCGTGCCGCCACCGCCGCCGGTGACCGCGCCGCCGCCAACAACCTCGGTGTCCTGCTGCACCAGCGCGGCTACCCCGAGGAGGCCGCCGGATGGTGGCGGATCGCCGCCGTCGCCGGCTCCGCGGCCGCCGCCCACGCGCTGGGCCGTTACCACCGCGAGCGCGGGGACGAGCCCGCCGCCGAGTACTGGCTGCGCCAGTCCGCCGAACAGGGACACGCGCTCGGCGCCTACGCACTGGCCGACCTGCTGGAGCACCGGGGGGACCCGGACGCCGGCCCGTGGATGCGGGCCGCCGCCGAGCGCGGGCACCGGGAGGCCGCCTACCGGCTGGCGCGCGCACTCGACCGCAGGGCGGCCGTGAACGAGGGCGAGGCCGGGGGTGACAACGGTGTCGGCGCGCAGGCCGCCGCCGGGGCCCCGGAGTCCGACGAGGCCGAGCAGTGGTACCGGCAGGCCGCCGCGCGCGGACACCGCCGGGCCGCGCTGCACCTCGGGGCGATCCTCGAGAGACGGGGTGAGCTCAAGGAGGCCGGGCGCTGGTACCTGACCTCCGCCAAGGACGGCGAGGCCCGGGCCGCCTGCGCGCTCGGCTTCCTGCTGCGCGACGCCGGGGACACCGAGAGCGCGGCCGTCTGGTGGCTGCGGGCCGCCCAGGACGGCGACGGCAACGCGGCGAACGCGCTCGGCGCGCTGCACGCCGAGCGCGGCGAGACGCAGACCGCCGAGCGCTGGTACCGGGCGGCGATGGACGCCGGTGACGACAACGGGGCGTACAACCTCGGGCTGCTCTGCGCCGAGCAGGGGCGGACCGCGCAGGCCGAGCAGTGGTACCGGCGGGCGGCCTACGCGGGCCATCGGGAGGCGGCGAACGCGCTGGCCATCCTGCTGCTCCAGGTCGGCGACACGAGCGGCGCCGAACCGTGGTTCTCCAAGGCCGCCGAGGCCGGGAGCGTGGACGCCGCGTTCAACCTCGGGATCCTGTACGCCGGGCGGGGCGACGACGCGCTCGCGCTGCGCTGCTACGAGCAGGCCGCCGCCGCCGGGCACACCGAGGCGGCGCTGCAGGTCGGCATCGCCCGGCTGCGGGAGGGCGACGAGCCCGCCGCGGAGCGGCATCTGCGGTGTGCGGCCGGCGGCGGAAGCGCCGAGGCCGCGTACCGGCTCGCCGCCGTACTCGACGCACGGCGGCCGCCGGTGCCCGAGCACGAGCTCGGGGAGTCGTCCCTGAACGTGAAGACCGAGTGCGAGGAGTGGTACGAGCGGGCCGCCTCGCAGGGGCACCGCAGGGCCCAGGTGCGGGTCGGGATGCTCGCCGCGGCGCGCGGGGACGTGGTGGAGGCGGCCCGGTGGTACCGGGCGGCGGCCGAGGCGGGATCGCGAAACGGGGCGTTCAACCTGGGGCTGCTGCTGGCCCGGGAGGGCAGCGAGCCGGAGGCCGCCGTGTGGTGGGAGCGGGCCGCCGACGCGGGGCACGGGCGGGCGGCGCTGCGGCTCGCCCTCGTCTACGCGCGTCGGGGAGAGCTGGCGGTGGGACAGCAGTGGGCCGACCGCGCGGTGGCGCTGGGACCGGCGGAGGTGACCGAGCGCGCGGGGCGGCTGAGGGACGCGCTGCGGCAGGAGCTGTCGGCGTAGGCCGGCGCCTTCCCGCAGGTCAGAGGGGCTTACCGGTATTGATTTGCCTCTGCCCGCGTCCCTCACGTAATGTTCAGTTCACCGGCGCGGGGTGGAGCAGCTCGGTAGCTCGCTGGGCTCATAACCCAGAGGTCGCAGGTTCAAATCCTGTCCCCGCTACTGAAGACCGAGGGCCGGAGTCCGGAAAAGGACTCCGGCCCTCGGTGTTTCCACGACATATGGCCTACGGCGTATGGCCCACCGCCTCCTCGTACAGCGCGCGGTCGACCGTCCGTGCCTCCGGGAGCGGCGAGCCCGGTTCGACGCCCTGGGCCCGGTACGCCGACTGGAGACGCGTCGTCGTACCCGCGCGGATCTCCCAGTCCATGCGCAGCGGCGGGGTGGCCCGCAGGATCGCGGCGTCGGTCTTCAGGAGCTTCGCGAGGTAGGTGACGAAGCTCGCGTCCGACTTGTAGTCGCCGGCGAAGTACGTGTCGACCGTCCGGATGTACGCCCTGAGCAGCGCCACGCCCGCGTCCACGTCGTCGTCCAGCAGCGTACGGCCGAACAGCATCCCGCCCAGGGGCTCGCCGAGGGGCTGGCCGCCCAGGAAGGCGTAACCCGGCTTGCCGCTGACCTGGCGCCACACCGGGTCCAGCAGCCAGGCCGAGTCGACACCGCCGTTCTGCAGGGCCGTGAGGACGTCGGCCGAGCCCAGCTGCTGGTAGCGGATCCTGTCCAGGCCCCCGCCATGGCTCGCCAGCGCCTTCTGCATGGGGTAGGCGATCACCGACCCCTTGCCGATCATCGTGCCCAGCGTGCGCCCCGCCATCGCTACGCCGGCCGCGCTCTCGCCGTTCTTCAGCCGTACCCACAGGCCGCTCTGCGACCTGAGGTCGGGCGAGAAGTTGCCCGCGACCCACTTGATGTCGAAGCCGCCGCGGACACCGTTCATCACGGCCGCCTCGGGAGCCGCCCACATCGCGTCGATGTCGCCCTTGGCCAGCAGCGGAAGCGCGTCCGGGGTGGGCAGCACCTTGAGCGTGACGTCCAGGCCCTCCGCCTTGAACTCGCCCTTGTCGAGGGCGACTTCGAGCGGTGCCACGTACTCCGCGCTCAGTGTGCCGGTGGCGATCGTGATCTTGCGGGGCCTGGCCAGCGGGACGGCCGCCGGACTGCCCGGTGAGCAGCGGGCCGGGGCGCGGGTCGTGGAGAGGTCCGCCGGGTCGGTCCAGGACGCCTTGCCGCAGCCCGCCACCGGACGGACCGTGCGGGGCGCCGTGGCCGTCTCGGTGTCCCCGGAGCCGGAGTGCTTCGCCGAGCAGGCCGTCGTCGCCAGCAGGGTCAGCGCGGCCGTCGCCACCACATATCGATATCGAAGAGCTCTCATGACTGCCCCCGTCCCCGGTCCCGCGGCGCCCACGGCGTGAGCAGGCGGCCGGCGAGCCGTATCAGCTCGGAGAAGACCACGCCCAGCACGGCGACGCAGACGATCCCCACGAACATCACGTCGTTCTGGAACAGCGCGCGCGAGTCGAAGATCAGATGACCGAGGCCGTCCGTGGCCGCGATCTGCTCGGACGCGACGATCACCAGGACCGCCACTCCCGCGGCGATGCGCGCGCCGACCAGGACCGCCGGCAGCGAGGCCGGGAGCAGGACGTGCCGGAACATCTGCCACGGCGAGGCGCCGAAGACCCGGCCCGCGTCCCGATGGCCGGACGGGACGGCGATCACCGCCGACATCGTGGAGATCCAGACGAAGAAGAAGACGGTCACGGCCACCAGGGCGACCTGCGGCCCTTCGCCCAGCCCGAACATGTTCAGGAAGATCGGGAGCAGGGCCAGCTTCGGTACGACGTACAGGGCGTCCAGGAGCGGCTCCAGGGCCGCCTTGACCAGCGGGAGCGAGCCCATCAGCAGGCCCAGCGCGTAGCCGGCCGCCGTCCCCACGGCGTAGCCCGCGAGCACCCGGCGGGTGGTCGCCCAGACGTCCGGCCACAGGTCGCCCGCGGTCGCCCGGTCCCAGCCGTCGGAGAGGATCGTGGACGGGGCCGGGTAGACACGGTCGTCGATCCAGCCCTGGGTCGCGGCCAGCTGCCAGAGGAGGACCAGGAGGACGGGGACGGCCGTCGCCAGGACCAGTTCCAGGGCGCGCCGGCGCCGGTGGGTGCGGGCCGGGTGGAGTTCGGCCGGGCCGGGGGCGCGGACCAGGACGGGGGTTTCACGGACCGGGGTCACGGTGGTCATGCGGGTACCGCCTCCTTCCGCAGCAGCTCCCACAGCTCGCTCTTCAGCGCCGTGAACTCGGGGGTGTCCCGGATGCCGCCGGTGCGCGGGCGCGGGAACGGCGGGCGGTGCTCGGCGATGATCCGGCCCGGCCGGGCGGACATCACCAGCACCCGGTCGCCGAGGACCAGCGCCTCCTCCAGGCTGTGCGTGATGAACAGGGTGGTGGTGCGCAGGGCCTGGGTGAGGGCCAGCAACTCGTCCTGGAGGATCGTGCGCAGTTGTGCGTCCAGGGCGGCGAACGGCTCGTCCATGAGGAGGAGTTCGGGTTCCACGGCGAGGGCGCGGGCGATGGCCACGCGCTGGCGCATACCGCCGGACAGGGCCGCCGGGTAGGCGTCGGCGAAGTCCGCGAGGCCCAGCCGGGTCAGCCAGTCCCGGGCGCGGGCGTCGGCCTCACGGCGCGGGACGCGCTGGATGTCGAGGCCGAAGCGGACGTTGGCCTGGACCGTCTTCCAGTCGTAGATGCCGTAGTCCTGGAAGATCATCGCGGCCGGGCGGGGGCTGTCGGTACGGATCTCCAGGCGGCCGCCGCTGGGCCGCAGCAGCCCCGCCGCGATGCGCAGCAGCGTGGACTTGCCGCAGCCCGAGGGACCGACGAGACACACGAACTCGCCGCTCGCGACGGTCAGATCGAGCGGGCCGAGGGCCTCGACCCGGTGGGGGGTTCGGCCGAAGGCGCGGGTCACGGCGTGGGCGCGGAGCTTCGGATACGGCGGCTGGGGCGAAGGCGGCTGATGCGGCGAAGGCGGCGGATACGGCTCTCCCACGGGGTCTCCTCGCAAGAGTGCGGACCCGTTGACCATATGACGGACCGTCAGATTCGGGAACCCCGTGTGCGTGTACGACGCAAAGACCCCGGCGCCACCAGGGCACCGGGGTCTTTCGGGACGTTCGTCAGAGGGCTGACGCGCAGTTCGGGCACAGGCCGCGGTACGTCACCTCGACGTCCGACACCGTGAAGCCGAACCGCTCCGAGGTGGGGAGGTCGGCCAGCGGGTTGCCGGTCGGGTGGACGTCGCGGATCGAGCCGCAGCGGGAGCAGACCAGGTGATGGTGCGGCCGGTGCGCGTTCGGGTCGTACCGCTTGGCGCGCTTGTCCGTCGAGACCTCGAGGACCTCGCCGAGCGTGACCAGCTCGCCCAGGGTGTTGTAGACGGTGGCCCGGGAGATCTCGGGCAGCTTGACGACAGCCCTGGCGTGGACCTCGTCGGCCGTCAGGTGGACGTGTTCGCCGTCGAGGACCTCGGCCACGACGCGTCGCTGCGCGGTCATCCGCCATCCGCGTCCACGCAGCCGTTCCAGAAGGTCACTCATGTTCTTCAGCCTAACAGCAGCCGGACCACTTTCCGAATAGGTGTGACTTTGGAGTCGAGCTCGACTTGGACTAAGTCCAATAAGGGGTCGGCTTCCTGGTCATGCGGAGACGGGCTGGCGGGCCCCGACCCAGCAGCGGATGATGTCGCGGACCGAGACGATCCCGGCCGGCTCGCCGCCGTCGAGGACGATCAGATGGCGGAAGCCGCCCTGGGCCATCGCCCGCGCCGCCTCCTCCAGGGTCCAGGTCGGCGTGCAGAACACGACGTCGTTGGTGGTGTGGGCGTGGATGCGTTCCGCGTCCGGGTTCTGGCCCAGGCCGACGGAGTCGAGGATGTCGCGTTCGGTGAGGATCCCGATGCCGCCGGCGTCCGGGTCGTGGACGATCGCCGCGCCCACGCGACGCGCGGACATCAGGGCGGCAGCCTGGCGGAGGGTGTGGGCGGGGCCGACGGTGAGAACCACCGTGCTCATGGCGTCACGGACGAGCATGAAAGGTGCCACCTCCTAGGGAATCGCGGAGATAGTTCAGCGATTCACAAATTCACAAGTGGGGGTCCTCTTAGGGTGGCAGGTAAAGCGAGGGTCAACAAGGGGGTGCGTGTCGCCAATTGAGGGCGCACGCGCTCAAATGTGCCGCGGACGGCTGCTCAGCCGTGCCTCAGGAGACCGTTTCAGTAACGCTGGGAGAGGTACGACAGCAGTTCGTCGTGGAGCAGGCCGTTGGACGCTGCCGCGTTGCCGCTGTGCGGGCCCGGGCGTCCGTCCAGGCCGGTGAAGGTGCCGCCGGCCTCCGTCACGACGATCGCGTTGGCCGCCATGTCCCACAGCGACAGCTCCGGCTCGGCACAGATGTCCACCGACCCCTCGGCGACCATCATGTACGGCCAGAAGTCGCCGTACGCGCGCGTGCGCCACACATCGCGGGTGAGGTCCAGGAAGGCGTTCAGCTGCCCCCGCTCCTCCCAGCCGCCCAGCGAGGAGTACGCGAAGGAGGCGTCGGCCAGCCTGGAGACCTTCGAGACGCGGAGGCGGGAGGCCGAGGACAGGCTGCGGCCGGTGAAGGCCCCGTGGCCCTTCGCGGCCCACCAGCGGCGGCCCAGCGCGGGTGCGGAGACCACGCCGACGACCGGCTGGTAGCCGCCCTCGGCCGCCTCCGTCAGGGAGATCAGGGTCGCCCAGACCGGCACCCCGCGGACATAGTTCTTGGTGCCGTCGATCGGGTCGATCACCCAGCGGCGCGGGCCGGTGCCCTCGATGCCGTACTCCTCGCCGAGGACCGCGTCCCGCGGGCGGGCACGCTGCAGCTGACCGCGGATCAGTTCCTCGGCCGCCTTGTCCGCCTCGCTCACCGGGGTCATGTCCGGCTTCGTCTCGACCTTCAGGTCGAGGGCCTTGAAGCGGTCCATGGTGGCGGCGTCCGCCGCGTCCGCGAGCACATGGGCGAGACGCAGGTCATCAAGGTAGTCCGGCATGTGACGAACGGTATCTGCCGGGGTGGGGGCAGGGCTACACAGGGAGGCCGCGGGACACCGGGGGATGCCGGAGGGATGCCGCAGGGTGACCGGCCGGTGACCTCGGCGCGCCCGCGTGTGTTGGCCGAAGGGCGCCCCCCGGTGCCTTCGCGAACCCTTGACAGTGGATTCGTGCGCGTCAAATCTGGGCGCAGAGTCGCTCGCCCCAGGAGGCGATGATGCCTGCAGCCCGGGAATCCCTGCTGGACGCCGCGTACGCCGCGCTCGCGCGCCGACCGTGGGCCGCGGTGCGGATGGTCGACGTGGCCGCGGCGGCCGGGGTGTCCCGGCAGACGCTGTACAACGAGTTCGGCAGCAAGGAGGGCCTGGCGAGGGCGCTGGTGCGCCGGGAGGCGGACGGGTATCTCGCCGGGGTGGAACGGGCGCTGGGCAGTCATACCGAGGTGCGGGAGCGCCTTACGGCGACGGCCGAGTGGATGGCGGCCGCGGCCCGCGACAACGTGCTGGTACGGGCCATGCTCACCGGGTGCTGGAGCGAGCGGTTGCCTTCGCCGACGCTGTCCGCCGTGCCGTCTTCCTCGGCGGTGCCGGCGCAGCGGCGGGCGGACGGGCCGTTGCCGTCACCCGGGGACTTCGTGCAGCTCGTCAGGGACCGGGCGGTGGCGGTGCTGGCGGGAGGCGGGGCGGTGAAGGGGAACGGTGAACTCGCCCGGTCGTGCGAGCTTGTTGTGCGGCTGGCGTTGTCGTGTGTGGCCGCGCCGCCGGGGGAGGGCGGGGTGGCGGAGCTTGTGCGCGGGGCGCTGTCGCGGCAGCCGGTGTGAGACGGGGTTGGGTGTCGTGTGCGGGCCGGTGGGGGCTTGTCGCGCAGTTCCCCGCGCCCCTGTCGGGGCGCTTCAGTGAGCGGAACCGGACAGTTGCAGGCCGATCACTCCTACGATCACCAGGCTGATCGAGACGATTTTCAGGGTGGAGACCAGGTCGCCCAGGAACACCATGCCGTAGATCGCCGTGCCCGCCGCGCCGATGCCCGTCCACACCGCGTACGCCGGGCCCACGTCCAGCTTCTTCAGGGAGAGGGTCAGCAGGCCGAAGCTGCCCAGGGCGAAGGAGGCGAAGGCTATCGTCGGCCACAGGCGGGTGAAGCCGTGGGAGAGCTTGAGGCATACGGCGAAGCCCGTTTCCAGGATTCCGGCCACGACCACCAGCAGCCACGCCATGTGCTGTCCTCCCGTGTGTCCAGCTCGGTGCGATTATGCACTTACCGAACTCGGGTCAGTACAAACAACGCGGTGGTCAGTCGCCTTCCCTGCGCTCCCGTGTGGCCAGCAGCCGGCGCAGCGAGTAGAGACGGGCCGGGTCCGCGTGGCCCTCGGCGACCCACTCGTCCAGTGCGCAGTCCGGCTCGTCGTGGCTGCACGCGCGCGGGCAGTCGGCGGTGCCGGGCTCCAGGTCGGGGAACGCGTGGATCACCCGGGACGGGTCGATGTGCGCGAGGCCGAAGGACCGGACACCCGGGGTGTCGATGACCCAGCCGTCGTCGCCGGACAGGGGGAGGGCCAGGGCGGAGGTGGTGGTGTGCCGGCCGCGGCCGGTGACCGCGTTCACATGGCCCGTCGTACGGCGGCGGTCCTCGGGGACGAGGGCGTTCACCAGCGTCGTCTTGCCGACGCCGGAGTGGCCGACGAACGCCGTGATCTTGCCGTCGAGATGGTCCCGGACGCGGTGGGCCGCATCCCCCGTCTCCAGCTCCTCGCGGCTGGTGACCACGTAGGGGATCTCCAGGTCGCCGTACAGCTCCAGGAGTTTGCCCGGCGGGGCCAGGTCCGACTTGGTCATGACCAGGAGGGGGGTGAGGCCGCCGTCGTAGGCCGCGACCAGGCAGCGGTCGATCAGGCGGGGGCGGGGCTCGGGGTCGGCCAGAGCGGTGACGATCGCCAGCTGGTCGGCGTTGGCGACGACCACCCGTTCGAACGGGTCGTCGTCATCGGCCGTGCGGCGGAGCAAGGAGCTGCGGTCCTCGATGCGGACTATCCGGGCGAGGGTGTCCTTCTTGCCGGACAGGTCGCCGACCAGGGCGACCCGGTCGCCGACCACCGCCGCCTTGCGGCCCAGTTCACGGGCCTTCATCGCCAGGATCGTACGGTCGTCGACCAGGCAGGTCAGCCGGCCCCGGTCGACCGTGAGGACCATGCCCTCGGCCGCGTCCTCGTGCTTGGGGCGGATGTTCGTCCGCGGCCGGTTGCCCTTGCGGTTGGGACGGGTGCGGATGTCGTCCTCGTCGGTGTGCTTGCCGTAGCGGCGCATGGTCGTACGCCCCTATGCCCCGTCGCTCCCGAGCATCCCGGTCCACAGGTCGGGGAAGTCCGGCAGGGTCTTCGCCGTCGTCGCCACGTTCTCGATCCGGACGTCCGGCACGGCCAGGCCGATGATCGCACCGGCGGTGGCCATGCGGTGGTCCTCGTACGTGTGGAAGGTCCCGCCGTGCAGCGGGCGCGGGCGGATGTGCAGGCCGTCGGCGGTCTCGGTGACGTCGCCGCCCAGCTCGTTGATCTCCTTGGTGAGCGCGGCCAGCCGGTCCGTCTCGTGCAGGCGGAGGTGGGACACGCCCCGGAGGGTGGAAGGGGAGTCCGCGAGGGCGGCGACCGCGGCGATGCCGGGGGTCAGCTCGCCGACGTCGCCCAGGTCCACGTCGATGCCGTGGATCCGGCCGGAGCCGGTGAACTCCAGGCCGTACTCGGTCAGTTCGCAGGAACCACCCATCTCGGTGAAGATCTCGCGCAGCCGGTCACCCGGCTGGGTCGTCCGGGACGGCCAGTCCGGGATCAGCACCCTGCCGCCCGTGACCAGGGCGGCGGCGAGGAACGGCTGGGCGTTCGAGAGGTCCGGCTCGACGGTCAGGTCGCGGCCGAGCAGGGCGCCCGGGGTGACCCGCCAGACGTTCGGCTCGCCGCCCGACTCCGGGGTGTCCACCTGGGCGCCGACCGCGCGCAGCATGTCGACGGTCATCCGGATGTGGGGCAGGGACGGGAGGCTCGCGCCGATGTGGCGGACCTCCACGCCCTGGTTGAAGCGCGGGCCGGAGAGCAGGAGGGCCGACACGAACTGGGAGGAGGACGAGGCGTCGATCGACACCGGGCCGCCGTCCAGGGCGCCGCCGCCGTGCACGGTCAGCGGGAGCGCGCCCCGGCCGTCGTCGTCGATCCGGGCGCCGAGGGCGCGCAGGGCGTCGATCACGCCGTGCAGGGGGCGCTCGTACGAACGGGGGTCGCCGTCGAAGCGGATGTCGCCCGCGGCGAGGGTGGCGACGGGGGGCAGGAAGCGCATCACCGTGCCGGCGTTGCCGACGTCCACCGTGGCGGGGCCGCGGAGCCCGGCGGGGAGCACGCGCCAGGCCTCGCCGGAGCCGTCGGGTCCCACGCCCTCGTCGATGCCGACGCCCATCGCGCGCAGGGCGTCGGCCATCAGCAGGGTGTCGCGGGAGCGGAGGGGGCGGCGCAGCCAGCCGGGTTCGGAGGCGAGGGCGGCGAGGACGAGGGCACGGTTGGTGACCGACTTGGACCCGGGCACGTGAACCGTCGCGTCGACGGCTCCGCGCGCGTGGGGTGCGGGCCAGAGGGCGGTTGGTGCGGTGGGGTTTGCGGCCATGGGGTCACTTTAGTGGCAGCAGGACCTATCGGCCGGTGGGCGGGTGCGGCGCCGTGGGGGCTGGTCGCGCAGTTCCCCGCGCCCCTGTGACAGCGCCCCTTCGGGCCTTGTCACATATGAAGCAGCCACCTGCCCCCGCCGATCAGCGAACACAGCGACACCGTGTGGAACAGGAACAGCCATACGGCCGCCGGGAGATGGGTGAGGCGTGCCAGCTGGTCCGCGTCCGAGTCGCCCGCGCCGCCGCGCGACCGCTTCGCCTGCAGTTCGAAGGCCGGGCGTACGCCTCCCAGCAGCAGGAACCACACCACCGCGTACGCGAACGCCGCCTGCACCTGGGAGCCCGCCAGCCACGACACCAGCAGGAACGCGCCGCCCGTGAGGACCACCGTCAGGACGCCGTAGGCGTTGCGGATCATCACCAGCATCACGATGAGCAGCGCGCTGGCCGCCCACAGCAGGAGGGTGATGCGGCCGGCGCCGAGGAGGGCCGCGCCGCCGAGGCCGAGGAGCGGGGGAGCCGTGTAGCCGGCCGCCGCCGTGAGGATCATGCCGAGGCCGTGCGGCTTGCCCCGGCTGACCGTGAGGCCGCTGGTGTCGGAGTGCAGGCGGATGCCGGTGAGCTGGCGGCCGGTGAGCAGGGCCACCAGGCCGTGGCCGCCCTCGTGGGCGATCGTGATGGCGTTGCGGGATATCCGCCACAGGGTGTGCGGGACGACCACGGCGGCCGCGGCGGCGAGCGTCGCGATCACCACCCACAGGTCGGGGTCGGGCTGGGTGCCCGTCAGCCGGTCCCAGAGGTCGGGCAGCGCGAGGGCGGCGAGGCTGTCCATGGTGTGGCGGTTGCTCCCTCTGGTGATGTGGAGTCTGGCAGTGTTGCACGTATGTGCGGACGGTATGCATCCAGTCGTGGGCCCGAGGATCTCGCAGGAGTCTTTGAAATAGAGAAGTGGGAGCCCGAGGAGACCCTGGAGCCCGATTACAACGTGGCTCCGACCAAGGAGGTGTACGCCGTCCTCGACCGTCCGTTGAAAGACGCCGAGGACCGCCGCCCGGTTCGCCAGCTGCGCAGGCTCAAGTGGGGGCTCGTGCCCTCCTGGGCGAAGTCGCCCGAGGGCGCCGCCCGGATGATCAACGCGCGGGCCGAGACCGTGCACGAGAAGCCGTCGTACCGTCGCGCCTTCGCCGCCCGCCGCTGCATCCTGCCCGCCGACGGCTACTACGAGTGGGTCACCGCCAAGGACGAGCGGGACCTGGAGGTCGAGGGCAGGAAGAAGCGGCCGCGCAAGCAGCCGTACTTCGTGCTCCCCGCCGACGGGTCGGTGTTCGCCATGGCGGGGCTGTACGAGTTCTGGCGGGACCGCACGCTGCCCGACGAGCACCCGCTGGCCTGGTGGGCGACCTGCTCGGTGATCACCACGGAGGCGGAGACCTCGCCGCTGGCGGTGTCCCCGGCCGAGGGGCCGCGGACGCTCGCGGACATCCACCCCCGGATGCCCCTGATGCTCACGCCCGACCGCTGGGACGCCTGGCTCGACCCGGCGCGGACGGATGTCGAGGACCTGCGCTCGCTGCTCGCCGCGCCGCCGGAGGGCCTGATGCGGGCCTACCCGGTCTCCACGGCCGTCAGCAACGTCCGCAACAACAGCCCGGAGCTGCTGACGGAGCTGGAGGGGCCCGAAGAGGGCACACTCTTCTAGCCTTCTGACGTGACTACCTCTTCTCATGCGACCTCTTCTCATGTGACTGCCTCGAAGACCGTCGGTACGGAGGCGGGGGACGCCCGTATCACCTGGCACGAGGCGGAGCAGGCGCGGCTCGTGCTCGCCCTGAGCCATGGAGCGGGCGGCGGGATCGAGGCGCGGGACCTGCGGGCCATCGCCGCCTTGCTGCCGGAGCACGGCGTGACGGTCGCGCTCGTCGAGCAGCCCTGGCGGGTCGCGGGGAAGAAGGTCGCGCCCGCGCCGAAGACCCTCGACACGGGCTGGCGGGGCGTGTGGCCCGCGCTCGCCGCGCCGGGGCTGCCGGCGGTGTCCGGCGGGCGCAGCGCCGGGGCCAGGGTCGCCTGCCGTACGGCGACGGAGCTGGGCGCGGCCGCCGTACTCGCCCTGAGCTTCCCGCTGCACCCGCCGGGCAGGCCGGAGAAGTCACGGGCCGGGGAACTGCTGGGGGCCGGGGTGCCCACGCTCGTCGTGCAGGGCGGGAACGACCCGTTCGGGAAGCCCGCCGAGTTCCCGGAGGGGGAGTACGAACTCGTCGAGGTGCCGGGCGCCGATCACGGCTTCGCGGTACCCAAGCGGGCGGAGATCGGGCAGGAGGACGCAGTGGCAATCATCACGCGGGCGGTCGTCGGGTGGACCGTGTCACTCGGGTAACACGCGGGAATGCAGAGTGACCGGCCACTGTTGAGGCGGACAGAAAGAAGTGCTGGGGCACCAGCGCCGACGCCGTAGGAGAGGAAGTCCGCCGCATGGGTTCGACCATCTGCCCGAGCCGTGAGCGCAGCGTTGACCTGGACTGGTCGGTGCTGCGCGCGGCGAAGACCGCTCCTATTCGAGCGGCGGCAGGCACGGGTCGTGTTCTATCCTCCGATTCGAGTGGGATCGGTTTCGGTCCTGCCCGGGAACTTGAGGAGGTGGGTCCGGTCACTGGGACCGACGCAGGGACCGACAACGGCCAGGCGGAGCTGCCCGAGGGCCAGGGCGCGAGCGCGGAGTCGACCTCGGAGCGCACCGCGCGCTTCGAGCGGGACGCGCTGGAATTCCTCGACCAGATGTACTCGGCCGCGCTGCGCATGACACGCAACCCGGCCGACGCCGAGGACCTGGTGCAGGAGACCTACGCCAAGGCGTACGCGTCCTTCCACCAGTTCCGTGAGGGCACCAACCTCAAGGCCTGGCTGTACCGCATTCTCACCAACACGTTCATCAACTCGTACCGCAAGAAGCAGCGCGAACCCCAGCGCTCCGCGGCCGAGGAGATCGAGGACTGGCAGCTCGCCCGCGCCGAGTCGCACATGTCGACCGGCTTGCGCTCCGCGGAGTCGCAGGCGCTCGACCACCTGCCCGACTCGGACGTCAAGGAAGCGCTGCAGGCGATTCCCGAGGAATTCCGCATCGCCGTCTATCTGGCCGACGTGGAGGGCTTTGCGTACAAGGAGATCGCCGACATCATGGGGACCCCCATCGGTACGGTGATGTCCCGGCTGCACCGCGGCCGCCGCCAGCTGCGCGGGATGCTGGAGGACTACGCCCGTGAGCGCGGGCTCGTCCCGGCCGGCGCCGGAGAGTCGAACGAAGCGAAAGGCTCGGGCTCATGAGCTGCGGAGAGCCGCACGAGACGGACTGCAGTGAGGTACTCGATCATTTGTACGAGTTCCTCGACAGTGAGATGCCGGAAGTCGATCGCGACAAGTTCCGGCAGCACTTCGACGAATGCTCTCCGTGCCTGGAGAAGTACGGTCTGGAGCAGGCCGTGAAGAAGCTCGTCAAGCGCTGCTGCGGTCATGACGACGTACCGAGCGACCTGCGGTCCAAGGTGCTGGGGCGGCTCGACCTGATCCGCTCCGGAGGGACCGTCCCGGAGCACGACGTGGCCGCCGCGCCGGTGACTCCGCAGGAGAGCTGAGCGTTCCGCTCCGGCCCGGCCTTCACCCGAACGTGCTAATCCTCCGGTCATAAGCCCCCGGACCCTCCGGCTCCCGCCCTAGGCTCCGGAGCCTGGACAGGCACGGTCGGGGGAGGGGCGTGATGGAGGCGGTTCCGGCACGGGTGCGCGTGTACGTGGCCTGTGCCGCCCTGAGCGCCCTGCTCTGTCTGCTGCCGCTCCCCGACATCCGTACCCCGTGGTGGGCGGTGGCCCTCCTCGCCGGGCTGTACGCGGGCTGCGAGCACGTCGTACGCAAGCGCCTCGGCGGCACCTTCTACCCGGTGCTGCTCGCCGGCGCCTTCCTGCTGCCGGCGCCCGCCGCCGCGTTCGTCCCGCTGCCGGGCGCGCTGTTCTCGCACGTCGAGCAGCGGCCCCGGGCGCTGCGAAGGGTGTGGCGGGCCGCCGAGCTGGCCCTGGCCGTGTGGGGCGCCGGATCCGTGCACCGGATGCTGGGCGGGCGGGGCGCGGTGGTGGGCTGCGACTTTCCCTACGCGCTGGTGCCGTGCGCCGCGGCCGTCCTCGCCTTCTGCGCCGTCCTCGCCCTCCTCGACGGGGGGATTCTGGCGGTCGCCGAGAGGGTCGCGGTACGACGGGCCTGGCGCGGCCTCTTCTCCCGCTCCCTCGCACCGATCGGGGTGCACGGGCTGGCCGGGCTGATGATGGCGGTGCTCTGGCGCAGTCCGTACGGTCCTGTCGCCGCGCTCCTCGTCCTGCTGCCGATGTGCGTCTCCTGGTGGGTGTTCGCCCAGTACCACCGGGAGCAGGCCGCCCATCAGGCCACCATCCGCGCGCTCGTCCAGGCCGTCGACATCAAGGACGGCTACACCCGGGGGCACAGCGAGCGGGTCGGACAGGCCTCCGTGATGATCGCGCGCGAGCTGGGCATGGACGAGGAGCGGGTGGAGGTGCTCCGCTTCGCCGGCATCCTGCACGACGTCGGGAAACTGGGCGTCCCCACGCGGCTGCTCCGCAAGGACGGACCGCTCACCCCCGAGGAACGGCGGATCATCGAACTCCACCCCGAGTACGGCCACGAGATGGTGCGGGGGATCTCCTTCCTCGGCGAGGCCCGGGCGGCGATCCTCCACCACCACGAGCGCATCGACGGCAGCGGCTACCCCTACGGCCTGGCGGGCGGTCAGATCCCCGAGTCCGCCCGGGTGGTGGCCGTCGCCGACGCGTTCGACGCGATGACCTCGACGCGCTCCTACAGCCGGGCCCGGCCGGTCGGGGCGGCGGTGGAGGAGCTACGACGCTGCGCCGGGCGGCAGTTCGACACGGCGGCCGTCGACGCCCTGGTGCGGGCGTTGCACAAGGAGGGCTGGCACCCCGCGGTCACCGCCGACGTCTGCCCACCCCTTTCCGACCGGCCGGGGAGCGACCGCGAGAGCGTCGCCCGGGGAGCCCCGTGAACTCCGACGGCGCGGCATCCATGCCGGGACCCGCGGACCGGGACCCCGCCGGTCCGTCCTCCGGGCACGCGGGGGCGCGGCGGGGCCATGCGGACGAAGGGCCAGGTGCCGGGGCCGGGGCCGGCGGCACGGGCGGCGGCCCCACGGGATCGCCGTCCCGGAGCGTGGACCGCGATCCACGCGATCCGGCGGATCCGGCGGATCCGGCGGCCCGCGGCACGGAGGCGGGGCACGGCCCTGCCGGTCCGTCGGCGGAGGCTCCGGGCGTCGGGGCCGGCTCCGCCGGGCCCGCCCCGGTGGTTCGGCACCCCCCTGCCCGTGCCCTGCGGTTGATCCGGCTCGCCGCTCTGCTCCTCGTCCTCGGCTGTCTCGCCGGGACCCTCTGGGCCGGTCTCGACGACCGCGGTGCCGCCCTCGCCTTCGGGGTGCTCGTCGGGGTCGGGGAGTGGGGGCGGTGGACCGGGGCCGAGGTCCGGGAGGCCGCGCCGCTCGCGGCCGCCGGGGGGCTGGCGTACGCCCTGCTGGGCGCCGACGCCCGGGTCGCCACGCACGACGGGGCGTTTCAGGTCGTCACCGTCGTGTGCGCGGCCTCGCTGCTCGGGAGCGTGCCCCATATCGCCGCCGGGCGCCGGCCCACCCTCGATCACCTCGCCCGCCGTGTCCTCACCGTCGGCTTCGCCGCCGTCTGCTTCCAACCCCTCTACAGCAGGGGCGTGTTGGAGCAGTGGGGTGGATCGGCGTACGCGCTGCTGCTGGTCGCGCTGCTCGTGCTCACCGCGCTGTGCGACGCCGTGCTGGCCGCCGCGCAGGAGCACGCGCGTACCGGGTGGCCGTTCGGGCCGTTGCTGCGGGACGAGCTGCGCGGGCTGCTCGGCATCGGGTCCGCGGTCTGCGCCACCGGCGCCGTGATGGCGCTGGCCGTCGCGGTCGTGGGGCTGTGGGCGCTGCCGGTCTTCTGCCTGCCCCTGCTGCTCACCCAGCTGTCCCTGCGCCGGTACGCGGCCGTACGGGCCACCTACCGGCAGACCATCGCCTCCCTCGCCCGGGCCACCGAGATAGCGGGGTACACCCCGGCCGGGCACGCCCGCCGGGTCGCCACGCTGAGCCAGGCCGTCGGGCGGGACCTGGGGCTGTCCGAAACGGAGCTCACCGTGCTGGAGTACGCGGCGCTGATGCACGACATCGGCCAGCTCAGCCTGGTCGACCCGGTGCCGGCCGGGGCCACGGCCGTACTCCCGGCGGCGGAGCAGCGGCGGATAGCCCTGCTCGGCGGGGCCGTCGTACGGCAGACCGGGGTGGACGCGGCCGTCGCCGTGGTCGTGGAGCGGCAGGCCGACCCCTGCCGGGAGCAGCCGGTGGCCGCGCGGATCGTGCGGGTCGTCAACGCGTACGAGGAGAAGTCCCGGGATTCCGGGCCCGGCGGGGCGCTGACCGCGTTGGAGGAGTTACGGCTGGCCACTGCCGGGGACTACGCTCCGGAGGTCGTGGAGTCCCTGGCGCGCGTGCTCTCGAGAGACTGTCTGACCTTGCGGGCGGCTGGGTAACCCATGGGTAATGAGCGGCCCTCCCGTCGTACGTGGTTGGATGCGAGGGAGAGGGTGATGTCCGGGGGCACAAGCCAGCCCACTGTGCGGAACTGGAACTGGCAGGCGGGAATCGTGAGGATCTTCGGCAAGGGACGGCACCGGCCCTCCGCCTCCTGGCGGCAGGCCACCGATCGCGCGTTCACGCTGATCGGCGACGGCCGGTACGAGGACGCGGGCGAACTGCTGACACGCGCCGCCGATCTGGAACCCTGGCTGTCGGAGTCCTGGTTCAACCTCGCGCTGCTGCACAAGTTCCGGCACGACTGGGAACAGGCGCGGGCGGCCGGGCTGCGGGCGGTGGCCCTCCTCGACCGCGAGACCGGAGCGCCCGACTGGTGGAACGTGGGCATCGCGGCGACCGCGCTGCAGGACTGGCCGCTGGCCCGGCGGGCCTGGCAGGCGTACGGGCTGCGGGTGCCGGGCGGTGCCGCCGTGTCCGGTGAGCCGGCCGGGATGGACCTGGGCAGCGCCGCCGTACGGCTGTCCCCGGAGGGGGAGGCCGAGGTGGTGTGGGGGCGGCGGCTGGACCCCGCCCGTATCGAGGTGCAGTCCATTCCGCTGCCCTCGTCGGGGCGGCGCTGGGGCGAGGTCGTCCTGCACGACGGGGTGCCGCACGGGGAGCGGACCACGGCGACCGGACACGCGTACCCCGTCTTCGACGAGATCGAGCTGTGGGCGCCGTCGCCGGTGCCGACCTGGGTGGTGCTGCTGGAGGCGGCGACCGAGGCGGACCGCGACGCGTTGGAGCAGTTGGCGGGGGACGCCGGGTTCGCGGCGGAGGACTGGTCCTCTTCCGTGCGGCTGCTGTGCCGGATGTGCTCCGAGTCGCGGATGCCGTCGGACGAGGGCGACGGGGTGCATCTCGATCCCCACGATCACAGTGAGCCGGGGCATCCGGGGCCGCTGGGGCACCGGACGGACGGGCAGCTGTGGGTGCCGGAGCGGGAGTGCGGGGTGGCTGCGCCGGCTTCGCTGGTGAGGGGGTTGCTGGACGGGTGGGTTGCCGACAGCCCTGACTCTCGGGACTGGCGGGATTTGGAAGAGGTCTGCTGAGGCCGGTGGATCGCTGCGGGTCGTGAGCGGTTGCTCGCGCAGTTCCCCGCGCCCCTGAAAACAGACACGTACCCTGTATCAGCAACATCCCCCCTTGTTTTACCTAGGAAGGCTTTCGTCGGTCATGGCGCAGCAGGACACCGATCAGCAGCACGCGGGCGTGCTCCCCGTGGATGACGAGGGATTCGTCGTCGACACCGAGGGGACCGAGGAGCGCGAGAACGCCTGGCGTGAGCGGGGGACCTCGCGGCCCATCACCGTCGTCGGGAACCCGGTGCTGCACAAGGAGTGCAAGGACGTCACCGAGTTCGGCGCGGAGCTGGACCAGCTCGTCGCCGACATGTTCGCCAGCCAGCGGACCGCCGAGGGCGTCGGGCTCGCCGCCAACCAGATCGGCGTCGACCTGAAGGTCTTCGTCTACGACTGCCAGGACGACGAGGGCGCCCGGCACGTGGGTGTGGTGTGCAACCCGAAGCTCGTCGACCTGCCGGCGGACAAGCGGCGGCTGGACGACAGCAACGAGGGGTGCCTGTCGGTGCCCACCGCGTACGCCGCGCTCGCCCGCCCCGACTACGCCGAGGTCACCGGGCAGGACGAGAAGGGCAACCCGGTCAAGGTGCGCGGCACCGGCTACTTCGCTCGGTGTTTGCAGCACGAGACCGACCACCTGTACGGCTACCTGTACATCGACCGGCTCTCCAAGCGCGAGCGCAAGGATGCCCTGCGTCAGATGGCCGAGAACGAGCCACGCTACCCCGTGGTCGCCAACGACTGAGACGCAAAAGGGCCGTTGTGACGCCTGGTCGGGAACGCCTCGACCAGGCGTTCGTCATGTTCGGTCAGACTCGCTCACCTGTCCGTCGTACATTCGATCCTTTGTGCGCCTCTAGCGATCCTTAATCAGTCACACAAGGGGAGATTCTCGGCACTGTGGGGTAGTGAGTGAAGCAAATCCGTTCCCAGACCGGTCAGTTGTAGTGCTGAATGGGAAGTGCGGGGATACGCAACAACGGCGCACGCCCGGCACAGCGGGAGGGGCGTGCGCTCCTGGCGGCTGAGAGGGGTTTGTTCGTGCATGCTTTCCCACACAGCACCACATCGACGCCGACGGCGCTCGCGGTCCCACCACAACTCGCCCTGCCGTTGATCGAGGACGAGTTTCCCCGGCAACTCCATCCGTATTGGCCGCGGCTCCAGGAGAAGACCCGCCTCTGGCTGCTGGAAAAACGGCTGATGCCGGCGGACAAGGTGCAGGAATATGCCGACGGACTGTGCTACACCGACCTGATGGCCGGGTACTACCTGGGCGCCTCCGAGGAGGTGATCCAGGCGATATGCGACTACAGCGCCTGGTTCTTCGTCTGGGACGACCGGCACGACCGCGACGTCGTGCACGGCCGGACCGGGGACTGGCGGCGGCTGCGGTTCCGGCTGCACACGGCGCTCGACGCCCCCCTGCACCATCTGCACCACCCGGACACCCTGGTCGCGGGGTTCGCGGACAGCGTCGCGCGGCTGTACTCGTTCCTGCCGGGGACCTGGAACCAGCGGTTCGCCCGGCACTTCCACGAGGTGATCGAGGCGTACGACCGCGAGTTCCGCAACCGCACCAAGGGATATGTTCCCGAGGTCGAGGAGTACCTCGCCCTGCGGCGCCTCACCTTCGCCCACTGGATATGGACGGACCTGCTGGAGCCGAGCGCCGGGGCCGAACTCCCGGACACCGTACGGAAACATCCGGCATACCGTCGCCCGGCGCTGCTCAGCCAGGAATTCGCCGCCTGGTACAACGACCTCTGCTCGCTTCCCAAGGAAATAGCGGGCGACGAGGTGCACAATCTCGGCATCAGTCTCGTCACCCATGAGGGAATGAGCCTGGAACAGGCGGTCGAGGAAGTGAGGCGACGCGTCGAGGAATGCATTCGTGAATTCCTGGTCGCCGAGCAGGAAGCCCTTCGATTCGCCGAGCAACTCGACGACGGCACCGTACAGGGAAAGGAACTCGGTGCCGCGGTCCTGGCCTGTGTCGCCAATATGCGGAACTGGTTCAGTTCCGTCTACTGGTTCCACCACGAATCCGGCCGGTACATGGTCGACAGCTGGGACGACCGCTCCACGCCCCCTTACGTCAACAACGAAGCGGCAGGTGAGAAATGACCGTCGAGTCCGTGGAGCCCACGGCCCCCGGGGCTTCCACCGAACTGCGTGAACCGCCCCTCGCCGGCGGCGGTGTTCCGGTACTCGGTCACGGCTGGAAACTGGTCCGCGACCCGCTCGCCTTCATGTCCCAACTGCGCCGGTACGGCGACATGGTGCGGCTGCGCCTGGGCCCCAAGGAGGTGTACGCCGTCACCGCCCCGGCGCTCACCGGCGCCCTCGCCCTGAACCCGGACTTCCTCATCGCCGGCCCGCTCTGGGAGTCCCTGGAGGGGCTGCTCGGCAAGGAGGGCGTGGCCACCGCCAACGGCCCCCGCCACCGGCGCCAACGCCGCACCATCCAGCCCGCGTTCAACCTCGCCGCGATCCCCGGCTACGGGCCGGTCATGGAGGAGGAGGCGCATGCGCTGACCGAGCGCTGGCAGCCCGGCGACACCGTCGACTGCACCTCCGAGTCCTTCCGGGTCGCCGTCCGTATCGCCGCCCGCTGCCTGCTGCGCGGCGAGTACATGGACGAGCGCGCGGAGCGGCTCAGCATCGACCTCGCGAGCGTCTTCCGCGGTATGTACCGCCGGATGGTCGTACCACTCGGCCCGCTCTACCGGCTGCCGTTGCCCGCCAACCGCGAATTCAACCGGGCGCTGGCCGATTTGCATCTCCTCGTCGACGAGATCGTCGCCGAGCGCCGGTCATCTGGTCAAAAGCCGGACGATTTGCTGACGGCATTGCTCGCGGCGAAGGACGAGAATGGCGACCCCATCGGGGAACAGGAGATCCACGACCAGGTCGTCGCGATACTCACCCCCGGCAGCGAAACAGTCGCGTCCACGATCATGTGGCTGCTCCAGGTCCTCGCCGAACACCCGGAACACGCCGAGAAGGTACGGACCGAGGTCGAATCGGTGACGGGTGGTCAGCCGGTTGGTTTTGAGCACGTTCGGCGTCTCACGCACACCAACAATGTCGTCGTCGAGGCGATGCGTTTGCGTCCCGCCGTATGGATATTGACGCGGCGCGCCAAGACCGACACCGAGCTCGGTGGCTATCGCATTCCGGCCGGGGCCGACATCGTCTACAGCCCCTACGCCGTCCAGCGCGACGCCCGCTCGTACCCCGGGCACCTCGACTTCGACCCGGACCGCTGGCTGCCGGAGCGGGCCAAGGACGTACCCAAATACGCCATGAGCCCCTTCAGCGTCGGTAACCGCAAATGTCCCAGCGACCACTTCTCCATGACCCAACTGAGCCTGATCACAGCGGCGTTGTGCGCCAAATACCGCTTCGAACAGGTCCCGGGCTCGGACGACGCGACCCGGGTGGGCATCACCCTGCGCCCCCAGCGCCTGCTGCTGACGCCCGCGCCCTGGTGACGGCCCGACCGGCGGCCACCTCCTGATACCGGCGCGCGCTCAGGCGGCCTCCGGGCCCCGGAACGTGCGCCGGTAGGTGTTCGGTGTGGTGCCCAGCGTCTTCACGAACTGGTGCCGCAGCGCGGCCGCCGTGCCGAAGCCGGCGCGGTCCGCGATGGCGTCCATCGTCTCGTCCGTCCCCTCCAGCAACTCCTGTGCCAGCAGCACCCGTTGCCGCAGGATCCAGCGGTACGGCGTGGTGCCGGTCTCCTGCTGGAAGCGGCGGGCGAAGGTGCGCGGGGACATCAGGGCGCGGGCGGCCAGCTGCTCGACGGTGACCTCCTCGTCGAGATGCTCCGTCATCCAGGCCAGCACCCCGCCGACCGTGTCGCAGGGGCCCGCCGGCAGCGGACGCTCGATGTACTGGGCCTGTCCGCCGTCCCGGTGCGGGGGCACCACCATCCGGCGGGCGATCTTCGCGGCCACCTCGGGGCCCTGGGTCTTGCGCACGATGTGCAGACAGGCGTCGATCCCGGCGGCGGTGCCGGCCGAGGTGATCACCGGGTCCTCGTCGACGTACAGCACGTCCGGTTCGACCCGGGTGCGCGGGAAACGCCGGGTCAGCAGCGGCGCCTGCCGCCAGTGCGCGGCACACCGGCGCCCGTCCAGCAGCCCGGCCGCGCCGAGGACGAAGACGCCGGAACACACGCTCAGCACCCGGGCACCCCGGTCCACCGCCCGGCGCAATGCGTCGAGCAGCTCGGGCGGATAGTCCCGGGCGATGTTGGCGTCGGAGGCCGGTACCGCGATCAGATCGGCCTCGTCGAGGCGGTCGAGGCCGTACGGCGTGGAGATGGTGAGGCCGGGCACATGGGTGCCGAGCGCGGGTCCCTCCGCCGAGACCACGGCGAAGTCGTACACCGGCAGCCCCTCGTCGGAGCGGTCGAGGCCGAAGACCTCGCAGACCACTCCGAGCTCGAAGGGGTGCACACCGTCCAGCAGCACTGTCGCCACGTTCTTCAGCATGCTGCCAGTGTGCCTCGCCGATGGCAGTTATTCGAGGGTGTGCGGCAGTCCTGCCACTCACGGGCAGGCGGATCCGGAGCCAGAGTTGTGCACATGAATGGAAACCAGATCGAAGCTCTCGTCGGAATGGCCCTGGTCCTCGGGATCCTGGTCCTCATGGCCCTCCCCTCCGTGCTCGGCATCCTGCGCGACAGGCGCATCGACCGGCAGATCAGGGAGGCCCACGAGGCACACAGCGGGAGGGAGGTTCAGAAGTCCTCGTCGAGGTCGACGGTGCCCTCCACCGCCACCTGGTACGCGGACGGGCGCCGCTCGAAGAAGTTGGTCAGCTCCTGAACCCCCTGCAGCTCCATGAAGGAGAAGGGGTTCTCCGAGCCGTACACCGGAGCGAAGCCGAGGCGGCCGAGCCGCTGGTCGGCGACGCACTCCAGGTACTGGCGCATCGAGTCGGTGTTCATGCCCGGCAGACCGTCACCGCACAGGTCACGGGCGAACTGCAGCTCCGCCTCGACGGCCTCCCGCAGCATGTCGGTGACCTGCCGGCGGAGTTCGTCGTCGAAGAGCTCCGGCTCCTCCTTGCGGACCGTGTCCACGACGTCGAACGCGAAGCTCATGTGCATCGTCTCGTCACGGAAGACCCAGTTGGTGCCCGTGGCGAGACCGTGCAGCAGACCCCGGCTGCGGAACCAGTAGACGTACGCGAAGGCGCCGTAGAAGAACAGGCCCTCGATGCACGCGGCGAAGCAGATCAGGTTGAGCAGGAAGCGGCGGCGGTCGGCCTGGGACTCCAGCCGGTCCAGGTTCTCCACCGAGTCCATCCAGCGGAAGCAGAACTCGGCCTTCTCGCGGATGGAGGGGATGTTCTCCACGGCCGCGAACGCGGCGGCGCGGTCCTCCGGATCGGGCAGATAGGTGTCCAGCAGGGTCAGGTAGAACTGGACGTGCACCGCCTCCTCGAAGAGCTGCCGGCTCAGGTAGAGCCGCGCCTCCGGGGAGTTGATGTGCTTGTAGAGCGTCAGCACCAGGTTGTTCGCGACGATCGAGTCACCGGTCGCGAAGAACGCGACCAGACGGCCGATCAGGTGCTGCTCCATGGGGGACAGCTTCGCGAGGTCGGCCACGTCGGAGTGGAGGTCGACCTCCTCTACGGTCCAGGTGTTCTTGATGGCGTCCCGGTAGCGCTCGTAGAAGTCCGGGTAGCGCATCGGACGGAGCGTGAGCTCGAAGCCGGGGTCGAGAAGGTTCTTGCTGGACATTACTGGCAGGCCTCGCAGGACTCGGGGTTTTCCAGGGAGCAGGCGACCGCGTCGGGGTCGGCCGTCTGCTGGACGGGGATGGTGGCTTGGGCCTGGGCGGCGCGGGCGATGCGGGTCGCCGGGCGCGAGCGCAGGTAGTACGTCGTCTTCAGGCCCGACTTCCAGGCGTACGCGTACATCGAGGAGAGCTTGCCGATGGTCGGCGTCTCCAGGAAGAGGTTCAGGGACTGGGCCTGGTCCAGGTACGGGGTGCGGGCGGCGGCCATGTCGATCAGACCGCGCTGCGGGATCTCCCAGGCGGTGCGGTAGAGGTCGCGCACGTCCTGCGGGATCCACACGAAGTCCTGCACCGAGCCGTTCGCCTCGCGCAGCGCCTCACGGGTGCGGGCGTCCCAGACGCCGAGGTCCTTGAGGTCCTGCACCAGGTAGGAGTTGACCTGGAGGAACTCGCCGGAGAGCGTCTCGCGCTTGAAGAGGTTGGAGACCTGGGGCTCGATGCACTCGTACACGCCCGCGATCGAGGCGATGGTGGCGGTGGGGGCGATCGCGAGGAGCAGGCTGTTGCGCAGGCCGGTCGTCGCGATCCGCGCGCGCAGCGCCGCCCAGCGCTCGGGCCAGGTGAACTCGACGCCGTAGTGGTCGGGATGCAGCACGCCCTGCGCGGTACGGGTCTTCTCCCAGGCCGGCAGCGGGCCGCCGCGCTCGGCGAGGTCGGCGGAGGCCTCGTACGCGGCGAGCATGATCCGCTCGGCGATCCGGGTGGAGAGCGCCTTCGCCTCGGGGGAGTCGAAGGGCAGCCGCAGCTTGAAGAAGACGTCCTGGAGGCCCATGGCGCCCAGGCCGACCGGCCGCCACTTGGCGTTGGAACGGCCGGCCTGCTCGGTCGGGTAGAAGTTGATGTCGACGACCCGGTCGAGGAAGGTCACGGCGGTGCGGACGGTCTCGTCCAGCCGCTCCCAGTCGATGTCCCCGGTCGCCGTGTCGACGAAGGCACCGAGGTTGACCGAGCCGAGGTTGCACACCGCCGTCTCGCCGTCGTCCGTGACCTCCAGGATCTCCGTGCAGAGGTTGGAGGAGTGCACGACATGGCCGGGCACGGCCGTCTGGTTCGCGGTGCGGTTGGCCGCGTCCTTGAAGGTCATCCAGCCGTTGCCGGTCTGCGCGAGGGTGCGCATCATCCGGCCGTACAGGTCGCGGGCCGGGATGGTCTTGCGGGCGAGGCCGTCGGCCTCGGCCTTGCGGTAGGCCGCGTCGAACTCCGCGCCCCACAGGTCCACCAGCTCCGGGACGTCGGCGGGGGAGAACAGCGACCACTGCTCGTCGGCGTTCACCCGGCGCATGAACTCGTCCGGGATCCAGTGCGCGAGGTTCAGGTTGTGCGTACGACGGGCGTCCTCACCCGTGTTGTCGCGCAGCTCCAGGAACTCCTCGATGTCGGAGTGCCAGGTCTCCAGGTAGACCGCGGCCGCGCCCTTGCGCCGGCCGCCCTGGTTCACGGCGGCGACCGAGGCGTCCAGGGTCTTCAGGAACGGCACGATGCCGTTGGAGTGCCCGTTGGTGCCCCGGATCAGCGAACCGCGGCTGCGGATCCGGGAGTACGAAAGCCCGATGCCGCCGGCGTGCTTGGAGAGGCGGGCGACCTGGTGGTAGCGGTCGTAGATCGAGTCCAGCTCGTCCTTCGGGGAGTCGAGGAGGTAGCAGGACGACATCTGGGGGTGCCGGGTGCCGGAGTTGAAGAGCGTGGGGGAGGACGGGAGGTAGTCGAGGCGGCTCATCAGGCGGTAGAGCGCGGCGACTTCGTCCAGTGCGCGAGCGGTGTCGTCCTCGGCGAGACCGGCGGCCACCCGGAGCATGAAGTGCTGGGGCGTCTCGATCACACGGCGGGTGATCGGGTGCCGGAGCAGATAGCGGCTGTGCAGCGTGCGCAGGCCGAAGTAGCCGAAGCGGTCGTCGGCGGCCGGGTCGACCAGGGCGTCCAGACGGGCCGCGTGCAGGCGCGCGAACTCGGCGGTCCGGTCGGCGATGAGCCCCTCGCGGTGCCCCACCGCCACGGACTCGGTGAAGGACGTCACACCCTGCGAGGCGGCCTCGGCGCGGATGGAGACGGTGAGCAGGCGGGCGGCCAGCCGCGAGTACGCGGGGTCCTCCGAGATCAGGCCGGCGGCCGCCTCCGTGGCCAGCTCGCGCAACTCCGACTCGTCGGCCCGGGCGGACCGGCCGCGCAACGCGGCGGCGGCGACCCGGCCGGGGTCGGCGTCGGGGAGGTCGGCGGTCAGCTCGGTCAGGGTCCGCAACAACGCGGTACCAGGACCGTCCTCTTCCACAGAGATGGTCGCTGAAACCGGGTCGGCTGGCGCGATGGTCACGTGGGGCTCTCCCTCGCTCGGCACGGGGCCTGGCGGAGGGCAGGGGGCAGCACACGGGCGAGCGCACGCGTGTCGCGTCCCCGGCCCACTCCACGAGGCCCGGACGTCAGTACACCCGGGCCGGACGGCCGGGCGTGCTGTCGACAGGTCCTCGGACTGACTCCTGCGCACAGATATGCACAAGTACACCGTTGCGGGACAGTTCCGGATTCGCACCGGATTCCCCTGCGGCGACAGCGAGCATGAGCATACATCTAGTGCCGGGTTGTCGTGTCACCCCCAGATGTTGTGTCGCGGTGGTGTCAGAGCGTCAACTCATAGGTGAGGAGAGTGACGTCGGCCAGCTCCGGCAGGGGATTCCAGTCCCGCTCCGGTGTGCGGACGAAGCCCAGGCGTTCGTAGATCCGGTGGGCGGCCCTCATGGTGCGCTGGGTCGACAGGACGATCCGTACGCAGCCGTCGGTGGCGCGTGCGCGGTCGACACAGGCGCGGACGAGGGACTCACCCGCGCCCCGGCCGCGGGCCGCCCCGGCGACCGCGAGCATCCTCATCTCGGCCTCTCCGGGGGCGGCGATGTCGGCCATGGGTCCGGGGCGGCCGACGAAGGTGACGCCGCCCAGGAGCCGGCCGGCCGCCACGGCCACGAGGACCTCCGCGGCCGCGGCGCGCTTCGCCACGTCCCGCAGTTCGCCGAGGTAGGCGTCGCTCTCACCGAAGTCCAGGAGTCCGTCCCGGAGGTAGGCCTGTGCGGTCAACTCGCCGAGGGCCTCGTACTCGCCGGGTTCCGCGCGCCTGATCACGATGTCCATGGCCCCGAGTCTTCCGCAGGCCCCCACGGCCGGGCACGGGGTTTCCGCCGTGCCGCGGCCGGGTTGCGGGGTGGGGCGGGAGTGATTCCATGGAGGTAGCTGTGGTCGCCCCTCGCCCCTCGCCCCTCGCCCCTCAGATCCCTGGTCCCGAGTACCGCTCTCGGAAGGAACACGCGATGACGAGGGCCGTCCGTCACCCGCCCGGCAAGGAGCGACCGCGCGCCGCGCCGATGGCGACACCTGATCCGAGGCGCACGGGCAGCCGGGCCGGACGCCGTCTCGTCCGCCACTGGCACTCCCTGACGATCCGTCTGGAGGCCCGCCGGGGCACCGCCCGCCCCAGGAAGTGGCGCAGATGGGCCTCGTACGCCAATGTCACCAGGCTGGTCTGGCTGGCAGCCGTGCTCACGCTGCTCGCCTGGTGCGTCGAGGGCCTCTACATCGTGAGCGTGAGCCACACCACCGTGTTCGAGCACTGGCGGCAGCACAACCAGGGGTTCGACACCGTCTTCAAGTTCGTCGGTCCGATCCTCGCCGCTTCGATCGCCGCCGCGCTCTTCCTGTTCTGGTGGTACCGCTGGACCAAACGCCGTTACCTCGCCAAGGCGCTGCGGGACCCCGGCAGGCTGGTGCCCACCGCCGGGCCGGACACCGCGGAGATCGTGGGCCGGGAAGAGGTCGCCCAGGTCATCGCCGAGCGGCTGCGGGAGCGCGACACCCGCCGGCCGTATCTGCTCGTCGGCGGGGTCGGCGCGGGGAAGACCGCCGTGCTGGTACGGCTCACCGAACTCCTGGCCCGGCAGAACGCCGTACCGGTCCCGATCCGGCTGCGGGACGCCGGTGACGGGGCCGATCTGAACTTCGAACACCTGGCCAAGCGGCGCTTCACCGACGAGGCGCCCAAGGGCATCCTGGCGCGCAGCAAGACCGACCGGGTCTGGCAGCAACTCCTCGCCGACGACAAGCCGGTCGTCCTCGCCGACGGGCTGGAAGAGGCCCTTCTGGACGACGGTCACCAGCAGAACCGGGACAACGTCATCCGCCGTGCCATCGAGCTCGCCCGCGAGGAGAAGCTCCCCCTGGTCATCGCGTCCCGTCCGCACAGTCCGCTGGAGACCACCTCCGCCGCGATCGTCGAGCTGGAACCGCTCGGCGAGGAGGCGGCGCTGCGCTTCGTCGAAGCGGGCGTCCCGGACTGCGACGAGCGCCGGCTCGAATGGATCGTGGAGACGGCGGAGGTGACCGAGTCACCCGTCTACCTCCACATCGCCCGTGAACTCCACCGGCACGGCGCCCTGGACCACGATCGCCCGGGCGACGAGCCGCAGCACCTGAACACCCGTCGCCGTGATCGCGCCGCCGTGCGGCTGTGGCTGCTGGAGACCTGGGCCGAGGCGCTGTGCGAGGGGAGACTGCGCGAGGACGTCGCGCTGACCCCGCAGGAGCGGCGCGACGCCCTCGAGGCGGTCTCGGCCCTGGCCTGCGTCGGACTGCTCCAGGACAAGCTGGAGGTGGGCTTCGCCGAACTGCTCGACCCGGAGGTCCTCCATCCCGGTCCGGTGGGGCGCGCCCGGGCCAGGGCGGAGCACCTGTGGGCCGGCCTCGCCTTCGACCGGTACGGAAAGCACGGGAACGACCTCTCCCTCTGGCACCGGCAGCAGATGTGGGACGTGCTGTGCCGGCGGCTCGGCGACGAGGAACGCAGGCGGCTGAGCGAGGGGAACATGGACCAGTGCCAGGCCGGCCTCTCCCGCCTCGCGGCCCACGCGAGCAAGCTCAAGTTGGTGGAGGGCTCCGAGCACAAGGTCCGTTTCCCGCACAGCATCGTCCAGGCCTACTTCGGCTACCGGGTGCTGAACCACCTGGGGGAGCGGGGCGCCGGCGAACTGGTCGAGGAGGCGCTGCAGCCGCCCGGTCCCAGCCGTGAGCTGCTCATCGCCCTGGTGCTGCTGTCCCGGGCGCGGTCGGCCGGCGCCGGGGGGAGGGGGAGCGGGATCCGGACCGAGATGCGCAGGGAGATCGGCGAACTGGTCCGGCAGACGCCCGTGCGGGGCCGCACCCCGGCCCACCGCCTCAGGGCGGCCGCGGGCCGTCGTACGGACGACCCGAAGGCCCTCGACCTCTACGCGGCGGCCGTGGAGATCGAGAGCGGGGAGGACGATCCGAGACGGCTGGGCGACATCGTCGCCGCGGTGCGCGCGTGCTGGCCCGGGGTCAAGGGCGACCGGCGCAGCCTGCGGGACGCCAAGCGGAGGCTGATCAAACAACTCGGAGCCGCGCTGCGGAAGGTCTCCGACCGGATCGACACCACCCCGCTGTACTGGGAGCTCATCCAACTGGGCATCGAGGAGCCCTCCTACTCCATCCGCCTGGCCGTCGCCCAGGAGGTCGGTGCAGGCGGCAACGCGGCGTTCGCCGTGATCCGCGAGCGGGTGGGGCTGAACACCGATCCCGTGAAGGAGTACAACGACCGGCTCGAGAACCTGAAGGTCCGGAAGAGGCGCGCCTACGAGACGTGGGCCGCGCGCATGGGGCGGGCGAGAGCGGCCGGGGCATCCGCGCAGGCCGCGTCGGCCGAGCACATCCGGCGGCTGCAGCACGACCGGCAGGAGCTCAAGCGGCGCTACCGTGAACAACGGGTGGCTCTCTTCCGGGAGTTCGTGATACGGGCCTGGTCGCTCCCCATGCTCCTGGACTCGGTCGACGAGGCCCACCGCGACGAGGCCCGGGAACGCCTCACCAAGTGGTTGCGCCACCTGGACCCCAAGTTCACCGGCGGCACCCCCGACCTGCCGCTGGCCCTGGAAGCCGCGCTGGCCCAGGGCTTCAAGTACGCGGCCAACCGACGCCGACGGAACCCCCACGCCCGCCCGGGCGGTTGCGTCGACCTGATCCGCCAGGCGGAGACCGTGCTGCAGCAGTCCCGCTGCTGGTACGCGCAGCTCAGCCTGGTCCAGGCGCTGTGCCTGTGGGAACTCACGGACCTGACCGCCCGCCACGACCACCAGGGGTACGCCACGCCGGGCCCGAACGGCGGCCACGCCGACGGGCCCTGGCCGAACTCGCACGGCGGGGCCACCGCCGTACAGAGGGTGGAGCGCTGGCTGTCCATGGCGGGCGCGGAGAACACGGCTCCGGGACCGCCCGGAGAGAACGGCGGCCAGGTCCGGCGACGCCTGCATCCGTTCGTCGCCGAGGCGGGCGATCTGGTGGCCCTCGCGCTGGAGACGGGGCAGCCCGAGCGGTTCCTGTGGATCGACGAGAAGAGTGTCGCCGACAACATCGGTGCCCGCGCCGAGCACCCCGGGGGCTACCGCAGGCACAGCCTGTGGATCCCGCCGTCGGTCGGCTGGAGCACCCTCGACCCGCGCGCGCAGCGCCTCGTCGCCGACGTGCTGGTCATGCTCAACCTCATCGAACGCGACGGGCATCCGGACGAGGTCGAGGAACGCATGGCCCGTGCGGAGCAGTCCGGTACGCCGCTGCCTCCGTGCATCCGCACGGACCGGGAGCCGCTGAGTCCCGGACTGCGGATCGGCACCTCCACCCCGCCCGCACCCGGATCAGCCTGTCTGCCCGACTGCACGTTCCAGCTCTGCCCGTACCCTCCCCGGGGCTGGTTGCCCCGGGGAGAGATCCGCGAGCCGTTCTGCCGCCAGCAGCAGGCCCTGCTGCCGGGCCGGGTACGCCGCTGGTTCCCCCGGCTCCTGCACCGCAGGACACCGCCCTGGGTCGGCATGCGCGTCCGTGAACTGGACCGTTTCTGGGACGCGATGGCCGGGCGCACCCGCGACTAGGAAGTCAGGGGTGCGCCCGGCCGGGGCTGTCTCGTCAGTGCGCGGATCCCGCGGTGGCCGGCGGCAGTTCCACCTGGACGCCGGGTTCGCCCGCGTCCGCCGTGTAGTCCTCCGGCGCGGTCTCGTCGACGCCCTCCGGGGCCTTCAGCGCCTTCAGGACGAAGGTCAGGACCACCGTCACCACCACGTTCATCACGAACGCCGTCAGACCGATGTAGCCGATCTCGCCGATGCCCGGGATCTCCTTGGCGCTGCCGCCGAAGTGCTTCTGGGTGGGGGAGGCCACGCCGTACGCCGCGACCGTGCCGTAGACCATGCCGACCGCCCAGCCCGCCAGCAGGGCCCAGCGGTGGAACCAGCGGGTGAACAGGCCGCCCACCAGCGACGGGAAGGTCTGCAGGATCCAGATGCCGCCCAGGAGCTGGAAGTTGATGGCGACCGTCTTGTCCATGGTGAGGACGAAGATCAGCGCGCCGACCTTCACCAGCAGCGACACGATCTTGGAGACCTGGGCCTCCTGCTTCGGCGTGGCGTCCGGCTTGATGAAGTCCCGGTAGATGTTGCGGGTGAAGAGGTTCGCGGCCGCGATGGACATGATGGCCGCCGGCACGAGGGCGCCGATGCCGATCGCGGCGAAGGCCACGCCCGCGAACCAGTCCGGGAACATGTTCTCGAACAGCTGGGGGATCGCCAGCTGCCCGTTGGTGACCTTGACCCCGGCCGCGATCGCCATGAAGCCGAGGAGGGCGAGCAGGCCCAGCATCAGCGAGTACAACGGCAGGATCGTGGTGTTGCGGCGGATCACGTCACGGTTCTTGGAGGAGAGCGTCGCCGTGATCGAGTGCGGGTACATGAACAGGGCGAGCGCGGAGCCCAACGCCAGCGTGGCGTACGTCCACTGGTTGGGATCGGCCGGTGTCAGCGCGCCACGCGGCTTGCCGGTGGCCGGGTTGACCTGGGCGAACGCGTTGCCCGCCTTGGCGAAGATGTCGTCGAAGCCGCCCAGCTTGATCGGGATGTAGATGATCGCCACCGCGATGACGAGGTAGATCAGCCCGTCCTTCACGAACGCGATCAGGGCGGGCGCCCGCAGACCGGAGGAGTAGGTGTAGGCCGCCAGCACACCGAAGGCGATGAGCAACGGCAGGTCCTTCACGAACCAGTTGGTGCCGTCGCCGCCGCCGACACCCATCACGTCGAGGACCGCCTGGATGCCCACGAGCTGCAGCGCGATGTATGGCATCGTTGCCAGGATGCCGGTCAGGGCGACGGCCAGCGAGAGCCCCTTGGAGCCGAAGCGGCCGCGCACGAAGTCCGAGGTCGTCACATAGCCGTGCTTGTGGGACACCGACCACAGCCGCGGCAGGAACGTGAAGATCAGCGGGTAGACCAGGATCGTGTACGGCACCGCGAAGAAGCCGGCCGCGCCCGCCGCGTAGATCGCCGCCGGTACGGCGACGAAGGTGTACGCCGTGTAGAGGTCGCCGCCGAGCAGGAACCAGGTGACCCAGGTCCCGAACGACCGGCCGCCCAGGCCCCATTCGTCGAGGGAGTGCTCGTTCTCGGCCTTGCGCCAGCGCGCGGCCAGGAAGCCCATGACCGTGACGGCCAGGAAGAAGAAGACGAAGACGCCGAGCGCGACGCCGTTCACACCGTCCTTCACCGCTGCGCACCCCCGCTCGCGCTCTCGGCCCTGCGGGCGCGCTGGTCACGCTGCCACAGCTGGTACGCGGTCATCGTGAGCGCGGTGGAGATCAGCACCCACAACATCTGGTACCAGTAGAAGAACGGGATCCCGATGAACGCCGGGTCCGTCTTGGCGTACGAGCCCACCCACAGCATCGCCACGAAGGGCGCCACGAGGCAGACGGCGATCACCACGCGTATCGGTGTCACCACCGGCTGCCTCACTTCAGGTACATCCGACATACCGCGGCTCCGTCCCCTCACCGTTCGCCTGTGTAATGCGCAGGCAATCTAGGTCACGGTGTCACGGCAGCGGAAGTAGCCGTCGGGCCATCGGTATGTCGATTCTGTGAAAGGCGCTCCGCGTCAGTCCCGCGGGCGCTTGAGGCGGGCCACGAACTTGTAGCGGTCACCGCGGTACACCGAGCGCACCCACTCCACCGGCTGGCCCTCGCGGTCCAGTGAGTGCCGGGAGAGCATCAGCATCGGCAGGCCCACGTCGGTGCCGAGCAGGCCGGCCTCGCGCGGCGTCGCCAGCGAGGTCTCGATGGTCTCCTCGGCCTCGGCGAGATGGACGTCGTACACCTCGGCGAGGGCGGTGTAGAGGGACGTGTACTTGACGAGGGAGCGGCGCAGCGCCGGGAAGCGCTTCGCGCTCAGGTGCGTGGTCTCGATCGCCATGGGCTCGCCGTTGGCCATCCGCAGCCGCTCGATGCGCAGCACCCGGCCGCCCGCGCTTATGTCGAGCAGGCCGGCCAGCCGGTCGTCGGCGGTGATGTAGCCGATGTCCAGCAGCTGCGAGGTCGGCTCCAGGCCCTGGGCGCGCATGTCCTCGGTGTACGAGGTGAGCTGCAGCGCCTGGGAGACCTTCGGCTTGGCGACGAAGGTGCCCTTGCCCTGGATGCGCTCCAGACGGCCCTCGACGACCAGTTCCTGGAGGGCCTGGCGGACGGTGGTGCGGGAGGTGTCGAACTCCGCGGCCAGCGTGCGCTCCGGCGGGACCGGGGTGCCGGGCGCCTGCGTCTCCGTCATCTCCAGCAGGTGCTTCTTCAGGCGGTAGTACTTGGGCACGCGCGCGGTACGGACGGCTGTCCCGCTCTCGTTCTCCGCACTGCTGACGTCGGTGCTCATGCTCCGCCTTCCCGGCTCCCGGTGTGGGTCACATCGTGATCCCTTCTGTATACCGTCGCCGCCTCTTCTGGTCTAGTCCACAAGGCCGACTGGTCTAGCGGACGAGAGTACTCCGCCGGTGCTCTTTTCGCTGCCTTCTTACTTAAAGGTTCCTGCATATATAGGTCCCATAACGGCTGGTCAGGGGTGTTTCTGGGTCTCTTGACAGGCTTCGTGGTCTGGTCCAAGCTCCCGGTACTGGTCTACACCATTGGTCCAGATTCCCGGCCTCATGGCCCGGGGGGTGTGTGGGCATCCTGAGGAGGGTGGCGTGAAGCGCAGGCTGATAGCCGCGATCGGTATCGCGGGCATGGTCGTCTCCATCGCGGCATGTGGCAGTGACAAGAAGGACGGCGGGGATTCCAGCAAGGGGGCGGACGCCAAGGAGCTGACCGTCTGGCTCACCGTGGACGCGCAGAACAACTGGCCGAACCTGGTGAAGGCCGCCGACGCGGCCGTGCAGAAGAAGCACCCCGGCATCAAGATCAACCACGAGTACTACGGCTGGCCGGACAAGAACACCAAGCTGGACGCCGTCCTCGCCACGGACAAGGCCCCCGACGTGGTCGAGATGGGCAACACCGAGATGCTCAGCTACATGGTCAAGGGCGCCTTCGCCCCCGTCGACGCCTCCCAGTTCACCAACTCCGACCAGTGGCTCGACGGCCTCAAGGCCTCCGTCACCTACCAGGGCAAGACCTACGGCGTGCCGTACTACGCCGGCGGCCGCGTCGCCAACTGGCGCAAGGACATCGCCGCCTCGGCCGGCATCAAGACCACGCCGAAGACCTACACCGAGCTGACCGCCGACCTGGACAAGATCCAGAAGAAGGAAGGCGACAAGTTCAGCGCCTGGTACCAGCCCACCCGTGACTGGTACGCGGCCATGTCCTTCGTCTACGACGCCGGCGGCTCCATCGCCGTCGAGTCCGGCGGCAAGTGGCAGGGCAACCTCTCCTCGCCCGAGTCCATCAAGGGCCTCGACGAGTTCAAGACCGTCATCGACAAGTACATGCACGGTGACAAGACCAAGGACGAGTCCGACCGGTACATCGTCTACGGCCAGGGCAAGTCGGCGATGATCTTCGGTGCGGCCTGGGAGGGCGCGACCGCCGCGGACCCGAAGAACGACAAGACCGGCGGCAAGCTGAAGAACAACCTCGTCAACTTCGTGATGCCCGGCCCGTCCGGCAAGAACATGCCGGTCTTCCTGGGGGGCTCCGACCTCGCCATCCCGGTGAAGTCCAAGGCGCAGGGCGTCGCCGCCGAGTGGATCAACGCGTTCACCGGCCCCTCCGGTCAGAAGGGCCTGATGGCCAAGGGCAACCTGCCCAACAACAAGACCGACCTCGCGACGCTGAAGAGCGACCCGGCGACGGCCGTGCCGGCCACCGCGGCCGAGTCCAACTGGTTCGTGCCGATGGCGCCGGGCTGGGGGCAGGTCGAGAAGGCGCAGGTGCTGCAGAACATGCTGCAGAACATCGGTACCGGCAAGGAGACGGTGGCGGCCGCCGCGAAGGAAGCGGACGCGGCGATCGACAAGGTCATCAACAGCACCAACTAGTCGGCCTGCGGCCGGGCCTGGTCGACGGGGGGTCAGGTCCGGCCGGTGGGTGATCTCGGAAAGTGCCGCGACGGGTTGGCGGGTTCGTGCCGGTGCGTTGTGGCTGGTCGCGCAGTTCCCCGCGCCCCTGACGGGGCGCTGCTGCTGGCCTCTCTTCATCTGCTTAGGAGCGCACGATGAGTGCCGTTGATACGACCACACCCGCCAAGGTGCCGGCACCGCCACCGGAGTCCCCGCAAAGACCACGCGCGAACCGGCGCTCCGGCGGGGCGGCCGTGCCCTGGCTGTTGCTCGCGCCCTGTCTGGGGATTCTCGGGCTCGTCCTCGGCTATCCCCTCTACCGGCTGGTCACGCTCTCCTTCCAGCGGTTCGGGCAGTCCCAGCTGTGGGGGTTCAAGCCGGCCGAGTGGGTCGGGTTCGGGAACTTCTCCGGGGTGCTGGGGGACGGTGAGTTCTGGCAGGTCGTGCTGCGCACGATCGTCTTCGCCGTCGGCTGCGTGGTCTTCACCATGGTCGTCGGCATGCTCATCGCCCTGCTGCTCCAGCGGGTCTCCGGCTGGGTGAAGACCCTGGTCAACATCGTGCTGGTGGCCAGCTGGGGCATGCCGGTCATCGTCGCCACCACGCTCTTCAAGTGGCTCTTCGACTCCGACTACGGCATCCTCAACGCCCTGCTCAGCAAGCTCCCCGGGGTCGAGATGATCGGCCACAACTGGTTCGCCAGCGGGCCGCAGGGCCTGGCCGTGATCATGCTCCTGGTGGTCTGGGGGGCCGTGCCCTTCGTGGTCATCACCCTCGGCGCCGGACTCACCCAGGTCCCCAAGGAGCTGGAGGAGGCCGCCCGCCTCGACGGCGCGGGCGCCTGGGGCGTCTTCCGGTACGTCACGCTCCCCATCCTCAAGCCGATCATCGTGATGCTCACGACCCTGTCGGTCATCTGGGACATGGGTGTCTTCCCGCAGGTCTTCGTGATGCGCGGCGGCCACCCCGAGCCCGAGTTCCAGCTGCTGACCACCTACTCCTACGACCGCGCCTTCGTGGTCAACGACTACGGACAGGGCTCCGCGATCGCCCTGCTCACCGTGCTCCTCCTGCTCGGTGTCGTCGCCGTCTACATGCGCCAGATGCTGAAGATCGGAGAGGTCGAATGAGCACCGTCGCCACCGCCCGCAAGGGGTCACGCTGGGGCTGGAACCTGCTCGGCCTCCTCGTCTTCGTCACGGCCGGCTTCCCCGTCTACTGGATGCTCAACACCGCGTTCAAGCCGGCGAAGGACGCCATCGACCCGGACCCGAGCCTGCTGCCCACCGGCATCACCCTCTCCAACTTCCGCCGCGCGCTGGACATCGCCGACTTCTGGGGCCCGGTCGGCCGCAGCCTGATCGTCTCCCTCTCCGTCGTCGCGATCGGCATGGTCATCGGCCTGCTCGCCGCCCTCGCCATCTCCCGGTTCGCCTTCCGCGGCCGGAAGGTCGTGATCGTCGGCATCCTCGCGGTCCAGATGGTCCCCCTGGTCGCCATGATCATCCCGGTCTTCCTGCTCCTCAACGACCTGGACCAGTACGACAAGCTCAGCGGCCTGATCATCACCTATCTGACCTTCATCCTGCCGTTCACGGTGTGGACCCTGCGCGGCTTCATCGTCAACATCCCGAAGGAGCTGGAGGAGGCCGCCATGGTCGACGGCTGCTCCCGCACCGGCGCCTTCATCCGCGTGGTCTTCCCGCTGCTCGCCCCGGGCATGGTCGCCACCTCGGTCTACGCCTTCATCCAGGCCTGGAACGAGTACCTCTACGCCCTGATGCTGCTCAGCCAGGAGCACCAGACCGCGACCGTCTGGCTCGCCAACTTCACCACCAAGCACGGCACCGAATACGCCCCGATGATGGCCGGCTCCACCATGATGGCCGTGCCGATCGTCGTCCTGTTCCTCCTCGTCCAGCGCAAGATGGCCGCGGGCCTGACCGCTGGCGCCGTGAAGGGATAACCCCATCCGATGACGACATTCGCGAGCGGCACTGACACCCTCACCCGCGACGCGCTGACGGTCCTGCAGCCCGGTTTCACCGGGACCACCGCCCCCGACTGGCTGCTGCGCCGGCTCGGCGAAGGACTCGCCTCCGTGGGCCTGTTCGGCCGCAACATCGCCTCGCCCGAGCAACTCGCCGCCCTCACCGCCCAGTTGCGCGCCGAACGGGACGACGTCCTGGTGGCGATCGACGAGGAGGGCGGCGACGTCACCCGCCTGGAGGTCCGCACCGGTTCCTCCTTCCCCGGCAACCACGCCCTCGGCGCCGTCGACGACGTCGAACTGACCCGCCAGGTCGCCCTCGAACTGGGCCGCCGCCTCGCCGCCTGCGGGGTGAACTTCAACTGGGCCCCGTCCGCCGACGTCAACTCCGACCCGGCCAACCCGGTCATCGGCGTCCGCTCCTTCGGCGCCGACCAGGACCTGGTCGCCCGCCACACGGCCGCCTATGTCACCGGCCTCCAGGCGGCCGGGGTGGCCGCCTGCACCAAGCACTTCCCGGGCCACGGCGACACGGCCGTCGACTCCCACCTCGCCCTGCCCCGCATCGACGCGCCGGCCGACGTCCTGAACGCCCGCGAACTGGCCCCCTTCCGGGCCGCCATCGCCGCCGGCAGCCGAGCCGTGATGAGCGCGCACATCCTGGTCCCGGCCCTGGACCCGGCCCGACCGGCGACGCTGTCCCCCGACATCCTCACCGGCCTCCTCCGCACCGAACTCGGCTACGACGGCCTGATCGTCACCGACGGCATCGAGATGAGGGCCGTCTCCGCGACCTACGGCATCGAACACGGCAGCGTCCTCGCCCTGGCCGCCGGAGCCGACGCGATCTGCGTGGGCGGCGGCCTGTCGGACGAGGAGACGGTACGGCGCCTGCGCGACGCCCTGGTCGCGGCGGTCCGCTCCGGCGAACTGCCGGAGGAGCGCCTGGCGGAGGCGGCGGAACGGGTACGGGCGCTGGCCCGCTGGACGAGGGCGGCACAGCCGGCCCACCCGGACCACGCGGGCACCGACATCGGCCTTGTCGCGGCCCGTCGCGCGCTTCATGTGACGCGCGTCGACTCCTTCGCCCCGCTGGTCACAGCCCCCTTCGTCGCCTCCCTCACGCCGATGGTCAACATCGCCGTGAGCACGGAGACCCCCTGGGGCATCGCCGCCGAACTGACCCGCCTCCTGCCCGGCACCGAGACCGGCAGCTTCACCGGCGAGCACGCGGGCGAGGAGGCCCTGGCGGCGGCGGGGGAGCGCCGGATCGTCGCGGTGGTACGCGACGAACACCGCCACGAGTGGATGGGCAGAGCCCTCGACACCCTGCTCAAGGCCCGCCCCGACACGATCGTGGTGGAAATGGGCGTACCCCAGGCGACACCGAGGGGCGCCCTGCACATAGCGACACACGGAGCGGCGAGGGTGTGCGGTCGGGCAGCGGCGGAGGTTCTTGCGGGCGCGTGAGCGCCCCTTTAGGGGCGCGGGGAACTGCGCGACCAGCCCCCACCGTCCCGCAGAGAACCCACGACCCCTAAATCCCCTGCCACTCCGGCTTGTTGACAAAGGTGTACCGGAAGTAATCCGCAAGCTTCAGCTTGGAAGCCGCTCCCTCGTCGACGACAACAGTCGCATGGGGATGCAGCTGCAGCGCCGACGCGGGGCACACCGCGGCCAGCGGCCCTTCGACGGTCGCGGCGACCGCGTCGGCCTTGCCCTCACCGGTCGCGAGCAGCACCACGTGCCGGGCTTCCAGGATCGTGCCGATCCCCTGGGTGATCACGTGGTGGGGGACCTGGTCGACGTCTCCGTCGAAGAACCGGGCGTTGTCGATGCGGGTCTGCTCGGTGAGCGTCTTGATCCGGGTCCGGGAGCGGAGCGAGGAGCAGGGTTCGTTGAATCCGATGTGTCCGTCGGTGCCGATGCCGAGCAGTTGCAGGTCCACGCCGCCGGCGGTGGCCAGGCCTGTGTCGTAGGCCTGGCAGGCGGCCTGGATGTCGGCGGCGGTGCCGTCGGGGCCGAGGAAGGCGTCCATGCCGATGCCGAGTGGTTCCAGGACCTCGCGTCGCAGTACGGAGCGGTAGGACTCGGGGTGGTCGGCCGGCAGGCCCACGTATTCGTCGAGCTGGGCTATGCGTGCCCGGGAGGTGTCCACGGTGCCGGCGCGGACCTTGGCGGTGAGGGCCTGGTAGACGGGCAGCGGGGTCGAGCCCGTGGCCACTCCGAGCAGCGCGTCCGGCTTGTGGCGCAGCAGCTGGGCCATGGCCTCGGCGATCAGCTCGCCACCCGCCGCGGCATCCGGAACGATGACAACTTCCACGCTGGGCCTGCCGTTCTGAAGAGAGCTGGAGGGTCTGGAGTGGCTATGTGGTTTAGACCAATCTGGCGGGATCAATCTAACAGAACCAGCCTGCGAGGTTACGTGAATACGTCAGATGGGGTGAATGATGAAAAACATCCTCGGAGATCGGGCGGACCCCGCCCGATCGCGGGAAATTGCCCCGGCCATCCGCCCCCACGCCCGACCCCGGCGGGCTAGGCTGCGATCGCACCAACTGTGAACAGTCTCCAACGCATGGACACACACCGTGGTCTAGTCCACAATTGCGTACGAGGGCTGAACCCGTACGGCAGGCCGTACGGCACAGTCGCACTCTTCCGTCTTCCCCGCACAGGAAGGCGGACCGAGGAACCGGAGCTCTCTGCCCTGACTGCCCCGGATCCTCACCTTCGGCCGACCGGGACCGCACACCCCGCGGCCGTTGCTGCTCCGGGCTGCGGTGCCGAGAGGGTTGAGGGTCCCTCTCAGGCGCCGCGGCCCGCGGGTGTTTCCGGGGCCGTTTCTCCCGTTCCCGAGGCCGCTGTTTTTCGGCCATCCACATACCGCCAGGTACGCTCACAGACGTGCCCTCCATGAACGAACTGGTCCGCCAGCACACCGCGCTCGACGACTCCGATCTCGAGTGGCTCCATCTGCTGGTCTCGGAGTGGCAGCTGCTCTCCGACCTCTCCTTCGCCGACCTCGTCCTGTGGGTCCCCACCCGGGACGGCACCCGGTACGTCTCGGTGGCGCAGATGCGCCCCAACACCGGCCCCACCTCCTACCAGGACGACATGGTCGGCCACCTGGTCCCGCGCGGCCGCCGCCCCATGCTGGACATCGCCCTGGACGAGGGCCGGATCGTCCGGGAGGGCGACCCGGAGTGGCGCGAAGAGGTCCCCGTACGGGTCGAGTCCATCCCGGTACGGCGCGAGGGCCGGGTCCTCGGCGTCATCGCCCGCAACACCAACCTGCTGACCGTGCGCACCCCGAGCCGCCTGGAGCTCACCTACCTCCAGAGCGCCTCCGACCTCGCGCAGATGATCGCCGCCGGATCGTTTCCCTTCCCGAACCAGCAGGTCGACATGGACGCCTCGCCGCGCGTCGGCGACGGCCTGATCCGGGTGGACGGGGAGGGGATCGTCCAGTACGCCTCCCCGAACGCGCTCTCCGCCTATCACCGCCTCGGCCTCGCCGCCGACCTGCTCGGCCACCACCTGGGGCAGACCACGGCCGAACTCGCCCCGACCAAGGGGCCGGTGGACGAGGCGCTCGCCAAGGTCGCCAGCGGCTGGGCGCCACGCGAGTTCGAGATCGAGTCCGACGACGGTGTGATCCAGTTCCGGGCGATCCCGCTCAAGCCCAAGGGCACCCGCATCGGTTCGCTGGTGTTGCTCCGGGACGTCACCGAACTGCGGCGCCGCGAGCGAGAGTTGATCACCAAGGACGCGACCATCCGGGAGATCCACCACCGGGTGAAGAACAACCTCCAGACGGTCGCCGCGCTGCTGCGGCTCCAGGCCCGGCGCATCGAGTCCGAGCGCGGCCGGGAGGCCCTGGAGGAGGCCGTTCGGCGGGTCGGCTCGATCGCGATCGTGCATGAGACGCTGTCCCAGAACCTGGACGAGCGCGTGGAGTTCGACGAGATCGCCGACCGGGTGCTCGCGATGGTCGCCGAGATCTCACCCGGAAAGGTCACCGGCCGGCGCACCGGCCGTTTCGGGATCCTCGACGCCGAGGTCGCCACCCCGCTGTCGATGGTTCTCACCGAAATCCTGCAGAACGCCCTGGAACACGGCTTCCGCGAGGGCGACACGGGCACGGTCGAGGTGACGGCGGTGCGCGGCGGCACCACCAAGGAGTCCCGGCTCCTGGTCACCGTCCAGGACGACGGCGTCGGTCTGCCCGAGGGCTTCGACCCGCACCGCTCCGGCAACCTCGGTCTGCAGATCGTACGAACGCTGGTGGAGGGCGAGTTGGGCGGCACGTTCGACATGGTGCCGGCGCCGGAGCGGGGCACCCGGGTGATCCTGGACGTGCCGGTGCGCGCGCAGAAATAGGTCTCTCGGACAGCAAAGAGCCCCGGACCTGGTGGGTCCGGGGCTGCTCGCTCGTTGCTGCTCTGTCCAACTAAGCGCATCGGGGGTACTGCGCGCTGCGGCTCGGGGGCGGGAGATGCGTACTCGCTGTACGCGCCGCCAAGCTCAGGCTAGCGGGGTGGGTCGGGTCAGGCGGTGGCCTGACGGGCCCGGTTGCGGGCGGCACGGCGCTTCATCGCGCGACGCTCGTCCTCGCTGAGGCCACCCCAGACGCCGGAGTCCTGGCCGGACTCGAGCGCCCACTGCAGACACTGGTCCATAACGGGACAGCGACGGCAGACGGCCTTGGCTTCCTCGATCTGCAGCAGCGCAGGACCGGTGTTGCCGATGGGGAAGAACAGCTCGGGGTCTTCCTCGCGGCAAACGGCGTTGTGACGCCAGTCCATGGCTGCTACCTCTCCTTGGTATTACGTGCAAGTTGCTTGTGAATGTGAACGCTTTCACGAATCCCTCAACAAGTGAAGGGCCGACCGCCAGGTTCCCTGGCAGGGGTCCTGTGAGTTGAAGGGGGATTCCGGTGATCAGCGGACGCCGGTGTTGCGGGCTGTCCCGACCGCCACGTAGAGCCTCGCAAACCTCAGCGACGGATACAACCCCTTCCGGAAAGTTTTTTTTGATTCCTCGGTGTCGACTGGGTCACAGCCGTACTTCCATGGGGTGGATCCTGGCCTAAACGTTCGAGTGAAAGGACTTTGGCCCGTTCCGCTCACACAATCACACGCAGTGCGCGGCGTACGCCTGTGAACGTCACGCTCGTACGCAGTCCTAGGTGGTCGCCGTCCATCTGGAGGGGGAGGGGCACCTTCGAATGCAAGGTGAACTGGTCCAGATCGTGCAGGGATACCGCATGCCTGCCATGGGGTCCACGCTCGGGGGACGAAGTGAGCAACTGTGTGCCATACCGGGCAGCCGCGGCGGTCGACAGACGGGTGAGACCGAGTACGTCGACGCCCTTATCGAACGAGGCCTTAGGTGACGTGTACATCGGGCGATTGCCGAGATACGTCCAGGGCGAGGTGTTGCAGATTATCGCCACGACAAGATCCGTGACCGGGTCGGCGCCGGGCCGCTCCAGTGTGATCGTTCCGTGCCGGCGGTGCTGCTCGCCGAGGAATTGCCGGACGACCTGACGAACGTACAGCGCGTGCGTGGATTTCTTACCGCGCTCTCGCTGCTGCTCGACCCGGCCGACCACGCCGGCGTCGAAGCCGAGCCCCGCGTTGAAGGTGAACCAGCGGGCCGGGACCGCCTCGTCCTCGGTGCCCGGCGTGCCCGCGGTCAGGCCGAGGCCGACGACCCGCTCACGTTTCTCGCGCAGCGCGTCCAGCAGGTCGCCGGTGGCCTCGACCGGGTCGTTGGGCAGACCGAGGGCGCGGGCGAAGACGTTGGTGGAACCGCCGGGGACCACGGCGAGACCGGGCAGCCGGTCCAGGTCGGGCCCGCCGTGCAGGAGACCGTTGACCACCTCGTTGACCGTGCCGTCGCCGCCGAGCGCCACGACGAGGTCGATGTCGTCGCTCTCCGCCGCCTGCCGGGCCAGGTCACGGGCGTGGCCGCGGTACTGGGTGGTGACCGCCTCCAGCTTCACTTCGCTCGCGAGTGCGTGGATCAGGACATCGCGCCTACGTGCGCTTGTGGTGGTTGCCGCCGGATTGACCACGAGAAGTGCACGCATGGACTGCAGCGTACCTACTGGGAAGTACCCGGCCCAGACCGAGTTAGGGATCGGGTAAGAGAAAGGGGCGTGAGTCTGAACACGTGTCCCTGCGGGGCCGCGGCCGTCGTTCCGGGGCGAGGGCTACTCTTCTGGACGTGAGCGATGCGCCTACGGCTGAGAAGGCCGATGTGACCGACGGACCCCGTCCGCGGCGGCTGACGTATGCCGCCGCGCTGGCCGGGCTGGAAGGACTGGCACTGGTGGCCGGCGGGGTGTGGATGCTCGTGCTCGGGCTCACCGGGTCGCCGGACGACCGGGGGCAGGCGGTCACCGGGGGCATCACCGTGATCGTGCTGGCGCTGCTTCCGTTGCTTGCCGCGCGCGGGTTGCTGCTGCGGAAGAGCTGGAGCCGGGGGCCGGCTGTGATCACGCAGATCATGGCGCTGCCGGTGGCCTACAACCTGCTGCAGGCCGACAGCGTGGCGATTCCGGTGGGGATCGCGCTCGCGGTGGTTTCGATCGCCTCGCTGGTGTTGCTGGTGAACTCGGCTACCACCCAGGCCCTTGGGATCAAGGGGCCCGGGCGTAGTAGCTGATCTGCGGGCCGGTGGGGGCTGGGCGCGCAGTTCCCCGCGCCCCTTACGGGGCGCTTCAGCCCGGGGCGCCAAAAGAGGCAGCGGGATCTATTCCTCTACCAACAGCTTCTCCCGCAGTTGAGCCAGTGTCCGGGCCAGCAGCCGTGAGACGTGCATCTGGCTGATGCCGACCTCCTGGGCGATCTGGGACTGGGTCATGTTGCCGAAGAAGCGGAGGAGAAGGATCCGCTTTTCTCGGGGCGGGAGGTCTTCCAGCAGCGGCTTGAGGGACTCGCGGTACTCGACGCCCTCCAGCGCCTCGTCCTCGGCGCCGAGGGTGTCGGCGACCGCCGGGGACTCGTCGTCGGTGTCGGGGACGTCCAGGGACAGCGTGGAGTACGCGTTGGCCGACTCCAGGCCCTCCAGGACCTCCTCCTCCGAGATCGCGAGCTTCTCGGCCAGCTCATGGACGGTGGGGGAGCGGCCGTGCTGCTGCGACAGCTCCGCCGTGGCGGTCGTCAGCGCCAGCCGCAGCTCCTGCAGCCGCCGCGGGACGCGCACCGCCCAGCCCTTGTCGCGGAAGTGGCGCTTGATCTCGCCGACCACGGTCGGGGTGGCGTACGTGGAGAACTCCACGCCCCGGTCCGGGTCGAAGCGGTCGACCGACTTGATCAGGCCGATGGTGGCGACCTGGGTGAGGTCGTCCAGCGGCTCGCCGCGGTTGCGGAACCGGCGCGCGAGGTGCTCCACGAGCGGCAGATGCATCCGGACCAGCCGGTTGCGCAGCTCCGCGTACTCGGCGCTGCCCTCCTTCAGCGTGCGCAGCTCGATGAACAAGGCGCGCGCCCCGCTGCGGTCCTGAGACGCGTGCTGGGTCGCCTGCACAACCTCCGCGGCCAGCGCCTCGTCCTCGGCGTATCGCTCGTGCTCGCTCATCGTCCCGCCCGTCGCCCTTCCGCGAGCCTTCGCCCCGGCACGGTCCGGGGCCGTGACCCCGTTCCGCCCATCCGGGAGCGCGCTCTGCACGGCACCCTCCAGACCGGCCTCTGCGGAGGGTTCCTCCGGGTGCGGCCTGGCCTGTTCCGGGATGCCGTCGATGCCGTCAGCCATGCGGCGGGCGTCGGCCTCGGGCTCTTCGCCCCCGGCCGACAGCTCCCGTGTGCCGCGCTCTTCGTCCCGCACCGGCCCGTCCCCGTTCCTCACGCCGGCCCGGGTCCCGCGCCGCGCTGTTTGTAGAGGCTGATCGACACGGTCTTGTCCTCGTCGACGGCCGACGAGACCTTGCCCGCCAGGGCCGAGAGCACGGTCCAGGCGAACGTGTCGCGCGAAGGGGCGTGGCCGTCCGTGGTCGGGGCGGAGACCGTGACCTCCAGTGAGTCGTCGACGAGGCGGAAGACACAGCTGAGCACCGAGCCGGGGACTGCCTGCTGGAGCAGGATCGCGCACGCCTCGTCCACCGCGATGCGCAGGTCCTCGATCTCGTCCAGGGTGAAGTCCAAGCGGGCGGCGAGACCGGCCGTGGCCGTGCGCAGCACCGACAGGTAGGCACCCGCAGCCGGCAGCCGGACTTCCACGAAGTCCTGGGTCGCGGGCTCGCCTGCGATCTGGGACACCCTCACCTCCATGGTGGTACAAGCTATTCGGGGCCGAGGGTCGCCCCCCGGGGTAACGCACTACGTGGTTCAGCGGTGACGCTACCGCGCTCCGAACTTTTCCGTCCCCGGGACCCCAACCCCCTGGCGTCACTCACAGTAAACCTGTGGATACGCTCCGTGTCTAGGGGTCTGCCTTGCCCAATTGGGAAGAGCGCGCGCCGGGTTGACGTACCCCGGTGTCGAACGGTCGAACCGTCGATGCGGGCTACTTCACCAGTCGTAGTGCAGTGTCACACGAGGACGTGGTCCACGAAGCACCAGCGCCAGTCCTCGCCGGGTTCGAAGGTCCGCATCACCGGGTGACCGGATGTCTCGTGGTGGCCCGTCGCGTGTCTTCCGGGCGACGAATCGCAGCAGGCCACATGGCCACAGGTCAGGCAGACCCGCAGCTGGACCGGGTGCCAGCCCTTGGCGAGACACTCCGGGCAGGTCTCGTTCAGGGGCTCGGGTTCCGGGTGCGGCAGCGCGTCGCGGTGCGTGCACTGTTTCATGATTGCCAGATTACGACGGTTGTGCGGGTGGCCGCGCGAAAAAAGAGGGCGGGCGAGGATCATGGACGTGATGCCACTGCTGTTGCTGGTGGCGGGGAGCGCCGCGGTCGCCGGCGCGGCCCGGCGCACTCCGGTGCCGGCGCCCCTGCTGCTGGTCGCCGTCGGACTGGCCGTGTCGTACGTCCCGGGGGTCCCCGACTACACCCTCGACCCGGACGTCGTGCTGCCCCTGGTGCTGCCCCCGCTGCTGTACAAGGAGGGCACCGAGAGCTCGTATCTCGACCTGCGGGCGAACATGCGGCCCGTGGCGCTGCTTTCGGTGGGGTACGTGCTCTTCGCGACCTTCGTCGTCGGCTGGGCCGCGTACGCGATCGTGCCCGGACTGCCGCTGCCCGCGGCGCTCGCGCTGGGCGCGGTCGTGGCGCCCACGGACGCGGTCGCGGCTGCCGCGATCGCCCGCCGGGTGGGGCTGCCGTCCCGGCTCACCACGATCCTGCAGGGCGAGTCCCTGCTGAACGACGCCACGGCGATCACCGCCTACCGGGTGGCCGTCGCGGCCGCCCTCGGCGAGGGCGCGTCCTGGGTCGGCGGCATCGGCGAGTTCCTGCTGGCCGCGTTCGGCGGTGTGCTGGTCGGCGGGGTGCTGATGGTGCCGATCCACTGGCTGCGCACGCACCTGAAGGAGCCCCTGCTGCAGAACACGCTGTCGCTGCTGATCCCGTTCGTCGCGTACGGCGTCGCCGAGCAGTTCCACGCCTCCGGCGTCCTGGCGGTCGTGGTGGTCGCCCTCTATCTCGGCCACCGTGGCTGGGAGGTCGACTTCGCCACCCGCCTCCAGGAGGAGGCGGTGTGGCGGATGGTCGCGTTCCTGCTGGAATCGGCGGTCTTCGCGTTGATCGGACTGCAGCTGCCGGTGGTCCTCAAGGGCCTCGGCGCGCATGAGGGCGTGGCCGCCACCTGGTACGCGATCGCCCTCTTCCTGGTCGTGGTGGCGGCCCGGTTCGTCTGGATATACCCGGCGGCCTTCCTGCCGCGGATCCTGTCCCGGCGGATCCGCGAGCGCGAGGACAACCCCACCTGGAGAAGCCCGGCGGTCACCGCCTGGGCGGCCATGCGGGGCGTGGTGTCGCTGGCCGTCGCGTTCTCGATCCCGCTCACCGTGCACGGCGGCGGTCCCTTCCCCCAGCGCAACCTGATCCTGTTCCTGACCTTCACGACGGTCATCGGAACCCTGGTGGTGCAGGGCCTCACCCTGGCCCCGCTGATCCGCCTGATGAAGTTCCCCGCCCGGGACGTGCAGGCCGAGACCCTCGCCGAGGCCAACGCCCAGGCGCAGGCGTCCCGCGCGGCCGAGAACCGGCTCGACGAACTCCTCTCCGACGACCGCAACGAACTCCCGCCGCCGCTCGCCGACCGCCTCCGCTCGGTCCTGGAACGCCGCCGCAACGCCGTCTGGGAACGCCTCGGTCAGACCAACCCCGCCACCGGGGAGTCGGTCGACGACACCTACCGCCGCCTCTCCCGCGAGATGATCAGCGCCGAACGCGAGGTCTTCGTCCGCCTCCGCGACCACCGCTACATCGACGACGAGATGCTCCGCACACTGCTGCGCCGACTGGACCTGGAGGAGGCGGCGGCGTACCGGGAGGCGGCGTGAGCCGTCGCGGCCGCGGTCGCCTCGATCAGGCCGTCATCACCGCGACCACGGTCTGTCCCCGACGGAACACCCCTTCCCCCGCCGACTCGACCAGGCCGTACAACAACTTGGCCACATACAACCGCTCCACCCCCACCCCGTGCCTCTCCTCGAAGTCCTCCGCGAAGGCGTGGAGTTCAGGTGTCGTGCGCCCGTACCCCCCGAAGTGGAACCGCTCGTCGAGCGACCAGTCCCCCCGCCGCCCGCCGAACGCCTCGTCCTGAAGCCTCCCGATCTCACGCCCCAGGAACCCGCCCTTCAGCACCGGCACCCCCAACGCCCGCTGACCCGGCCCCAGTCCGGCGGCCGTCCCGGCCAGTGTGCCCCCCGTCCCGCACGCGAGCGCCACCACGTCGGCCCGCCCCCGCAGCTCCTCCCCGAGGGCCCGGCAGCCCCGTACCGCCGCCGCGTTGCTGCCGCCCTCCGGCACCACATACGCGTCCTCGGCGCCCGCCGCCCGCAGCAGAGCGTCCAGGACCTCCGGCTCGGCCTTGCGCCGATACGTCGACCTGTCGATGAAACGCAGTCGCATCCCGTCGGCCGCACACCGCGCGAGGGAGGGGTTCAGGGGCAGGCCGGCCAGTTCCTCGCCCCGCACCACCCCCACCGTCGGGAAACCGAGCAGGCGGCCCGCGGCGGCCGTCGCCCGCAGGTGGTTGGAGTACGCGCCGCCGAAGGTGAGGACCGGCCGGCCCGCCGCCGCCTCGATGTTCGGGACCAGCTTGCGCCACTTGTTCCCGATCAGGTCCGGGTGGATCAGATCGTCCCGCTTGAGGAGGAGACGGACGCCGTGACGGGCGAAACGGTCGTCCCTCACCTCCTGGAGAGGCGAGGGGAGCCGGGGGGTGAGTATGTCGGCGCTGGTCACGTCGTCATTGTCGCCCGGGGCGGCCGTGCCGGGTCACTTCAGGCGGTCGCGGACGCGCTCGCGCAGCCAGGCCATCGTGAAGCCGCGGGGATCCACTTTCCCCGGCTGCCACTCCGCGTGCCCGATCACCGACCGCTCCGACCAGCCGTGCCGCCGGCACACCGCCGCGGCCACCCTCCCGATCGCCTCCAGCTGGGCCGCGGGCCAGGGATCCTCGCCGTCGCCGAGGTTCTCGCACTCGAAGCCGTAGAAGTGCCGGTTGCCGTCGGTGTTCGCCTCGTTGTCCGGCGGGAGCGCCTTCTCTGCGATCACCGCGCGCAGGACGTCGTCGTCGCCGGCACCCGCGTGGTTGGCGCGACCGTAGCCGACGAGATGGACCGTGCCGTCCTTGGTGATGACGCCGTGGCAGAGCGGGCCGGGGAGGTCGGGACGGCCGTCCCGGCAGAGCCGGACCGTGCGTTCGGCGCCGCTGGTCGCCGTGTGGTGGATCATCACGCCGTGGACGGGGCCCCAGGGACCCTTGTGGTTCCGGTTGTGTTCCCTCCAGTCGCCGACCTGGACGACCCTGACGCCCTCGTCCCGCAGCGCGCCGAGGAAAGCGTCCGCGGACATGGGTGGGGCCATGACCGCCTCCTTCGCGTTCGTGCCGACCTGTCATGGAACTTCTACAGAAGTCTGGTTTTCCGGACCAGCCCCGCATCGCGCAAGCGCTCGGCATGCCCAGCGGTCCGATGATCTATTCCCGCTCTTTCGGGTAATGGTCCCGGCACGCTCCGTGATGAAAGGGTGGCCCGTGAGACCGATGCGTGGGCAGTTCGGCGCCCGCGCAGGTATGGGAGGGCATTTCCTTATGTCGGTAGGCGAAGAGGTCCGCACGGATCAGGGCAAGCCGCAGCAGTCTCTGGACACGGCGGCAGCGCGGAACCTGGCCACCACCACCAAGTCCGCGCCACAGATGCAGGAGATCAGCTCCCGCTGGCTGCTGCGCACGTTGCCATGGGTCGATGTCCAGGGCGGTACCTACCGGGTGAACCGGCGGCTCACCTACACGGTCGGCGACGGCCGTATCACCTTTCTGAAGACCGGCGACCGCGTCGAGGTCATCCCCGCGGAGCTGGGCGAACTGCCGGTCCTGCGGGCGTACGAGGACCAGGAGGTGATGGGAGAGCTGGCCCAGCGCTGCCGGCAGCGCGACTTCGCCCCCGGCGAGGTCATCGCCTCGTTCGGCAACCAGACGGACGAGGTGTACCTGCTCGCCCACGGCCGTGTGGAGAAGATCGGCACCGGCCCGTACGGCGACGACGCGGTGCTCGGCGTCCTCGCCGACGGCGCGTACTTCGGCGAGGCGGGTCTGATGGACCCCGACGCCATCTGGGAGTACACGGCCCGCGCGGACACCGCCTGCACCGTGCTGACCCTGTCCCGGCAGGACTTCGAGCAGGTCGCCGAGCGCGCCGACTCGCTGCGCGAGCACCTCCAGCAACTGCGCGCGATCCCCGAGCAGCGCACCAACAAGTACGGCGAGAAGGAGGTCGCCCTCGCGGCCGGCCACAGCGGCGAGCCCGACATTCCGAACACCTTCGTCGACTACGAGGCCCGGCCGCGTGAGTACGAGCTGAGCATCGCCCAGACCGTGCTGCGCATCCACACGCGCGTGGCCGACCTCTACAACCAGCCGATGAACCAGACCGAGCAGCAGTTGCGGCTCACCGTCGAGGCGTTGAAGGAGCGCCAGGAGCACGAGCTGGTCAACAACCCGGAGTTCGGCCTGCTCAGCAACTGCCAGTACGACCAGCGGCTGCAGCCGCACGACGGCGTGCCCAGCCCGGACGACATGGACGAGCTGCTCAGCCGCCGGCGCGGCACCAGGCTCTTCCTCGCCCACCCGCGCGCGATCGCCGCCTTCGGCCGTGAGCTCAACAAGCGCGGACTGGTCCCGGAGAGCGTCGAGATCGGCGGCAACCGCATCCCGACCTGGCGCGGGGTCCCGATCTACCCGTGCAACAAGATCCCGGTGACCGAGGCCCGGACCACCTCGATCATCGCCATGCGTACGGGCGAGTCCGAACAGGGTGTCATCGGGCTGCGGCAGTCCGGGATCCCCGACGAGATCGAGCCGAGTCTCTCGGTCCGCTTCATGGGCATCAACGAGCAGGCGATCATCAACTACCTGGTCACCGCCTACTACTCGGCCGCCGTCCTGGTCCCGGACGCTCTCGGAGTGCTGGAGAACGTCGAGATCGGCCGCTGGAGGTGACGTTTCCGCACTTGGCGGCCGTGTCCCCGCCCTCCGGGGCGGGTACACCCTCGGGGTACGTGCCGAGCCGGGGCGGAGACGCCACCGTATGCGCACTCCGCGAGGGGGAGGTCATGGCCGAGTTCGTGACGGAGAGGCAGGAGCGGTTCCCAGGGGTGCCGCCCGAGCCGTCCGAACCGCTCGACGGGCCGGAGGCGGCGGTCATACTGGAGCGCGCCCGGGCGTCCGTCGACCCCGAACTGCGCACGGCCGTGGAGTCGTTGCCCGGTTCGATGCGGCGGATCGCGCGCTACCACCTCGGGTGGGAGCACGCGGACGGCACCCCGGCCTCCGGCGACGCCGGCAAGGCCATCCGGCCCGCGCTGGTCCTCGCCGCCGCCGACGCGCTCGGCGGACCGGGGGCCCGCGCGTCCGCCGTCCGGGCCGCGGTCGCCGTGGAACTGGTGCACAACTTCACACTGCTGCACGACGACGTCATGGACCGGGACACCTCCCGCAGGCACCGGCCCACGGCCTGGACCGTGTTCGGCGACTCCGACGCGATCCTCGCCGGGGACGCCCTCCAGGCGCTGGCCCTCCGGCTGCTCGCCGAGGACCCGCACCCCGCGTCCGGGGCGGCCGCCGCACGGCTCGCGGACTGCGTCCTCGAACTGTGCGCCGGGCAGCACGCGGACACGGCCCTGGAGGACCGGGCCCCCGACGAGGTCACCCTCGACGAGGTGCTCACCATGGCCGAGGCCAAGACCGGGGCGCTGCTCGGCTGCGCCTGCGCCCTGGGCGCGCTGTACGCGGGCGGGGACGAGGACGAGGTGGCGGCCCTCGACGGCTTCGGCCGGCAGGCCGGGCTCGCCTTCCAGCTGATCGACGACGTCATCGGGATATGGGGCGATCCACGGCGCACCGGCAAGCCGGCCGGCGCCGACCTGGCGGCCCGCAAGAAGTCCCTGCCGGTCGTCGCGGCGCTCGGCTCCGGCACCCCGGCCGCCGCCGAACTCGCCGAGCTGTACGCCAAGCCGCATGTGCGGGCCGACGCCGACGAGATCGCGCGGACGGCACTGGCCGTGGAACGGGCGGGCGGCCGTGACTGGGCGCAGGCCGAGGCGGCCGACCGGATGGCCCGGGCGATGCAGGAGCTCGCCCGTGCCGTGCCCGACCCCGGGTCGGCCGGAGGCCTGCTCGCGCTCGCCGAGTTCGTGACCCGGCGCAGCCGGTGAAGACCCCGGAGTCCCCGGGACCGCGCGGCTCCTGACCCCGCACGGCCCCCGGGGGCTCCGGCCCGACGGGTCCCGCGCATCCCCACGGTGCGCGGGGCCCGCCGATTCCGCCCCTCCCCGCGCGCGGGGGCGCCATCCGCCGCCCCGGCCTACGCTGGGCACATGGACAGCCAGGGCGATCGGGCCTGTCCGGTCTGCGGACAGCCCGTCGAGAGCGTTGTGGTGCGGCGGTACAAGACGCTGGGGGCCTGGGTTCCGGTGTGGGGCCCCGGACCCTGCCGCAACCCCGACTGCGCCGAGTACGGCGGCCGGTCCCGGGCGCCGGAGCGGCAGTCGGTGCCGCACGCGCCTCCGCCCGGATCCGCCGCGAAGAAATCCTGAGGCCGGTCTCCGGTCCGACGCCGTAGCGTGACCGTATGACCGAACTCCCGAACATCCTGCACATCACCGAGCGCTCCCTGTGGGAGGAGGCCCGCGCGCGGGGCGGCTACGAGATGTCCACCCGCGGCCGCACCCTCCGGGAGGAGGGCTTCATCCACTGCTCCACCCGCGACCAGCTCCCGCGTATCGCGGCCTTCCTGTACGGCTCCTACGACGGACCGGACGAGCTGGTGGTGCTGGTCGTGGACCCGGCCCGGGTGGGCGTACCGGTGAAGTGGGAGGCGGTCGAGCCGGGCGGCGAGGAGTTCCCGCACGTGTACGGGCCGATCCCGGTCACGGCCGTGGTGGACGTGGAGCCCTGGCCCCGGGGGTGACGGCCGGCAGCCCGCCCGTCTCCGGGTCCCGGCCGGTCAGGCAGTAGACACCGCCCGCCGGGTCGCGCATCACCGTCCAGTGCCGGCCGTCGGCCAGGTGTACGGCACCGAGCTCCTCGTGCCGGGCCCGGGTCGCCGGGATGTCCGCGCAGGCCAGGTCGAGATGGGCGGCGGCGGGCTGCTCGTCGTCGAACCGCTGGAGCAGGATGCGCACGGCAAGGCCCGCCGGTGGCCTCAGCACCCGGAACTCCGGCAGCGAACCGGTCAGCAGCTCCCAGCCGGTCAGCTCCGCCCAGAACGCGGTCTCCGTGTCGTACGCGGACGGCGGGATGTCGAGGCTGACCTGGTCCAGCCGGCTGCCCGCCACCACCGGCGGCCGTACCGACTCGCCGTGCCAGGGCACCGCGCAGAACAACTGCCCGGCGGGCGACCGCAGTACGGCCCAGCCCTCGTGCTCGGCGACCGGCTCGCCGCCGAGTTCCCGGGCCCGCTTCACCAGGCCCGGCACATCCTCGATGCAGAGGTCCAGGTGGGCTCCGCCCGAGCCCGCCCCGACGCCCTGGAGCTTGACGCAGGCGTCCGCGCCGGCCTCGGGCAACAGCGTCATGAACTCGTCGTTCTCACCGCGGGGTGCGGAGGGACGGGTGCCGGTGACGGCCGTCCAGAAGGCCCTGGCGGCGGCGAGACGCGTGGCGGGGCGGTCGGCGAAGGCGTACGTCCAGCGGATGCTCATGCGGTGATCGTAAGTGCGCTACTCGCCGTCCCGGCGCTCCGTGAAACGCAGCAGGTTCCCCGCCGGGTCCCGGAACGCGCAGTCCCGCACGCCCCAGTGCTGGTCCATCGGCTCCTGGATCACATCACCGCCGTACTCCCGCACCCGCTCGTACAACGCGTCGCAGTCGGTGGTGGAGAAGATGACCCCGCGCAGCATGCCCTTGGCGAGCAGTTCGGCCATGGCCTGCCGGTCGGCGGGGGAGGCGTCCGGGTTGGCGCCGGGCGGCTCCAGCACGATCTCCACGCCCGGCTGCTGCGGCGATCCGACGGTCACCCATCGCATCCCCTCGAACTCCACGTCGTTGTGGACCTCCAGACCGAGGACGTCACGGTAGAAGGCCAGGGCCTTGTCGTGGTCGTCGACGGCGATGAAACACTGCGCGAGTTTTACGTCCATGGGCTCAGGCTAGGAGGTATCGGGCTGCCGTGCCCGGCCGGCTCGGGTCAGCTCATGGCCCAGACGTAGGGGTCGTGAGCGGGGGGCGTGGTGGCCCGGGTGGCGGGTGCCGGGGTGCGGATGCCGGAGGCGGCGGCGAGGGCCTGGGCGACGTGAATGTCGGTGACGGTCAGGGGGTGGTCCGGGTCCTGGCCCGGGGGTGTGCCGGTGCGGGCGGCGTGGGTCCGGGCCAGGGCGGCCGCCTCGTCGAGGAGGCCGATGGCCGAGCCGGGGAGCGCCCGGTCGGGCACGTGATCGCGGGCCAGGGCGGCTGCTGCCGCCAGGGACTCGTCGGTGAAGGTCACGGCGTGATGGTGCGCGAGGCGTGCACGGCAGACACGGAGGATCTCGAGTACGTCGGCGTCGGTCGGTTCGGCGACGGGGATGGGCTGGATCAGGCGGTCGAGGCCGGGGTCGGGATCCCGGTGGCCGTACTCCATGGGTCCGCAGTCGCCGAAGGCCAGTACACCCGGGGTGTCGAGGAGCGGGCGGAGCAGGCCTAGGGGGGTGGTGGTGCCCTCGGGGAGGTGCAGCGGAGTGAGGGCGCCGTTCAGATAGATGAGCAGGTCGGCGGTGTCTTTGACCTCGTTCAGAAGGCCGGCGATCAAGGCGTTGCCACGGGCGCGGTGGCGGGGATCGGCCAGGACGGCAGCCAGGTCCAGGGCCCGGACACGGCGGCCCTGGAGGACGGCCGGTACCTGTCCCTCGGCCACGGCTCGGGCGACGCCCATGGCCACCGCCTCCTTTCCCACGCCGGGTTCGCCGGTGAGGAGGGGGAACCGGCGGTCGCGGCGGGTCAGGGTCTGCAGGACGCGGTCGATCTCGGTGGCGCGGCCGATGACGGGGCCCGAGACGACGGTCAGGTCCCGGGTGAGGGAGGTGATCTCCGGTTCGGCGATCGACGAGTGTGCCTGCCGTGGGTCGACCAGGTTGGCGGCGAGGACGTCCGCGACCAGGGTGTTCCCGGCCGACAGCAGAGCGAGCAGGACATGGAGCGGCCCCACGAGGTCATGACCGAGCCGGTCGGCCTCCTGGGGCGCCAGTTCGAGCACGGCGGTGGCCTCACCGGTCAGCGGCAGGAACTCACCGGGCTCGACAGTGCCCTTGCCCAGGGCCGAGACCAGCCCCGCTCGCAGCCCTTCGGCCCGCGCCTCCAGGATGGTGACGACGTTCTCCTCGTCCAGATCGAGCAGCGCCAGCAGGATGTGCCCCGGCTCGACGTACGCGTGTTTGAGCTCCCGTGCCTGAGACCGCGCTCGATCCACTACGTCTCGCGCCCGCTCATCGAACCTCTCGTACACCGCTCACCCCCGCCATGTCCTCCCGAGCCCGCCGCGTGTGCGGATGGTCCGCCCCCAGTACCCGCTCCCGCACCGCCACCACCTCCCTGAGCAGCGCCAGCGCCTCCTCCCGCGCGCCGGTGGACGCCAGGTTCCTGGCCAGCAGATGCCGGGTCCGCAGGGTGTGCGGATGTTCCGGGCCCAGCACCCGCCCGCGGTCCGCGAGCAGCACCCGGAGCATCCCGACCGCCTCCTCGCGATGCCCCGCCTCGCCGAGGTTCACGGCGAGGAACTGCCGCGTCCGCAGGGTGTCCTCATGGTCCGGGCCCAGCAACCGCAGCTGGTCCGCGAGGAGTTGGCGCAGCAGGCCCGCCGCCTCCACCGGGCTGCCCGCGCCGCCCAGGCTGTGCGCGTGGGACTGGCGGCCGCGCAGGGTGTCCTCGTGCTCGGCGCCCAGGATCCGGGTCTGCTCGTCCACGGTCTTCCGGAGCTGCTCGGCGGCCCCCGCCCAGTCCCCGGCCTTGCCCTGCTCGACGGCGTCGACATGCCGTCGGCGCAGTTCGGGGCCCGCGGTGGTGGCGAACGCGCGGTTGATGCCCAGGGCGAGGGAAGAGGCGGTGCCGGCGCCCCGGTTGAGCGGGGTGGGCAGGCCCTCGGCGGCCATGATGGCGCTCAGCCGGCGGTAGAGGTCGTCGATCGTGAGCAACTCGGGCCCGCCGACGACCCCTTCGCGCAGCAGCCGTATCAACCGGCCCGAGAACGCGGTGTGTTCCTCTTCCGGCAGGGCGAGGGCGACCTGGTCGCGCTGGGCGGAGGTGAGGACGTAGGTGCCGGTGACCTCCAGCTGGTCGATCCGCCCCGCCTCGCCGCCGAGCGCGTCGCCGACGGCCCGGCCGGAGAAGCAGCAGTCGAGGACGACCACCTTGGTCTCGGCGGGGGAGTCGAGGACGGCGTCGCGGAGCTTGTCGTACTCCAGGGAGTTGAACTCGGGCGCCTCCCAGCGGCTGTCCGGCAGGGCGAGATACAGGGTGTGGCGGCGGCCGGCGACCAGGCCGTGACCGGCGTAGTACACCAGCAGGAGGTCCTCGGCCTCGGCCACGGCGGAGCGCAGCCGGTCGCCGACCGTCCGCAGGTCGCCGTCGTCGAGCAGCATCGTGCAGTGGCTGTCGGGGACGAGCCCGTAGTACGGCTCGGTGAGCAGTTCGGCGAGATCGGTGACGGTCTTCCCGACGACCGGCAGGTCGGGCAGGGCCGGGTCGGAGTAGCGGCTCGCGCCGATCAGCACGACCCGGGAGCGGTGGGGGTCGGGTAGGCGCACGTCACGCCTGCGGATCCTGCTGCCGGTCCAGGGCCTGGCGCAGGAGCCGTTCCACGTCCTCGTGGCTGACCCGCTTGGCGTCGATCTCGACCGCGGGCCCGTTCTCGTGCTTCACGCTGAGCTTCACGTCGCTGCGGCGCGGCTGGGTGATCCAGGCGCGCAGACAGGAGGCGAGCACGGTGAGCGGGCCGCCGGCGCCCAGCAGCACGGACACCGTGTCGAGCGGCACGCCTAGCTGGCCCGCGGCCGGGGCGCCCCCGGTCAGCCGGACCTTGCCGGCGAGCGCGGGCTCGCCCCTGAGCCAGTCGGTCAGGGACTCTGCGTCCATGACCGGGTCGGGGCTGAGGACGGAGATGAACGCGGTTGCCACGGCTCCCCCGGATGTGTGCAAGGCCTGGTCCACATGCCTTGTCGGGCAACGGTGTTGATGATGACGGTGATGACGGCCAGTGTACGGCCGGGAAGCGGGGAGTGACCTGGGTAGGTACGGCGCGTACCGCGTCGCGAACGGTCAGTACGGCCGGCGGCGCGGGCGGGTGAAGGTACGGGCCACGCAGGACGGGATCACCGTGCTCTCCTCGTGGTCCCGCGCCCGGTACGCGCTCGGCGTCTCCCCGACCAGTTCGGTGAACCGCGAGCTGAAGGAACCCAGCGACGTACAGCCGACGGCCATGCACACCTCGGTCACCGTGAGGTCACCCCTGCGGAGCAGCGCCTTGGCCCGCTCGACCCGCCGGGTCATGAGGTAGCTGTACGGCGTCTCCCCGAAGGCCTTGCGGAAGCTGCGCTGGAAATGGCCGGGGGACATCAGGGCCGTACGGGCGAGTTCGGCCATGTCGAGCGGCTCGGCGTACTCGCGGTCCATCCGGTCGCGGGCCCGGCGCAGCCGCCGCAGGTCCTCCAGGGTCATCGCCCCAGGATGGCACGCACATCGCGCACACGGACCGGGTTTGTTCTTGGAGTTCCGTTTCCCTCCGGTTCTCGCGCAATTGGCCCGCGCTTGTTTGCATAGAGGAATGGACCACATCACGTTCCTCGTGGCGGTCGTGATCGTCACAGCACTCGCTTTCGACTTCACCAACGGGTTTCACGACACGGCGAACGCGATGGCAACGTCCATCGCGACCGGCGCGCTCAAACCGAAGACAGCTGTTCTGATCAGCGGTGTTCTGAACCTGGTCGGGGCCTTCCTCTCCACGGAGGTCGCCAAGACGATCTCCGGCGGCATTGTGAACGACGCCAAGGTGACTCCGGCGATGATCTTCGCGGGGCTCGTGGGGGCGATTCTGTGGAACCTGCTGACCTGGCTGGTAGGGCTCCCCTCCAGCTCCTCGCACGCGCTGTTCGGCGGACTGATCGGGGCGGTGTGGGTCGGCGCGGGCTCCGGGGCCGTGAACTTCGACAAGGTTGTCGAGAAGATCATCATCCCGGCCTTCGCCTCGCCGGTCGTGGCGGGCGTCGCCGCCCTGATCGCGACGTACTGCGCCTACAAGCTCACCGCCCGCGGCCGCGCGGACTCGGTGACCAAGGGCTTCCGGCTCGGGCAGATCGGCTCCGCCTCGCTGGTCTCGCTCGCCCACGGCACCAACGACGCCCAGAAGACCATGGGCATCATCACCCTGACCCTGATCTCGGTCGGCGCGCTCCCCGGCGACTCCGGCCCGCCGGTCTGGGTGATCCTGTGCGCCGGTCTCGCCATCGCGCTGGGCACCTACATCGGCGGCTGGCGGATCATCCGCACCATGGGCAAGGGCCTGACCGAGATCCAGTCCCCGCAGGGCTTCGCGGCGGAGACCGCCTCCACGGCCGTCATCCTGACCTCCGCCCACATGGGCTTCGCCCTGTCCACCACGCAGGTCGCCTCCGGTTCCATCCTCGGCGCGGGCGTCGGCCGGCGTCTCGCCGAGGTCCGCTGGGGCGTCGCGGGCCGCATGGTGGCCGCCTGGGTGATCACCCTGCCGTGCGCCGCGCTGGTCGGCGGCATCTCCGCGTACGCGGTCAAGCACGGCGGTAACTTCGGCACGGTCGTGGTCGCGCTGGTCGGCGCCGCGCTCGCGGCGGGCATCGTCATGCTGTCGCGCCGCAACCCGATCCACGCCGACAACGTCAACGACCACCACGAGGTCGCCGTCCGTACCCAGCCCCCGTCCAACGTCGGCACCGCCGCCTGAGTGAGGGAGTCCCCATGAACATCGACTGGACCGCACTCGGCCAGGTCACCGCGGTGAGCATCGGAGTTACAGTCGCAGTGGTGGTCGTCTTCGCCCTCGGCGTCCTCGGGCTCGCCCGTTACGAGGGAGCCAAGGAGCAGGGCGGCACCAGCGCCGTCGGCGCCGCCCAGGCAGGGCTGTGCCTGCTCGCCTGCGTGGCGGTGGTGGCGTACGGCATCTACCTGATCGTGCCGCAGTTCCACTGAGACACCGACCCACCAAGCCGCTGAGGAGGACTGGATGACGACGCCGGACCTGCTGTCCGACCTGGCCGACCTGAAGGTCGACTACAGCGACCCGGACGACCCCGTACTCATCCGCCCGGACGGATCCCCGATCGACACCTGGCGGGAGAACTACCCGTACGCGCACCGCATGGAGCGCAAGGAGTACGAGTGGCACAAGAGGCTGCAGCAGATCGAGCTGCTGAAGCTGCAGAGCTGGATCAAGGAGACGGGACGCCGGATCGTCATCGTCTTCGAGGGGCGGGACGCGGCCGGCAAGGGCGGCACGATCAAGCGCTTCACGGAGCACCTGAACCCGCGTGGCGCCCGCGTGGTGGCCCTGGAGAAGCCCACGGAACGCGAGAGCGGCCAGTGGTACTTCCAGCGCTACGTCGAGTACCTCCCCACCGCCGGCGAGATCGTGATGTTCGACCGCTCCTGGTACAACCGGGCCGGCGTCGAGCGGGTCATGGGCTTCTGCTCGGACGACCAGTACCGGCGCTTCATGCGCCAGGCACCGCTGTTCGAGCGGATGCTGGTGGACGACGGGGTGGACCTGGTGAAGTTCTGGTTCTCGGTCTCGCAGGGCGAGCAGCGGACCCGCTTCACCATCCGCCAGGTCGACCCGGTACGGCAGTGGAAGCTCAGCCCGATGGATCTCGCCTCGCTGGACCTCTGGGACAACTACACGGCCGCGAAGGTCGCGATGTTCCGCGAGACGGACACCGAGTACGCGCCCTGGACCGTGGTCAAGAGCAACGACAAGAAGCGCGCCCGCGTCGAGGCGATGCGCAGCGTCCTGGCCCGCTTCGACTACGCCGACAAGGACGAGGAGGTCGTCGGCAGCCCCGACCCGCGGGTCGTGGGTGCGGCGGCCGGCCTCCTGGAGGCCGGCGAGGACGACCACGACGGCGGTCACTAGCACCACCACCGAAGGGGCCGGCCGGACAATCCGGCCGGCCCCTTCGCTGCTGCCGGTTTGCTGCTGGAACCGGATGGACACGGCCCGGCACGGTGCCCCAGGATCTTCCGCATGATCCGCGCCGCCACCGAGAACGACATCGCCGAGATCCGTACGATGATCCGCGAACTCGCCGAGTACGAACGGGCCGTCGAGCAGGCCCGGGCCACCGAGGAGCAGCTCCGCGAGGCGCTGTTCGGGGCCCACCCCGCCGCCTACGCCCTGATCGCCGAGGACGACGGCACGGGCGAGGCCGTGGGCTACGCCCTGTGGTTCCCGCGCTTCTCGACCTGGACCGGAACCCGGGGCATGCACCTGGAGGACCTCTACGTACGGCCCCACGCCCGCGGCGGCGGCCACGGCAGGGCGCTGCTCGCCTCCCTCGCCGCACTCTGCCTGCGCAGCGGCTACGAGCGCTTCGAGTGGTGGGTGCTGTCCTGGAACGAGCCGGCGGTCGATTTCTACAAGTCGCTCGGGGTGGAGTTCCTGGACGAGTGGCGCATCTGCCGCCTGACCGGCGAACCGCTCAGGGACCTGGCGGCCTCGCGCTGAACAGACCGCCCCCGGCGCCCCGGCGCCCCCGAAGGCCCACGGCACGCGGCACGCGGCAAAAAAACCGCACCCGGACGGCCGGCGGGCCGGGGTCCGGGTGCGGTTGGGTAAGGCATTCGCAACTCAAACAGTCGCAGATCAGGCCTTCTTGGTCTCCCAGAAGATCCTGTCGATCTCGGCGATGAGCTCCAGGGCCTTCTCACCGGTCTTCGGGTCCGTGGACGCCTTGGCGGCGGACAGGGCCTTCAGAGTGTCGTTGACCAGGACGTGCAGCTCCGGGTACTTCTCGAAGTGCGGGGGCTTGAAGTAGTCGCTCCAGAGCACCGAGACGTGGTGCTTGGCGAGCTCGGCGCGCTGCTCCTTGATGACGGTGGCGCGAGCCTGGAAGTGCGGGTCGTCGTTGGCGGCCATCTTCTCCTGCACGGCCTTCACCGACTCCGCCTCGATGCGGGCCTGGGCCGGGTCGTACACGCCGCAGGGCAGGTCGCAGTGCGCGCTGACCTTGACCTTGGGGGCAAACAGGCGGGAAAGCATGGAGCGTTCCTTCCTCGTGATCGTCTTCTCAGGTGGGACATTACTCCCTGGGAAGCGTGATTTCGCGAGTGCCCCCATGGGCTTAGGACAAAAGTCCAGGGTCAGACTGAGACTGGTGGAGGAACGGACCGGGGAGGTGCCGGGGATGCCGGAGCTGTCGCAGGAGACCGAGCGGGGGAGGGGCGCCGCGCCCTTCGGACTGGCCGAGGTGACCGGCCCGTCCATGGTGCCCACGCTGTACCAGGGGGATCAGCTCCTGGTGCGGTACGGGGCCCGGGTGAGGGCCGGTGATGTCGTCGTCCTGCGCCACCCTTTCCAGCAGGACCTGCTCGTCGTCAAGCGGGCCGTGGAGCTGCGCGAGGGCGGCTGGTGGGTGCTGGGGGACAACCAGTCGGGCAGCAGTGACAGCAATGACTACGGGACCGTGCCGGAGGAGCTGATCCTCGGCCGGGCCCTGTTCCGTTACCGGCCGCGCGCGGCCGGTCAGCGCTCGCCGCTGGCGCTGGTGCGCTGGGCGCTCTCGGCGGCGCGGCCGGTGCTCTCGGACCGTTCGGTCCGGTCGGGCCGTTCCGCCTCCAGGCGTTTGCGGGCCCGGTAGGCGGCCACGTTGGCGCGGGTCGCACAGCGGTCCGAGCAGTAGCGCCGGGAGCGGTTGGTGGACGTGTCGAGGTAGGCGTTGCGGCACGGCGTCGCCTCGCACAGGCCGAGGCGGTCCACGCCGTACTCGGTGAGGTGGAAGGCCAGGCCCATCGCCGCGATCGCCGCGTAGCCGGCGGTGGCGTTGGACGGATGGTCGGCCAGGTGCATGTGCCACAGCGGGCGGCCGTCCTCGTCCCGGAAGTCGTGCCCGGAGATCTGCGGGCTGACCGGGAACTCCAGGAGCAGCGAGTTCAGCAGGTCCACCGCGAGGGTCTCCTCGCCCTTGTCGGCCGCCTCGAAGACCGCGCGCAGCCGGGCCCGCACCGAGCGGAAGCGGGTGAGATCGGCGTCGGTGGCGCGCCGGGCGGCCTGCTGGTTGCCGCCGAAGAGATCGCGGACGGCCTCGACCGAGGTCAGGGAGTCCTTGCCCCGGGCCGGTTCCTCACTGTTGACGAGCCGGACGGCGTAATCCGAGTAATAGGCCAGTTCCACTTGTAGTCCTTACGAGGGCGCTCTATGGTCGGTGGTGCGGTCGGGTAACAGCCGGTCGTGCTTCCAGGGTATTACGGGATATGTGCGGCGGAGGGTTGCCATGACGGACGCACCGACGACCACGACCGGGGCCGACTGGGGTGCCTGGCAGGAGAGCTGGGACCGGCAGCAGGAGTGGTACATGCCGGACCGCGAGGAACGCTTCCGGATCATGCTCGACATGGTCGAGGCCCTCGTCGGCACGGCACCCCGGGTGCTCGATCTCGCCTGCGGCACCGGCAGCATCACCGCCAGGCTGCTCGCACGCTTCCCGGACGCGGTGAGTACCGGCGTCGACCTCGACCCGGCCCTGCTCGCCATCGCCGAGGGCACCTTCGCGGGCGACGACCGGGTCACGTTCGTCACCGCCGACCTCACGGACCCGCGGTGGGCGGCGCGGCTGCCGTACGACTCGTACGACGCCGTCCTGACCGCCACGGCCCTGCACTGGCTGCACAGCGAACCCCTCGCGGCCCTCTACGGTCAGGTCGCGGGACTCGTCCGCGACGGCGGTGTCTTCATGAACGCGGACCACATGATCGACGACGGCACGCCCCGGATCAATGCGGCGGAACGGGCGCTGCGCCATCGCCGGATGGATCAGGCCAAGGAGGCGGGGGCGCTGGACTGGGCCGAGTGGTGGCAACTGGCCGCTCAGGACCCGGTGCTGGCCGGTCCGACGGCCCGCCGGTTCGAGATCTACGGCGAACACGCGGACGGTGACATGCCGTCGCCGGCCTGGCACGCGCGCACACTGCGGGAGAAGGGGTTCGCCGAGGCCCGGCCGGTGTGGTGCTCCCCCTCGGACACGCTGTTGCTCGCACTCAAGTAGGGGTTCACCAGACCTGTTGCCGTGCCGGCACGCGGTACGAGGAAGGGGCGGTACGAGGATGTCGTACCGCCCCTTTCACGTCGTCGTCCGGGCTACAGCACCTTCGACAGGAACGACTTCGTCCGGTCGTGCTGGGGGTTGGTCAGCACGTCGCGCGGGTGGCCGGACTCGACCACCACGCCGTCGTCCATGAAGACCAGGCTGTCGCCGACCTCGCGGGCGAAGCCCATCTCATGGGTGACGACGATCATCGTCATGCCGTCCTCGGCCAGGTCCCGCATCACGTCCAGGACCTCGCCGACCAGCTCCGGGTCGAGCGCGGAGGTCGGCTCGTCGAAGAGCATCAGCTTCGGCTGCATGGCGAGCGCGCGGGCGATCGCGACGCGCTGCTGCTGGCCGCCGGAGAGCTGCGCCGGGTAGTGGCCGGTACGGTCGCCGAGGCCGACCCGGTCGAGCAGGCGCTGCGCCCGCTCCCGGGCCACGGCCTTGGACTCGCCCTTGACCTGGACCGGCGCCTCCATGACGTTCTCCAGGGCCGTCATGTGCGGGAAGAGGTTGAAGCGCTGGAACACCATGCCGATGTCCCGCCGCTGCGCCGCGACCTCCTTCTCCTTCAGCTCGTAGAGCTTGTCGCCGTGCTGGCGGTAGCCGACCAGCTGGCCGTCGACGTAGAGGCGGCCGGCGCTGATCTTCTCCAGATGGTTGATGCACCGCAGGAAGGTCGACTTGCCCGAACCGGACGGGCCGATCAGGCAGAACACCTCGCGCGGGAGCACCTCCAGGTCGATGCCCTTGAGGATGTGCGCAAGCCCGAACGACTTGTGCACACCCTCGGCCTTGACCATCGGGGCGCCGCTGCTGGGCGGGGGGATGTCCTTGGCGAGACCGCTCATCGGGCCACCTCCGGGCGACGGAACGAAGCCCACTGGGACAGGTTCCTGCGCAGGCGCTGCAACGGCGTCGGCGGCAGACTGCGCGAGGAGCCGCGGGCGTAACGGCGCTCGATGTAGTACTGCACGATGCTGAAGATTGTGGTCAGCATCAGGTACCAGATGGACGCCACGAAGTACATCTCGACCACCGCCAGCGAGGTGCTGGAGATGTCCGTGGCGCGCTTGATCAGCTCGTTGAACTGGACCACGTACGCCAGCGACGAGGTCTTCAGCATGTTGATGAACTCGTTGCCGGTCGGCGGCACGATGACCCGCATCGCCTGCGGCAGGATCACCCGGCGCAGGGTCTTGCTCTGGGTCATGCCCAGCGCGTGCGAGGCCTCCGTCTGGCCCTCGTCGACGGACTGGATACCGGCCCGGACGATCTCCGACATGTACGCGGCCTCGTTCAGGCCGAGGCCCAGCAGCGCCGCCAGGAACGGCGTCATCACCTCGTTCATCTCGTTCTTGTAGAACCCCAGGTTGAGGATGGGGAACACGAGCGCGATGTTGTACCAGAGGAGCAGCTGGACCAGGACCGGGGTGCCCCGGAAGAACCAGATGTAGAACCAGGCCACCGTGCTGGTGACCGGGTTCGAGGACATCCGCATGATCGCGAGGATCACGCCCAGGACCAGGCCGAGCAGCATGGCGAGGACCGAGATGTACAGCGTGTGCCAGGCGCCCGACAGGATCGTCCCGTCGGTCAGGTAGTCCGGGACGATGCTGTAGTTGATCTTCGCGTTGGAGAACGCGATGCCGATCAGCACCAGGACGGCGATGACCACCGCGGCGGCCACCCAGCGGCCGTAGTGGCGCACCGGGATGGCCTTGATCTGCTCCGGCGGCACCGAGGGCGCCGGAGTCTTGTCGACCGTGTCAGTCACAGTGACAGCCCTTCATAGACCCGTGTCGGTCTTCAGTCGTGCCCGGGCCGTTCAGGAGCCGCCGTTGATCTTCGCCTCGGTGGCCGCGCCCTGCGTGACGTTCCACTTCTCCAGGATCTTCTGGTAGTCGCCGTTCTTGATGATGGCGGCCACCGCGGCCTGGATCGCGTCGCGCAGCTGGGTGTTCTCCTTGCTGACCGCGATGCCGTACGGGCCGGCCTCGATCTGGTCGCCGACGACCTCGAAGTCCTTGCCGCTGCCGGAGGTCTTGGCGTTGTAGGCGGCCACGGGGAAGTCGTTCAGGTCGGCGACGGAGGCGCCCTGCTTCAGCCGGAGCAGCGCCTCGGGGTCGGTGTCGAAGGTCTGCAGCGTGATGGCCTTCTTGCCGTCCTTCGTACACTTCGTGCTCTGCGCCTTGGCGATGCCCTCGGACGTGGTGCCCTTCTGCAGCGCCACGACCTGGCCGCACAGGTCGTCCAGGGACTTGACGCCCTTGGGGTTGCCCTTCTGGACCAGGATCGAGGTACCGGCGGTGAAGTAGTCGACGAAGTCGACGCCGCTGCCGACCTTCTTGCCGGTGTCGGAGTCGATGCCGTTCTGGCGGTCCTTCGTGTCGTTCATCGCCGACATGATCGCGTCGAAGCGCTTGGCCTGCAGTCCCACGATGAGCTGGTCGAACTTGCCGTTCTGGAACTCGAACTTCACGCCCAGCTGCTTGCCCAGCGCGTCCGCGATGTCCGGGTCGACACCGACGGCCTTGCCGCTCTGCATGTACTCGACCGGCGGATAGGCGATGTCCGAGCCCACCTTGATCACACCGGCCGCGCGGATGTCCGCCGGCAGCTTGCTCGCCAGCGGGGCCGAGGAGGAGGACGAGGACGAGCCGCTGCCGCTGCCCTTGTCCGTGTGGTCACCGCAGCCCGTGAGGAGCAGGGCGCCTGCGACCGCGACCGCACCGAACGCTGCCGTCCTGGAGCGCGCGAGGGTGGTACGACGGGTGGAGCTTGCGGTCATGGTGGGTTCCTCCGGCGGTGGGTTGAACAAGCCGATATACCGATGTGTCTGATATGTCGAAATGCCGATGGGTCGACGGAAACACACACCTTCGGGTGTCGCGACCTCGTGGGTTTACGGCATCCTGCCATTGGGATTGCTCCATTCAGGCGTGCGACCATGTCAAAATCGGATAACGGGTGACCCCCGACACGCGCCAGGTCGAGCCTTCACCGGCCCCTCGCCCCCGCACATCTGCGGGAATCCGACCTTTCGGCCGGAAGATCTTCGGTTCATCTCCGGTTCATCTCGCGATGCCGTCGAGTGCCCTCCACCGGTCACTTCCCCGCTCATCTGTCGGTTACCTACGACATCCGTGATGTGACCTTGCACCTATTCGACTCGTCGCAGGCGCCGTCCGTCCGGTAAGAAGGTTCTTTACACCCCTCATCCGGGGCTCAGGGCGCGTGTGCGGCGCGCCCGTCGCGCAGGTGCTCGTACGTGCCACTCGTACGTATCAGTGATCGGGCCCTGCGCGGTGCCCGCCCACCCCCTCACCGGGAGTGGCCGACCCTCAAACCATGCATACCTAAGGGGTAAGACAAGTGGCAGCGGAGATCGTCAATCCTCGCAGCGACAGCACGTCGGGCAATTCGGACCAGGACGGCGGGGCCGAGCCCCTCGATTCCTTCGATCCGGCGTTCGCGCTGCACCGCGGCGGCAAGATGGCCGTGCAGGCCACCGTGCCGCTCCGTGACAAGGACGACCTTTCCCTCGCGTACACGCCCGGAGTCGCGCGCGTGTGCACCGCGATCGCGGAACAGCCCGAGCTGGTCAACGACTACACATGGAAGTCGTCCGTCGTCGCCGTCGTCACCGACGGCACGGCCGTGCTCGGCCTCGGGGACATCGGCCCCGAGGCCTCCCTCCCCGTGATGGAGGGCAAGGCGATCCTCTTCAAGCAGTTCGGCGGCGTGGACGCGGTCCCGATCGCCCTCGCCTGCACCGGCGTCGACGAGATCGTGGAGACCGTCGTCCGGCTGGCTCCCTCCTTCGGGGGGATCAACCTGGAGGACATCTCGGCCCCGCGGTGCTTCGAGATCGAGCGCAAGCTCCAGGAGCGCGTCGACATCCCGGTCTTCCACGACGACCAGCACGGTACGGCCGTCGTCACGCTGGCGGCGCTGCGGAACGCGGCGCGGCTCAGCCGCCGGGAGATCGGCCAGCTCCGGGCGGTGATCTCGGGCGCCGGCGCGGCCGGGGTCGCCATCGCCAAGATGCTGGTCGAGGCCGGCATCGGAGACGTCGCCCTCGCCGACCGCAAGGGCATCATCTCCGCCGACCGCGACGACCTCACGGACGTCAAGCGCCAGGTCGCCGGGTTCACCAACAAGGCCGGGCTCAAGGGCACCCTGGAGGACGCGCTGGCCGGCGCCGACGTCTTCATCGGCGTCTCCGGCGGTACGGTCCCGGAGGAGGCGGTCGCCTCCATGGCCGACGGAGCCTTCGTCTTCGCGATGGCCAACCCGAACCCCGAGGTGCACCCCGACGTCGCCCACAAGTACGCGGCGGTCGTGGCGACCGGGCGGTCCGACTTCCCGAACCAGATCAACAACGTGCTGGCGTTCCCCGGGATCTTCGCGGGCGCGCTCCAGGTGCGGGCCTCCCGGATCACCGAGGGGATGAAGATCGCGGCGGCGGAGGCGCTGGCGGCGGTCGTCGGCGACGATCTCGCCGCGGACTATGTCATCCCGTCGCCCTTCGACGAGCGGGTCGCTCCCGCGGTGACCGCGGCGGTTGCGGCTGCCGCGCGGGCCGAGGGCGTTGCTCGCCGGTGACTTCGATGGCCCCGTCCTTTTTGGGCGGGGCCATTTCTTTGCCCACCGGCCCGCCCGATCGGGTGCTTGCGGGGTGACCGTCGACCTGGGGGCCGTGGGCACCTGCGGGTCGGTGGGGGCTGGGCGCGCCCACGCGGCGGAGCCGCATATTTGTACAGCCCCGCGCCCCTTTCGGGGCGCTGAGTGCGGGGCGCTGTGCGCAAGAGGGGATGTGTCACAGGGGTCTCCGGTTTCGCCCTCGGCCCGGGGAACCTATCGTCGGCCCTATGTTCGCCGTCTACGCCGCCCGAATCGACCGCGACCAGCCGCTCTCCGGACTTGAGTTGGGGGACCGTCCCGCCCCCGCGGCCCGGCCCGGCTGGAGCACCGTCGATGTCAGGGCCGCCTCCCTCAACCACCACGACCTCTGGTCCCTGCGCGGGGTCGGCCTCCCCGAGGGCCGGCTGCCGATGATCCTCGGCTGTGACGCCGCCGGCGTCGACGCGGACGGCAACGAGGTCGTCCTGCACTCCGTGATCGGCCAGAGCGGCCACGGCGTCGGCCCCGACGAGCCCCGGTCCATCCTCACCGAGCGCTACCAGGGCACCTTCGCCGAGCAGGTCGCCGTACCCACCTGGAACATCCTGCCCAAGCCCAGGGAACTCTCCTTCGCGGAGGCCGCCTGTCTGCCCACCGCCTGGCTGACGGCGTACCGGATGCTCTTCACCAACGCGGGCGTACGTCCCGGCGACTCCGTCCTCGTGCAGGGCGCGGGCGGCGGTGTCGCCACGGCCGCGATCGTGCTCGGCAAGGCCGCGGGGCTGCGGGTCTTCGCCACCAGCCGGGACGAGGCGAAGCGCAAGCGGGCCCTGGAGCTGGGCGCCGTGGAGGCGGTGGAGCCGGGAGCCCGGCTGCCGCAGCGCGTGGACGCCGTCATCGAGACCGTCGGCGCCGCCACCTGGTCCCACTCGGTGAAGTCGCTGCGGCCCGGCGGCACCATCGTCATCTCCGGCGCCACCAGCGGCGACCGGCCCTCGCACGCCGAGCTGACCCGGATCTTCTTCCTCGAACTGAAGGTCGTCGGCTCGACCATGGGCACCAAGGACGAGCTGGAGGACCTGCTCTCCTTCTGCGCCGCGACCGGTGTACGCCCCGTCATCGACGAACTGCTCCCGCTCGACCGCGCCCGCGAGGGCTTCGAACGGCTGGAGTCCGGCGACCAGTTCGGGAAGATCGTGCTCACCACCTCCTGAACGGGAGAAGGAGGGCGGGCCCGCTCGGTGTCCGGGCCCGCCTTCGTGTGCCGGTGCTCAGGGCTTCGCGTTGCGCAGCAGCGCCCCGATGCGGGCCGCCGCCGTCGACAGGTGGCGGCGGGCGTCGTGGAGTTGGTCCGGGGTGACTCCGTGGTCGCGGGCCGCGTCGCGGATGTCGTCGCGGAAGCGGTCCAGGAGCCGGTCGAGATCGCGGGCCGGGTCTCCGGTGTCGGTCTCGTCGCCGTGCGCCCACGCCGGGGTGAACTGTGCCGGGAAGTCCTCCGGGGTGTCCGAGTACTCCGGTGCCGGTGCCGACTTGCGCAGGTCCGGTCCGGCTCCGGGCTCCGGCTCGGTACGGCCGCCGAAGCCGAACTCCCGGCCGACGTCCTTGCCGAACTCCTTGCCGTAGTCCTTCCCGAACTCGCCGAACTCCTTGGCGAGTTCGCTGAGGCCCTCGCGGACCCCCGTCGGCCAGTCGCCGCGCGAGAAGTGGTCCTGGACGTGCTCCTGCACCCGGCGCGCTATGCGCTGCATCTCCTCCTGGGCCTGGGCCCGCGCCCGTGCCTGGGCCTCCTGGGCCTGCCGGCGGGCCCGCTGGGCCTCGTCACGTGCCCGGCGGCTCTCGTCCTTGGCGCGGCGGGCCTGCTCCTTCCACTCCTGCTTGACCCGGCGCATCTCCTCCTTGGCGACCCGCCATGACTCCTTGTCGCCGAGGTCGCCGAACTCCCCGGCCCCGGCGCCGGCCCCGGCACCGGCGCCGCGCCGGGCCTCGGTGGCGGCCGCCCGCACCTCGCGCCGCAGATCGCCGGCCGCGCCGCGCACGTCGGCCCTTATCTCGGCGGCCAGTTCGGCCACCGACTCACGGATCTCCAGCTCCAGGTCGGCCAACTCGCCGCTGCGGTCCGCCAGTTCGGCGCGGCCCGCGTCCGTGATGGCGTAGACCTTGCGGCCGCCCTCGGTGGTGTGCGTGACCAGGCCCTCGGCCTCCAGCTTGGCCAGGCGGGGGTAGACGGTGCCCGCCGACGGGGCGTACAGGCCCTGGAAGCGCTCCTCGAGCAGCCGGATCACCTCGTAGCCGTGCCGCGGGGCCTCGTCCAGCAGCTTGAGCAGGTAGAGGCGGAGGCGGCCATGGGCGAAGACGGGAGGCATGTCAGAGCACCTTCTTGTCGGTCGTACCGTCGGCCGGGGCCGCGTCGGCATTGTCTCCCGGCTCGCTGTGCGGCCCGGCGTCGGTGGGCGGCTCGGCCTCCCAGGCCGTCTTCTCGTCGTCGTCCTCCTTGGGCGGGCGGCGCAGCAGGGCGATGGAGCCGGAGACGGTGGTGGCGCGCAGCTTGCCGTTGCCCGCGCCGAGACGGCCGGTGATCTTGTGGGCGCCCCACTGGCCGTGCACCCGCAGTCCGTCGAAGGCGTTGGAGATCGTGCCGCTCGCGGTGTTGGCCTCGACCTCGGCGTCGGCCGGGTGCGGCAGCCGGATGGCGATCTCGCCGGAGACACTGGTCAGCCTGACGTCGGTCGGTCCGTCCGGGTCCAGGTCGATGATCATGGAGCCGCTGACCGAGTCGGCGCGGACGGCGGAGCCCGAGCCCTCGACGACGGTCAGGTCGCCGGAGACGGAGTTGAACCGCAGATCGCCGGTGACGGCCTGGGCCTCCAGGTTCCCGGACACGGTGTCGGCGCGGACCTCGCCGGAGAGGCCGACCAGGGTGGTGTCGCCGGTGACGCCCTTGACCACCGAGGTGCCGCTGATTCCCGAGACGACCGCGGCGGCGCCGACCACGCCCACCTCCACGCGGGTGTCCGCGGGGACGGCGAGCGAGACGACCGCGCTGCGGCGCCAGCCCTTGCGGTCGAGCCACTTGAGGAAGCCCTTCCAGGGCAGGTCCTCGTAGGCCACGGTGAGGGTGCCGCCCTCGCACGTGACGATCAGGGGCGGCCCCTCGATCTCGGAGACTTCCAGACGGGCGGAACCCTCGTCCGTGCCCACGACGTTGACTGTTCCGTTGACGATGCGGACGTGCAGATCGCTCACGGCGGTGTCGAAGTCGAGCTTGCTGGGCTTGGCGACGGACCACTCGGACTTGGACATGGTGCGGACCTCCCTCGACGGGGCATGGCATGGCGGCTGGACAGGGACGCGCATGCACGGTTCGCGCCATATCGCGTCTTCCGTGAAACACGATATATCGCGGCTGTCGGAAGTCAAGACACTCTTCCGTGTGATGGGTTGGGTCGAGACTTGACTTCGGCAGGGGTTGTTGGGGTGCATATCGGGCGATAAGCGGATGAATTGCTTAGCGTGTGTCCATGTCGACGGACGAATCCCCTGCCGCCGGGGGTGCCCTGCTGCTCTGCCGGGCCGCCCCCGAAGCCGTCGCCCCGCTCGCCCCGCTCCTGAGGGAACGGATGCTGCTGACCGGGGCCGGCGAGTGGAGTGTGCTGGTCCCCGAGGGCTCACCGTGGCTGCGCGGGAGCGAGCCCGTCGACCGGGTCCTCGGCGGCTGGGCCGCCGCGCTCGCCGTGGGTTCCGCGTGGCCCGTGCTCGCGCTGTGGTGGGACGCCGACCGCGCCGGCTGCACCCTCGCCTCCGGCTTCCGCCGCCCGGTCGGCTACGTCTGGCTCGCCGACGGCACGCCGGCGGGGGAGAGCGGGGCGATGCACACGATCGCGGCGCGGCTCGGGCTGGATCCCGTGCTGGACGTGCGGCTCCTCGACCGGCTGACCGCGCCGGACCCGGCGGCCGACGCACGCGCGCGCCTGCGGGGGCTGATCGCGGTCCTCGCGCGGGCGGGGGTGGAGCTGCCCGAGGGACTCGACGCCGGCGATCCGGCCCACCGCCTCCTGCGCGTGATGGCTGACGCGAGGCGGGTCGGGGGCGCTGGCCCCGACGTGGCCGAGGGAGGGATGCCGAGGGCCCACCGGCTGGCCCTGGCCGAGGTGGCCGTGGGGGTGCCGGTGGCGGCGTGGGGGGTGCGGCGGCGCAGGGTGGGGTGGGCCGCGGTGGGGATGGTGCTGATGGCGCACGGGGGGCTGGAGCTGTCGTACGAGACGGTGTTCCCGCGTGATTGATGGACCGCGGGTTGCGCGTCGTCCTTCGGCTGCGGGCCGGTGGGGGCTGGTCGCGCAGTTCCCCGCGCCCCTGAGGGGCACGCTGTCCCTCGGGGCGCTCGAAAAGCCCCCTGCTCCTCCGCCCTTACTCCTCGTCCTCGTCGTCCAGTCGTGCCAGCCAGGTCGCCAGTCGCTCCACCGGGACCTCGAAGTCGGGGTTCAGGTCGACGAACGTGCGGAGCTGTTCCGCGAGCCACTCGAAGGTGATCTCTTCCTCGCCGCGCCGCTTCTCCAGTTCCTCGATGCCTCGGTCGGTGAAGTACATGGGGTGCTCTCCTGCGTACAAGTGTGGATGCCCGGTGATGGGCGCCTACCAGCCTAGGCGGACGACAAAGGTCTGCCGTCGGTGAAGGGTAGGGCCCGTCTCGGGAGGGAAGGAGTCTTTCCCCGTGGGACGGAAACGGCGATGTCTTCCCGTGCGGGAAGGGCGGGAAACCAGGAACGGTACGGCGTAGGGAGCACACGGGGCTCGGGGGAACGGGGGAGCGGAATGGAGCAGGACGCTACGCGGATAGCGCGGGTGCGGTTGCCGGACGGTACGCCTGTGTGGGCGCGGATCTCGGGGGCCGAGGAACTGACCGCGCCGACAGGGGAGTTGTCGTACACGGACACCGGGCTCGCCGAGCGGGTGGAGGCGAGCGTCGAGAGTCTGCACTCGCTGGTGGGCGGGGTCGCGCGGTCGCTCGCCGAGCCGCTGCGCGCGGTGCGGCCCGACGAGGTGAGCGTCGAGTTCGGGATCGAGCTGACCGCGAAGGCCGGGAAGGTCGTGGGGCTGCTCGCGGACGGGGAGGCGAAGGCCGCGATCACGGTGACGCTGACCTGGCACGGGGGCGGCCCGCCCGATCCGGACGCCGGCCACGACGGTGCCCCGGCCGCGCGCGCGGGCGCATCCGGCGGCGCCCCGGTGCACGGGGGCGCCCAGGGCCCGGCAGCCGGGGGCGCGGAATGACGGAAGGGCACGACGGGGGCGCATCCGGCGGCTGGGACCCGGCCCACCATGCGCTGCGTGAACTCGTGATGGCGGCCACCGTGCGCATTCATCGCACAGGTGTCGGGTATGCCCCGGACGAGTCCGGAGAGTTTTTGGGAAGTGGCTTCTTCATCGCACCGAACTGGGTGCTGACCTGCGCCCATGTGGTCGACGGCGGGGAGGGGGGCGAGGTCACCGTGGTCTACCAGCCCGGTCCTTTCGACGAGCCCTCCGCCGTGCCCGGCAAGGTCGCGGCGACCCTCCCGGAGCAGGTCGACCGGCCCGTCCGGGGCGGCTGGCCCGCGCCCGACCTGGCGCTCGTCCGGCTGCGTGAGCCCGTCGACCACGAGTGTGTGTACGTCTCCGAGCGGCCGATGCCGCACTACACCGAGGGGCGGGTGTTCTACGCCGGCTGGGCCCCCTTCCAGGGGCAGCCGCAGCCGCACGACGGCTTTCTGACCGTGCACGGCACCATCGGCGGCTGGTCGGCGGGCGCCCAGATGCGCCTCGGGGAGAACGACCTGCCGCTCGGCGTCTCCGGCGGGCCCGTGATCGATCCGGTGCGCGGCGAGGTCGTCGGCGTGCTGAAGTCCCGCGCGGACCACGGATCGGGCGGGACCTCGATCGGGATCGAGCGGCTGCGCACCCTGCCGGTGGCGCCGGGCGACCGGCGGCACGACCTGTACCGGCACGGCCTGCGCCATCACGACCCGTACCAGCACGACCTCTACCAGGCCGTCTTCCACGCCCACGACCGCTACCACCGCGACCGCCAGCAGCCCACCGACTCCGGGCGCCCCACCTGGACCGACCTCCAGGCCGAACGCGGGGTCCGGCCGGGCCGGACGCTGAGCCCGGACGAGCGCGCCGAACTGCTCGGCCGGCTCGCCGATCTGCCGCCGCCGGACAGCACCCGCGGGCTGCTCGACATCCTCCACTCGCTGCCGGGCTTCCGGCTGCCGACCCTGTCGCCCGCACCGCGCGGCTGGCGCGACGGACTCGGCGCGCTGTACGAGAACGCGCGGCACGACGGCGCGCTCCGGCTCGTCGTCGAGTACGCGATGCGGGTCATGACCGCCGAGCGCCCGGCCACCCCCTTCGTACTCGACGCCGAACAAGCCCTGTGGGAGTGGATCAAGCAGCTCGCGACCCGGCTGGACAGCGACACCCGCAGCGACCTCGCCCGTAGACGCGCCCAGCACCACGGCGACCGGCGGCGCGAACGGGTCGACCGCGACCGGGGCGACCGTGACCGGGGCGACCGTGACCGGGGCGACCGTGACCGGGGCGACCGCGAACGGGCTGGCAGCGACCGTGCCGGCCGCGACCGTGCCGAGCACCGGACCGCGGGCGCCGCGGCGGAGTCGGCCCTGGCGCATTCGCGCGCCACCGCCCCGGACCGGTCCGTTCCGCCGCCCTCCACCTCCCTCTCCGTCCTGCTCGAAGTGGAGCATCTGGCCTGGAACCGCGGCCACTGCGACTGGTCGGTCGCGGTGGCCGGGCCCGAGGGCGGGGCGACCCCGCTGAGCGGAGGGCAGGACGCCCCGCTCGACGACCTCGCCGGCCGCGTCGCCGAGTCGCTCGCCGAGGCGTTCCGGCGCTGTGACGAGCCCGGCCGGCCGGTCCCGCTGCACGCCGCGCTGCCGCATCTGCTGCTCGACCTGCCGGTGGACGAGTGGCGGCTGCGGCCCGGCGCCGAGCCGCTGGGCGCCGAACGGCCGGTCGTGATCCGTTGCAAGGACCGCGACCAGCTGCCCGCGGAGGACGGCGGGTACGGCGGTGAACTCCCCGGCGACGACGAGGAGTCCGACCGCCGCGACCGCTGGCACCGGGTGCACGACCGGCGTGACCGGCCGGACGCCAGCGCCAGGGCCGAGATACTGGACTGCGACGACGCGGTGCGCCGGCCCGTGTCGGACGTGGGGGTGTTGCGCCTCCTCGCGCCCGGGACCGTCCCGGTGCTGTGCCGCCAGGGCGACCAGCGCTACCCGGACGACGCCACCGCACTCGGGCGGATCGTCCGGGCGGGGTACGGCGTGGTGCTGTGGCGCCGCTGGAGACGCCAGACCGACTCCGTGTGCGGGGAGTTCCACCGGGGAGCCAGGATGACCGTCTACGACGCGGCCGGCGCCGGGGCACTGCCCGAATTGGTGTACGGATTGCGCAAACAGGTGCGCGAGGGGCTCACGGAGGCGTTCTGGGCCCAGGACATCGCTCTCCTGTACGACGACCCGCACCAACCCCTGCCCGGTACGGGCGACTTGCTGGAGGCACCGTGAACTCCGCGCCATGAACTCACGCGCCCTGTGTGAGGCCCTTACACGGGCTGCTGAAGGTCGATAACGTGAAGCACGTTCGACGGCTGCCGTGGGGACGGGACGGACGAGTGACGACGAGGACCGGACATGACCGAATCCAGTGAGTGGCTCATCTACCGAGGCGCCGGGGAACCCCACGATGGCATGAACAGGCTGCCCCCGCCGCCCCCTTGGCGGGACTTCTCCGGCCGGGACACGGCCGACGGCTCCCAGAACCGCAGGCTCGGCGCGCACCGGCACCTGGCCGAGCTGCACCGGCCCGGCGCCGAGGAGCTGGAGATGATCAACGCGGCGCTGTATCTGCGCCGCCCGCTCCTCGTCACCGGCAGCCCCGGCGCGGGCAAGAGCACACTGGCGCACTCGGTGGCGTACGAGCTGGGCCTGGGTGACGTACTGCGCTGGTCCATCGTCAGCCGCTCCACGCTCGGTGACGGTCTGTACGACTACGACGCCATCGCGCGCCTCCAGGACGTGCAGATCGCCGCGCAGGGGGGCTACGGCGCGGCGGGCGGCAACCCGGGGGCCGTCGAGGCGATCGGCAGCTACATCCGCCTCGGCCCGCTCGGCACCGCCCTCCTCCCCTCCGACACGCCCCGCGTCCTGCTGATCGACGAGCTCGACAAGAGCGACATCGACCTGCCCAACGACCTCCTGAACGTGCTGGAGGAGGGCGAGTTCGAGATACCCGAGCTGCAGCGGATCGCCGACCGGCTGCCGGACGGCGAGGCCGAGGTGCTCACCGCCGACGGCACGAAGGTCCGGGTCCGGGACGGCCGGGTGCGCTGCCGGGCCTTCCCGTTCGTGGTCCTCACCAGCAACGGCGAGCGGGACTTCCCGGCCCCGCTGATGCGCCGTTGCATCCACCTCCAGCTGGACCGCCCGGACCACAACCGGCTCGCCACGTTCGTCCGCGCCCACCTCGGCGACGAGGCGGCCCGCGCGGGCGACGACCTGATCAACCGCTTCCTTGAGCGCTCCCGCAGCGAACTCCTCGCCACCGACCAGTTGCTGAACGCGATCTACCTGACCGACGCGGCCGCCCCGCCCAGCCGCGACCGCCTCGCCGACCTGCTCATCCAGCGACTCGACCGCCCGAGGTGAGCCGCTGATGCCGGACGCAGCACCGCGACACGGCCCCCTCCCACCCGACCCCGACGGGGCACCGGGCGACCCCGGCACGCCTGCGGACGACTCCACGACGCCGGCTTCGCCGAACAAGCCCTCCGGCACGGCCGCCGAGCCCATCACACCGGCCGGACCCGGCGGCTCCGGCGACGGTCCCGACTCGGGTGACCGTAGCGGCTCCGGTGACGGTCGCGGGCGGCTGGGCGGCCCTGGTGGCTTCGACGATGGTCGCAGGCCGCCGGATGGCCCTGGTGCCTTCGGCGACGAACGCGGGCCGGGTGGTCCTGTCGGCTCCGGCGACGGTCGCGATCCGGGTGGTCCCGGCGGGCCGGGTGGTCCCGGCGGGTTCGACGGCGGTGGCGGGCCGCGTGGCCCCGGCGGTTCTGGTGGCGGCGGCGATCCGGGTGGTCTCTCCGACGGTGATTCCTCTGGTGATTCCTTGGCCGAGCTCGTGCGGCGGTTGCGGGAGGTCGGGCTTGATCCGGACACCGAGGGGCTGAGCGACGCCCTGTGGCTGGCCCGGTGGGCGCGGCCCGCGGTGGAGGCGGCGGAGGAGACGCCTGACGCCGGGTCCGGATCGGGCCTGCCGAAGGGGCCCGCCGTACCGGTGAACGGCCCGGGGCGGGACACCCCGGCCGCGCCCGAACCCGGCCGGCCGCCCCGGCCGCGGCCCGTCGGCCCGGAGGCCGCCGGAGCCGACCGCCGTACCTCCCTCTACCCGCTGCCGCAGCCCGGTGCCGGGCACACCCGGGCGGCCGGGCGGATCACCGGGCTGCCGGTCGGCGTACCCGCCGCCCCCGCCCTGCCCGCGCCACTCGAACTCCAGCGCGCTTTGCGGCCGTTGCAGGCCTACCGCAGCGCCGCGCCGCCCCTGCGCACCGAACTGGACGAGACGGCGACCGCCGAGCACAGCGCACGCGCGGGCGGCCTGATCCTGCCCGTGCACCGCGCCGTGACCCGGGGCGACGCCCGGCTCCAACTGGTCCTGGAGGCCTCGCCGTCGATGCGGGTCTGGGACCGGATGTTCGCCGAACTGGTCCAGGTGTTCGGCCAGTTGGGCGCCTTCGGCGACATCCAGATCAGTCATCTGCACACCGGCCCCGACGGCGAGGCGGCGGTCAGCCGCAGCGCCGACGTGCACGCGGCCCCGCTGCACACCGCCGACCGCCTCAGCGACCCGACCGGGCGCCGTATCACCGTCCTTGTCAGCGACTGCGCCGGACCGCTGTGGCGCAGCGGCCGGGCCCACCGGCTGCTGTACCACCTGTCCCGACAGGCCCCGGTCGCCGTGCTCCAGCCGCTGCCGCAGCGGATGTGGAGCCGCACCCGGCTGCCGGTGACGTACGGCGAGCTGAGCCGGGGCGAGACGCTGGGCGGCGCCACCGCGCTGCGGGTGCGTACCGCGGCCGGGACCGCGTCGGGCGGGGCACGCGGCGCCGTACCCGTGCCCGTGCTGCCGCCCGAGCCGGTGGCGCTCGGGGCCTGGGCGAGGCTGCTCTCGGGGATCGGCGCCGGTCCGGTCGCGGGCGCGGTGGGCTGGGTGCGCGCGGACCAGCCGCCCGCGCCGGCGTCCCGCCCCGGGCGCGCCCCGTCGCCGATCGAGCGCGTCAGCAGGTTCCAGTCCGTCGCCTCCCCGAGCGCCGGCCGCCTCGCCGTCTACCTGGCCGCCGCCCCGCTCTGCCTCCCGGTGATGCAATTGGTCCAGCGGACCATGCTGCCCGACTCCGGCCCCTCCGAACTGGCCGAGGTGCTGCTCGGCGGCCTGGTCACCCGCGCCCACGAGGGCCGCGTCGACCAGGGCACGGACGGCACCCAGTGGTACGCGATGGAGCCCGAGGTCCAGGAGGCCCTGCTCGACGCCCTCGGCCGGGACGAGGCCCTGCTCGTCCTCAAGCACTGCTCCGAGTACATCGAGCAGCGCTTCGGCAAGGGCGGCCCCAACTTCCCGGCCCTCGCCCTCGCCCAGCTCGGCGACGGCGGCTCCGGGCGGCCGTACACCCCGCCGGGCACCGGATACCCGGCCCGCAACGGCGACAACGGCGACGCGACCCTGGTCCCGCAGCCCTTCGCCGAGGTCGCCGCCCGCGTCCTGGAACGCTTCATGCCGCTGCCCGAGCAGTTCCGGCTCTACGGCGGCCGCGACACCGCCGTACGACCGGGCGAACGCCCCACCCACCAGGCGGTCGACCGGGCCCGCGCCCTGCTCACCCGGTTCGACGCCGAGGGCATGGTGCAGGACGTCATCGACGCCGTACAGCTGCTGCGCGGGGCCACCGAGCACGAGGAGCCCCTAGGGGCGGACCCGGAGCTGTGGGCGGAGTACGCGATCTGCACCCTGCGCCTGTGGGAGGTGCAGGGCGGCGCCGATCTGCTGCGCGAGGCCGAGGAGGCGGCGGAGCGGGCCGTGGCCCACCCGCACGCCCGGCGTGAACGGGCCGTGCTGGCACGGGTGTTGCGGGCCGCCGCCACCGACCGCAGGCGGCGCGGCGACCAGGACGGCGCCCTCGACCTGCTGCGCCGCGCGGACCGGGAGTACGCGGTGGCCTGCGGCGCGCCCGACCTCGACCAGCGGGAGGCGCTGCGGCTGACCCTGGAACGGGTCGGCGCGCTGGAGGCGCAGTGGAGTCTGGGCGGCGACAGCGCGCTGCTGCAGGGCGCGGTCGGCATGCTGGAGGCGTTCGCCGACGCCTGGCCGGACCGCCGCCACCGCCCGCCCGAACTCCCCCTCGCGCACGGCCGGATCCTGCTGCGTCTCTCCGGCGCGACCACCGACCCCGAACAGGCCCGCGGCTACGCGGAACAGGCGTCCCGCTCCCTGCGCGACGCCCTGGAGGCGGACCCCGAGGCCTCCGACCGGGTCAGGGTACGGCTCGACCTGGTGGACGCCCTGCTGCGCGCGGGCGGCGCCCTGGACGAGGCCCAGGACCGGGTCGACGAGGCCCTGGCGGTCACACGGAAACGCAGCCAGCGCGCCGCCCTGCACCTCCGGGCCGGGCGCATCCGGGTCGCCCGGTACACCGAGACGGGCGACCCGCGCGAACTCCAGGACGCGGCCGCCTCGTTCGCCAACGCGGCCGCGGACATGCCCAGGGACGACCCGGCCTACTCCCAGGTCCTGGCCGAGTGGGGCGAGGCCCTGCTGCGCCGGGCGGCCTCGGAGCCCGGCGACCGCGCCTGGGCGCCCCTGTCCCAGGCGATCCGGGTGCTCCGGGACTGCCGCCGGGAGACCCCGTCGGGACACCGCGAGACGGGCTACCGCCTGCTGCTGCTCGGCCGGGCCCTGATCCTCCGCTACCGCGGGCGCGGCGACCGGGTGGACCTCCGCGAGGCGGAGTACCTCTTCGGCCTCGCGGCGCACGCCGCGTCCGCGGCGGACGACCCGCTGCTGGCCGCCCGCTGCCGGCTGGAGCTGGGCCAGGCGCAGTACGAGGCCTACCGGAGCCTGGGCCGTCCGACCCGGCTGGACGAGGCGGTGGACGCCTTCCGGCTCGCCGCCGAGTCGGCCCGGGAGGCGGAGGAGAGGGCCCGTACCGAGCGCGGCCGCCAGGAAGCGGTGGTGCTGGGCGCGCAGGCACACCACTGGCGGGGTATGTCCTACGAGACGGCCGCCCGCCCGAGGGCCGCCCGCGAGGCCTACCGCTCCGCCCGCACGGAGTGGTCGCGACTGCCGGAGGGCACGCTGAGCACGGGCGTCCCGACGGCGCACGACACGGCGGAGCGGCTCGCGGAACTGGAGTGAGCGCGCCGCGGAGCGGCTGCGTGGAGAGGGACCAGGAGAGGAACGGGGACATGACGGACGAGCCGTTGCCGGAGCTGCTGGACCTGGACCTGGAGGAGCTGAGGAACCTTCAGCATCCGGTCCTGCGCGCTGTCTTGGAGGAACTGCGCGAACGGGCGGAGCGGCCGAGCGAGACGCTGTGGGGCTTCAACCAGACGATGTGACCACAGGGCGCGAAGGAAAGAAGTACGCGGTGTGAGCCACATGGCGCTGTGAAGGACCGTCTCGCTCGGTCAAATAGAGGTAGAAAACGACAACTTCGATCGCAATGGGTTTGCATCCGGTCTCCGACCGGGAATGCGGCTCGACACGGGTGGAGCTGTACGGCATGGGGGTGCTGGGGTGTCTACGACCGGTCACCCGTTCCGCCAATTCATCGTGAAGGTGCACGGCCGCTGCAATCTGGCCTGCACCTACTGCTACCTCTACGAGGGCCCCGACCACACCTGGCGCACCCGCCCGGCCGCCGCGCCGGCCGCCGTCCTGGACCGTACCGCCGACCGCATCGCCGAACACGCCCACGCCCACGGCCTGACCGCGGTCTCCCTCGTCCTGCACGGCGGAGAACCCCTGCTGGCGGGCGTCGACACCCTCGCCCGGTTCGCCGACTCGGTTCGCACGCGCGTCCCCACGGGCTGCTCGGTGCGGGCCGTCGTCCAGACGAACGCCACCCTGTTGACCGAGGCCCGGCTGACCGTGCTGGCCCGGCACGGCATCCAGGTCGGCATCAGCCTCGACGGCGGTCGCCCGGAGCACAACGCACGTCGCGTCGACCACGCCGGCCGGGCGTCCTGGCCCGCCGCCGTACGAGGGGCGCGGCTGCTCGCCGAGCGCTTCCCGCAGTCGTACGCGGGAATCCTGACCGTCGTCGACCCGGCTCTCGACCCGGTGGAGACATACGACTCCCTCCTCGAACTCCGCCCGCCCGGCCTGGACCTGCTGCTTCCCTACGGCAACTGGTCGGCACCGCCACCGGAGGGGAAGGGGATCCGCTACGGCGACTGGCTGTGCGCCGTCTTCGACCGTTGGTGGTCGGCCGGGCGGCGGGAGACCCGGGTGCGGCTCTTCGAGGAGTGCATCGCGCTGCTGCTGGGACTGCCGGCGGCCACCGAGTCGCTGGGGCTCGCGCCGTTCGACGCGCTGGTGGTGGAGACGGACGGGGCGATCGAGCAGGCCGACTCGCTGAAGTCGACCTACGAGGGTGCCGCCCATACCGGCCTGGACGTCTTCCGGCACGCCTTCGACGACGCGTTACGGCATCCGGGCGTGGTGGCGCGACAGGCGGGCATCGCCGCGCTGGCCGACCGGTGCCGGGCCTGCCCCCTGCTGGCGGTGTGCGGCGGCGGCCACTACGCGCACCGCTACCGCGCCGGACACGGCTTCCGGAACCCCTCCGTGTACTGCGCCGACCTGGAGCGATTCATCCGGCATGTGGCCGGCCGGCTCGCCGCGGACGGGACACCGGCCCCGGCCTCTCATGAAGGGGGCACCCCGTGATATTTCCGGCGGTCCCGGGTCCGGCCCTCGCCGAACTCGGGCGTACGGAGGGCGGCGCCGACACACTCGCCCTCCTGGTCCGGGACCAGGACATCCGGCGGCTGCTCCTATTGCGCGCGGTGCTGGACGTGGCGGAGGCGGCGGAGGCGACGGTGTGCCCACCGGCGGCGAAGTCGCGGCTCAGGGAGGACTGGGCGCTGCTGACGGAGGCGGACCGGGCGGCCCCGGGCTCCTCGGCGCGGACGCGGCTGCGGTACCCGCTGACGGGTGCCTGGGCCCGCCGCTGCCTGGCCGGTCTCGACCCGCGAACCGGCACCCCGGCCCCCCGTCGGCGCCGCGAACTCGCCCTGGACCTGGCCTACTTCAGTGCCGTCGCGGCGGTGGCCGCGGCCCGTGCCGGAATCCCCTTCACCGTCGAACTGACCGCCCGGGACGGCACCCTGGTCCTGCCGTCGCTGGGCGCGCTGCGCACGGCGGGGCGGGAAGCCGGGCGGGTCCGGGTCACGCACGACGCGGGCCGTATGACGTTTCATCAGGATCATCGGGAGACCGATGTCACCGTTTGCCTGGAGCACGGCTTCGGAGCGTGGTCCGGTTCCCCCGCCTGGACCCCGGCGTACGCGCTGCCGGGCCTGGTGCCCGGCGCCGCCCCCATGCCCCTGGACGACCTCGACCCCTACCGGGTGCCGCCCCGCGAACCCGACCAGTACCCGCTCAGCGGCCCGGCGGGCCCGGACGACGCCGAACGCAAGCGCTGGCTGCAGTCCTGGTCCGGCACGGCTGCCGCACTGCGTTCCGGAGGCGAGGGGCGGCTCACGGAGGCGCTCGCGCTGCTGCGCTGTCTGGTCCCGCTGGAGATGCCGCCCGGCTCGGACGACCGGGGCAGCTGCAGCGGAACCCGGCGCGAGGCCTTCGGCGCCCTGCTGAGCAGCGCCCCGGTCACCCCGGTCGCCTTCGCGGCGACCCTCGTCCACGAGTTGCAGCACACCAAGCTGGCGGCGCTGAGCGAGATGACGGAACTGCACCGGGCGGGCCCGGCCGCACGGTATTTCGCACCCTGGCGCCCGGACCCGCGGCCGTACGACGGTCTGCTGCAGGGCGCGTACTCCCACCTGGCCCTCGCGGACTTCTTCCAGCGCCTGGCGCGCACCGCGGACCCGGCGCGGGCCGAGGACGCGTGGGCGCAGTACGCGCGCTACCACGCCCAGGTCGGGGCCGCGCTGCCCGCGCTGGTGGCCTCGCCGGATCTCACGGTGGTGGGCAGACGCTTCGTGGAGGAGATGGCCGCCACCCACGAACGGCTCGCCGCGCATCCCGCGCCCCGGGGCCACCGGGCGCGCGCCCAGGCGTATGTACGGGCGGCGCGTGCGCTGTGGACACAGCGGCCGCCCCGTGGTGAATCGCCGAAATGACGACTTCTCAGGGCCCGCTGCGCGAAGATCGTCGAGCCGAGGTGTCGGTTCCGGGGTCGTCGGACTCCCCAGAGCCGCACCGAAGTTCTAGGATTTTATGACTACGCGTGGAGGCCGTCGCATGTCTGAAACTCGTACGCCGGTCAGGTCGACCGAGAGGGGGGCCGCGAGGCAGTCGGTCACGATCAGCTTCGCAGGGTTCAACCGGGCCTGGGCGGCGTGGATCGGGGACAGGCTGGAGCGGCGGGGTGTCCGGGTGGTCTACATGCGCTGGGACTCCCCGGCCGAGGAGACCCTGGTGGACCTCCTGCGCGGCCTCTCCCTGGCCGAGGGCCGGGTGCTGATTCTCGTGAGCGAGCGGTACTTCCAGCTCGGTCCCCGCACCTTCGAGGAGTGGAACGCGGCGCTGCAGGAGGTGGTGGTCCCGGACCGCTCCCGATTCGCCGCCGTGTCGGTCACCAACACGTCCGTGCCCTCGGCCATCGCCGTACTGGCACCGGTCGATCTGACCAACATGGGCGAGGAACAGGCGGAGCGGCGACTGCTGGACCGGCTCGACCTGCCGACCGACGCCCGTCCGCCGGTGGACGGTTCCGACGGCCCCCGCTTCCCCGGCGCGCTGCCCGAGGTATGGGGCGGCGTACCGCGCCGCAACACCCGCTTCACGGGCCGTGAGCCGCTGCTGAACGAGGCGTACCACCTGCTCCAGGGCAGTGAGCCGGGCGCCGGTGTGCTCACCCTGCACGGCATGCCGGGGGTCGGCAAGACCCAGATGGCCGCCGAGTACGTGTACCGGTTCGGTTCCGAGTACGACGTGGTGTGGTGGGTCAACGCGGAGAGCCGGGTCACCTACCGCCGACTGCTGGCCGAACTCGCCCCGAAACTCGGCCTGTCCACGGGCGACGAGTACGGCGAGCGCCTCCGTGTGCTCCGTGACTCCCTGCGCCGCGGCACCCCCTTCTCCCGCTGGCTGCTGATCCTGGACGGCGCCGACGAACCGGACCAGATCTGGGACCTTGTCCCGACCGGCCCCGGGCATGTGATCATCACCTCCCGGAACCCGGAGTGGGGCGAGCACAACAGCAGGCTGCTCGAAGTACGCGTGTACGACCGTGACGAGTCGGTCGCCTTCATCCGGCGCCGCGCGACCCGGCTGACGGAGCAGGACGCCGACCAGCTCGCCGAGGCCCTGGAGGACCTGCCCCTGCTGCTGGACCAGACGGCCGGCTGGCTCAACGACTCCGACCTGTCCGTCGAGGACTACATCGCGTTGCTGGAGGGCGGCGTCGACTCGGACGTCGTCAGGGTGTCCGCCGACTTCCCGGTGGCCTTCCAGACCGCGTGGTCGATACTGCTGAACAAGCTGCGCGACACCGTCCCGGAGTCCGTCGACCTGCTGCGCCTGTGCACGTTCTTCGCGCCGGGCTTCATCCCCGTACGCCTGCTGCGCGAGATGCCGCACGACGACCTGCCGGAACAGCTGACCGGGCTGCTGGACGATCCGCTGCTGTGGAACAAGGCGATCAACCAGCTGCGCCAGTACTCCGTGGTCCGGCTGGAGTCCCACGAGATCGGTGCGGACGAGGCACCGTCGCCCGGTGAGTCGGTGTACCTGCACAGGATGGTCCACCAGGTCGTCGGCAGGGACATGCCGGAGGAGGACCGGAGGGAGTTCATCGACGTGGTGCGGCGGGCACTGGCCGAGGCCGACCCCGGCCGCCCGACCGACACCCGCCAATGGGAGGTGTACGCGGAGCTCGTGCCGCACCTGAAGTACGCCGATGTCCTCAACAGCAAGGACCGCAAGGTCCAGACCCTGGTCCTCAACTGCCTGCGCTACATGTACTTCGCGGGCGAGTACACCTCCGGCCGGAAACTCGCCCGACGAGCCCTGAACACCTGGCGCGAGTTGCTGGGCGAGTCGCATCCGCGGATCTGGGACGTGACCAACCACTACGCCAACCTGCTGCGTGCGGCGGGCATGCTGGAGGAGACGGAGTCCATCGAGCGCGCGGCGGTGGAGCGGCTGCGCCAGGAACGGGGCGAACGCGACCTCGACTATCTGCGCGTGCTCAGTGGACTGGCCGCCGACGTACGCGCCCTCGGTCGCTACGACGAAGCCCTCCAACTGGACGAGGAGCTGTATCCCACCTACCGGGAACTCCTCGGCGAGCAGGACTCCCGCACCCTCAACGCGCTGAACAACTGGGGCTTCACCCTGCGGCTGATGGGCCGCTACCAGGAGGCCCTGGACATCGACCAGCGGACGCTGGAGCAACGACGCCTGGTGCTGACGGGCCGCCACCTGTGGACGCTCTTCTCCGAGGTGTCGTACGCGATCGGCCTCCGGCTGCTGGGCCGCTACCCGGAAGCCGAGTCCGTGCAGGCCAGGAATGTGCGCGAGTACCGGATCGTCGCGGGGGAGACCAACCAGGACACGCTGCGTGCCGAGCACAATCTGGCGCTCTGCTTGCTCCGGGGCGGTGACCGTGCGGCGGCGGGGCGGCTGCTCACCCGCGTACTGGAAGCCTTTGAACGCAAACTCGGCGACCGCCACCTCCTCACCCTCTCCGCAGCCGTCAGCCACAGCTGCTTCAACCGCGAGCACGGCGACATCGACCTGGCCCGCGAGACCAGCGAGTCGATCCTGGCCCGCTACGAGCAACTGCTGCCGGAGGGACACCCGTTCATCATCGGCGCCCGCGCGAACCAGGCCCTGGTGCTGCGCAACGTCGGCGAGCGCGAACACGCCCACGTCCTGATCGAGCAGGCGCTGGCCGACATGACCGAGGCCGTGGGCGAGAACCACCCCTACACGCTGGGGTGCGCGATCAACGCGGCCGCCCTGCGCAACCTCATCGGCGAGACGGAGTCCGCCGCTGAACTGAGCAGGATCACCATCGCCCGGGCCACCGAAACCCTGGGCCGCACCCATCCCCTCACCCTGTCCGCCAGGGTCGCCTACGCTGCCGACCTGCGCGGTCTGCGCTCCCGGCAACAGGCCGAGAAGGTCGAGCAGGAGGCGCTGTCCGACCTGGAGGCGACCTTGGGCAAGCAGCACGTCCACACCATCTCGGCGCGCGCCCGCAACCGGCCGTACTGGGACTTCGAGCCCCAGGCGAGCTGAGGCGGGGAGTACACGCCGAAGGGCCCGGCCCCCGTAACGGGGACCGGGCCCTTCACCGTGCCGTGAGGCCTACGCCTCGAACACCTCACGCACCAGCTGCTCCTGCTCCGCCTGGTGGCGCTTCGCCGAGCCCACCGCCGGGGACGAGGAGTGCGGGCGGGAGATGCGGCGGAGGCGTTCGCCCGCCGGGACGTCCGCGCCGACCGCCAGGTCCAGGTGGTCGATCAGGTTGAGGGCGATGAACGGCCAGGCGCCCTGGTTCGCCGGCTCCTCCTGGGTCCACAGGTATTTCTCGGCGTTCGGGTACTTGTTGACCTCGGCCTGGAGCTCCGCACCCGGCAGCGGGTACAGGCGCTCGAGGCGGATGATCGCCGTGTCCGTGACGCCGCGCTTCTGCCGCTCGGCCTCCAGGTCGTAGTAGACCTTGCCGGTGCAGAAGACGACCTTGCGGACCGCGTTCGGGTCGACCGAGGCGTCGCCGATGACCGGGCGGAACTGCCCGCTCGTGAACTCCTCCGCCGTCGAGGCCGCCGCCTTGAGCCGCAGCATCGACTTCGGGGTGAAGACGACCAGCGGCTTGTGGTGCGGGTTGTGCACCTGCCAGCGGAGAAGGTGGAAGTAGTTCGAGGGGAGGGTGGGCATGGCCACCGTCATGTTGTTCTGGGCGCAGAGCTGCAGGAAGCGCTCGATACGGGCCGAGGAGTGGTCCGGGCCCTGGCCCTCGTAGCCGTGCGGGAGGAGCAGGGTGACGCCGGACGTCTGGCCCCACTTCTGCTCGGCCGCCGAGATGTACTCGTCGACGATCGACTGGGCGCCGTTGGTGAAGTCACCGAACTGCGCCTCCCACATCACCAGCGCGTCGGGACGGGCCAGCGAGTAGCCGTACTCGAAGCCCATCACCGCGTATTCGGAGAGCAGCGAGTTGTAGACGTTGTAGCGGGCCTGGTCCTCGGACAGGTAGAGGAGCGGCGTGTAGTCGGCGCCCGTCTCGCGGTCGATGAGGACCGCGTGGCGCTGGCCGAAGGTGCCGCGCTGGGAGTCCTGGCCGGAGAGGCGGACCGGGGTGCCCTCCATCAGCAGCGAGCCGATGGCGAGCGTCTCGCCCATGCCCCAGTCGATCGTGCCGTCCTCGATCATCGCCGCCCGGCGCTGCAGCTGCGGCAGCAGACGCGGGTGGACGGTGAAGTAGTCCGGGATGTTGACCTGGGACTCGGCGATGCGCTTGACGGTCTCCGTGGAGATCGCGGTCGGCACGGCGACCGGGAAGCCGTCCTGGGGCTCCTGGACGGCACCGGTGGCCGGCTGCGAGGTGGCCTCGCGGACCTCCGTGAAGACCTTCTCCAGCTGGCCCTGGTAGTCCTGCAGGGCCTGCTCGGCCTCTTCCAGGGTGATGTCGCCGCGACCGATCAGGGACTCGGTGTAGAGCTTGCGCACCGAGCGCTTCTTGTCGATCAGGTCGTACATCAGCGGCTGGGTGAAGGCCGGGTTGTCCGACTCGTTGTGACCGCGGCGGCGGTAGCAGATGAGGTCGATCACCACGTCCTTGTTGAACGCCTGGCGGAACTCGAAGGCCAGGCGCGCGACGCGGACGACGGCCTCGGGGTCGTCGCCGTTCACGTGGAAGATCGGGGCCTCGATCATGCGGGCCACGTCCGTGGCGTACATGGAGGAACGCGAGGACTCCGGGGCGGCCGTGAAGCCGACCTGGTTGTTGATGACGATGTGGACCGTGCCGCCGGTGCGGTAGCCGCGCAGCTGCGACATGTTCAGGGTCTCGGCCACCACGCCCTGGCCCGCGAAGGCCGCGTCGCCGTGCAGCGCGACCGGCAGGACCGTGAAGTCCGTGCCGCCCTTGTTGATGATGTCCTGCTTGGCGCGGGCGATGCCCTCGATGACCGGGTCGACCGTCTCCAGGTGGGAGGGGTTCGCGGCCAGCGAGACCGTGATCTGCTCGCCGTCCAGGCCGGTGAAGGTGCCCTGGGCGCCCAGGTGGTACTTCACGTCGCCGGAGCCGTGCATCGACTTCGGGTCGAGGTTGCCCTCGAACTCGCGGAAGATCTGCGCGTACGACTTGCCGACGATGTTGGCGAGGACGTTCAGGCGGCCGCGGTGGGCCATGCCGATGACGACCTCGTCGAGACGGGATTCGGCGGCCGAGTCCAGGACGGCGTCCAGGAGCGGGATGACCGACTCGCCGCCCTCCAGGGAGAAGCGCTTCTGGCCGACGTACTTCGTCTGCAGGAAGGTCTCGAAGGCTTCCGCCGCGTTCAGACGGCGCAGGATCCGCAGCTGCTCCTCGCGCTCCATCTTGGAGTGCGGGCGCTCCACCCGGTCCTGGATCCACTTGCGCTGCTTCGGGTCCTGGATGTGCATGAACTCGATGCCCGTGGTGCGGCAGTACGAGTCGCGCAGCACACCGAGGATGTCGCGCAGCTTCATCATCGACTTGCCGGCGAAGCCGCCGACCGCGAAGTCGCGCTCCAGGTCCCACAGGGTGAGGCCGTGCTCGGTGATGTCCAGGTCGGGGTGCTTGCGCTGCTTGTACTCCAGCGGGTCGGTGTCGGCCATGACGTGGCCGCGGACCCGGTAGGAGTGGATCAGCTCGAAGACGCGGGCGGCCTTGGTGACGTCGTCGTCGTGCGAGGCGTCGATGTCCCGGAGCCAGCGGACCGGCTCGTAGGGGATGCGCAGGGCCTCGAAGATGTCGTCGTAGAAGCCGTTCTCGCCGAGCAGCAGGTTCGCGACGCCGCGCAGGAACTCGCCGGAGGCGGCGCCCTGGATCACCCGGTGGTCGTAGGTCGACGTGAGCGTCATGACCTTCGAGATGCCGAGCTTGTTCAGGGTGTCCTGGCTGGTGCCCTGGAACTCCGCCGGGTAGTCCATGGAGCCGACGCCCATGATGACCGACTGGCCGGGCATCAGACGCGGGACCGAGTGGACGGTGCCGAGGCCGCCGGGGTTGGTCAGGGAGACCGTGACGCCGGTGAAGTCGTCCATCGTCAGCTTGTTGTCGCGGGCGCGACGGACGATGTCCTCGTAGGCCTGCCAGAACTCGAAGAAGTTCAGGGTCTCGGCCTTCTTGATGCCGGCCACCACGAGCTGGCGGTCGCCGTTGGGCTTCACCAGGTCGATGGCCAGGCCGAAGTTCACGTGCGGCGGCTTGACCAGGGTCGGCTTGCCGTCCTTCTCCGCGAACGAGTAGTTCATCGACGGCATGGCCTTGAGGGCCTGCACCATCGCGAAGCCGATCAGGTGCGTGAAGGAGATCTTCCCGCCCCGGGCGCGCTTGAGGTGGTTGTTGATGACGATGCGGTTGTCGAACAGCAGCTTCACCGGGACCGCGCGGACCGAGGTGGCCGTCGGCACCTCCAGCGAGGCGCTCATGTTCTTCGCGACGGCGGCGGCCGGACCACGCAGGGTGACCAGGTCAGGACCGTCGGGAGCCGCGGTGGCGGGCGCGGCCTTCGCGGCGGCGGCCGGCTTGGCGGCGGCGGGAGCCGGAGCGGCAGCGGCGGGCTTCGCGGGCGCCGGAGCGGGCGCTGCGGCCTTCGGAGCGGCCGGGGCGGGCGCCGCGGGCGTCTGGGCGGCGGGAGCGGCCTGCGCGGGCGCCGGGACGACCGGAGCCGCGGCCTGCGGCGCCGGCGCGGGCGTCGTGGTGCCCGCGGCCCCCGCGGCCGCGGTACCCGCCGGAGCCGAGGCGGCGGGCGCTCCCGGCTTGTAGTCGGCGAAGAAGTCCCACCAGGCACGGTCTACCGAGTTCGGGTCCTGGAGGTACTGCTGATAGATCTCGTCGACGAGCCACTCGTTCGGTCCGAACGCGGCCGCGGGGTTCTTGCCCGCTTGGTCTGCGTCGGTCGAGACACTCGAGTTACTGGGGGACTGTGGCGACACGGCGGCAACCGCCCTCTTCCGCTTCACAAGGTTATGGACAGCGGGAATAAACGCTACGCCTTCCGGACCCCGAAGGTCAGGTCGGGCCGGTGCATCGTCGTGTAAGTCACACCAGAAAACGTGTTTCAGGGCTTGAAATGGCGGGAAACAAGCGTGGTTCCGCTATGAAAGGATGCAACCGGGCATGGCTCCGCCACGCCCGGTGATCACCTCACACCGGCCCCCGTCGCGACGTGCGCGAAGGCCGGACCTGATCACACGTGTCCGGCTGTGCCGACGACCGTGCGGACCACAGGTGGATCTTGAGGCTCCGGATCGAACTTTACGTCAACTTGGAATGGATGAAAGCCCCGGGAGGGTGACGATAATCCTGCAACCCCGGTCGGATTCGGCCACGCCGATCCGGCCGCCGTGCAGATCCACCGCCCACCGGGCGATCGCCAGACCCAGTCCGGTGCCGCCGTCGCTGCCGGGCCCGTGCGGCCGCCGTACGGCCCCCCGGTTGAAGCGCTCGAAGACGCGGTGCCACTCCGAGCGCGGAATGCCGGGGCCCTCGTCCAGGACCTCCAGCTCCAGCGACTCCGGCTGCGGCCCGCGCCGCGCCCTCACCGTCACCCGGCCGTGCGGCGGGCTGTGCTTGACCGCGTTGTCGATGAGGTTCGACACGACCTGGTGGATGCGCTCCGGGTCGGCGTGCGCGGTCAGCTCCGGCGGGGACACGTCGAGGTGCAGATGGACATCGGTACGCGTGTGGCTGCCGGAGTTCGAGGCGAGCCCGCGTGCCCCGACGACCATGTTGGCCTCCTTCAGCACGCCCGAGAGGTACGGCCACACCTCGAAACGGCGCTGACGCAGGGGTACGACGCCGTTGTCCAGGCGGGAGAGGTCCAGCAGGGTCTCCACCAGTCGGCCGAGACGCTCGGTCTGCTTGAGGGCCGTACGCATCGTCTCGGTGTCGGGCTCGGCGATTCCGTCGACGACGTTCTCCAGGACGGCCCGCAGGCCCGCGATGGGCGTGCGCAGCTCGTGCGAGACGTTCGCGACCAGCTCCTTGCGCTGGCGGTCCTGCGCCTCCAGCTCGTCGGCCATGACGTTGATCGTCTCGGCCAGGTCGCCCAGCTCGTCGCGGCGGTTCTCGCGCACCCGGCGTGTGTAGTCGCCCTGCGAGATCGACCGGGCCACCAGATTCATGTCGTCCAGCGGCGAGGTGAGCGAATGCGCCACGAACTGCGTTATCAGCAGTGTGGCGATCATCGAGAAGACCGTGATGAAGCGCAGCTCCGTCTTGGTGTGCACCGCGATCATCGACAGGCCTGTCGTGATCAGCACCGAGACGACGACGAGCGCGCCCAGCTTGGTCTTGATCGAGAACGGGCGTACCCCGCCCCAGGGCTCCTCTCCGGGGCTCCCGGGGAGCCCGGACCCCCCGGGGCCTCTTGGTCCGGTCGGCCCGGCGCTCATGGCGTGGGGGTCTCCAGCGCGTAGCCCACACCGTGCACGGTGCGGATCCGCTCGGCGCCGATCTTCCGGCGCAGCGCCTTGATGTGGCTGTCGACCGTGCGGGTGCCCGAGGCGTCCGCCCAGTCCCAGACCTCGGCGAGCAGCTGCTCACGGGAGAGCACCGCGCGCGGGGTGTTGGCGAGGCAGACCAGCAGGTCGAACTCGGTCGGTGTGAGGTGCACGTCCTCGCTGCGCACCCGCACCCGGCGCTGCGCGTGGTCGATCTCCAGCTCGCCGAGGCGCAGGATGCCGGAGCGGGGCGTGGAGGCCGCGATGGCCGCCCGCTCCACCCGCCGCAGCAGCACGTGCACGCGTGCCGCCAGCTCCCGCATGGAGAACGGCTTGGTCATGTAGTCGTCGGCGCCGACCCCGAGGCCGACCAGCATGTCGGTCTCGTCGTCCCGCGCGGTGAGCATCAGCACCGGCACCGGCCGCTGGGCCTGCACGCGCCGGCAGACCTCCAGACCGTCGAAGCCGGGCAGCATGATGTCGAGGATCAGCAGGTCGGGCTGCCAGGCCTCGGCGGTGTCGACGGCGGCCGGGCCGTCACCAGCGGTTTGCACGAGGAATCCCTCGGCGCGCAGGCGGGCCGCGATGGCGTCGACGATCGTGGGGTCGTCCTCGACGACCAGAACACGGCGCTGGGCGCCGGGCGTCGCCGTCGCCGTGCCGTTGTGGGAGGTGTGTGTCTGCTCCATCGCCCGCCCCTGTGTGCTTTCCGGAACCAGTGGGGTGATCCCATGACTGCGATTGACGCTTGAATGATTCGCGTCAGGGATGCACATTACGGGGACAGGCGGCGCACTCGCTATCCAGGGCGGACGGCAAGGTGAACGACGTCCGGAACGCCCCGGGCAACCGGGATCTCTTCGGTACGCACCTGCGTGAACCCGGCATTCCACAAGGTTTCTTCGAATTCCGCAGAGGGTTGCGCCGACCATACGGCGAGTACCCCGCCCGGCCTCAACACCCTTGCGCAGCCCGCGAGTCCGGCTGGCGAGTAGAGCCCCGCGTTGTCCTCGTCGACGGTCCAGCCGGGCCCGTTGTCGATGTCCAGGCACAGCGCGTCGAACGTGTCGCACGTCACATTGACGTACTCCACGAGGTCATTCTCGATGATCACCGTACGGGGATCGGTGAACGCGCGTGCGGAAACAGTGGAAAGCGGTCCGTCGCGATGCCAGGCGACGACCGCCGCCTCCCGCTCCACGACCGCGATCCGGCCCCAGCGCGGGTCCTGCGCGGCACGGGCGAGCGAGAACCCGACGCCGAGCCCGCCGATCAGCACCGCCGGCTCCGCCCGCCCGTCCAGGGCCGGGTGCGCGGCGGCCGCGTCCACGAGCAACCGCTCCGAGCGCCCGTCGGAGGTGTCCATCAGGAAGCAGCCGTTGGCGATGATCTGCAGGAGTTCACCGTGTCTGCGCAGCACCACCTCGCCGTACGGCCCTTCGCGCCGGTCCAGGACCACGGGTGTGTCGTGAGTGGTGGTCATGTCGGCCATCCTGCCCCAACAGGGCTTTGCGGCCACGCGAATTACCGGTGTCGGACAGTCGCATGGGTGTCACTCGTTCGAGGGGCCGTCCGGCGCTTCGCGCGCGCCGGTGGCCGGAAGCGGCTCATATGGTTCGTCTTGACCCCTCATGGTTCTTCAGAAAATCCTGAGAATCACCCCCTGCGTGGCGTCGGTCATAGACAGTGGCTCGGGGGACGGCGAAGGGTGGGGTGAAACGGAAGGAGCGCCTCACCGTGGAACGGACCGCGAGGGCCGCATCGACGCCCGCGCCCCAGCCCCTTGCGGCCGCATCGCCCGCGCCCCTCCCGGCGGCGGAGGTCGCCGCCCTGCTGGACGGTGTGCCCCGCCAGCGCGGCCCGGTGGCCATCCCTCTCCCCGGGGCGGCGCGCCCCGCTCTCCGGCTCCGCCCCTGGCGGCTGCTCCCCAGCCCCACCGGCACGCCGGTGACCTTCACCTACACGGTGATCCTGGCCCTCACCTCGGTCTTCGCGAGCTACGCCAGTCCCCGCCTGCTGTACGCGCTCTACCAGGACTCCAGCACCGACGTGGCGCACCTGCTGCGCACCCCGGTCTTCGTCCTGCTGGCCAGCGCGCTGTGGATCGCGGGCGGGCTGCTGTCGCCGTACGCCCTCGCCTTCGTGCTCGTGCTGACCGCGCTGGAACGGCGGATAGGGGGCGCCCGCGCCATCCTCGTCTTCCTGACGGGCCATGTTCTGGCCACGCTCGCGACCGAGGTCCCGGTCGGCCTCGCCGTCCTGGTCGGCCACCTTCCCCACACGTCGCTCCACCGCCTCGACTACGGCATCAGCTTCGGCGTGGCCGCCAGCATCGGCGCGCTCTCCGGCATCCTCACCCCCTGGCTGCGCTGGCCCCTGCTCGCCCTCGTGGCCTACGACCTCGTCGAGGACCTCATCGCCTTCGAGGACCCGATGACCAACTGGGGCCATCTGATCTCGCTGGGCATCGGGGCGGCGCTCTGGCCGGTCGTACGCCGCTGGTACCGGGAGCGGGGTCCGGCCGCCGCCGTGCCGTCCTGAGGGTTCAGGCGCTTCGCGCCGCCGCCAGTGCCTTCGCCGACTCCGGTATGCCCAGGGCCTTCTCCTGCTCCGGCGTCGCGCCGTGCAGACGGTTGGTGAGCTGGTACGGGTCGGCGGCCAGGTCGTAGAACTCGCGGAAGAGGACCTCGCCGTCGCCCTGGGTGGGGCGGCCCTGACCGTCGAGGCGGGTGCGGTAGTACTCCGTGTACTGCGTGGACCTGCCGACATGGGTGGCCCAGGTGTGGATCGGTTCCTGGTCCTGCCGGTTCCACCACCACTCGGCGAGCAGCCGGTCGCGGTCGTTGCGGGTGTCGAGCAGCGAGTGCCCGTCGTGCGGGGTGTCGGGGGTGATGCCGGCCGCGTCGAGGAAGGTGGGCGCGATGTCGACATGGCCGGTGAGCCGGTCGTCGACGGTGCCCCCGCCCAGCCCCCGGGCGGGCCAGGACAGCCAGAACGGCACCTCCAGGCTCGGCCGGTACGGCACCGACTTGCGCAGCCAGCCGTGGTCCGCCCAGCACAGCCCGTGGTCGCTGGTGTACACCACCAGCGTGTTCTCCAACTGGCCCAGTGCGCGCAACTCGTCCTGGAAGTCGCGCATCGCGTCGTCCACCGAGAGCAGGGTGCGCAACTGGCGGGTGCGCAGCGCCTTTCCCTGCTCGTACGTGTGGGTCGCCTTCCGCAGGAACGGAGGCTTGTCGCTCTTGTCGGCCTCGCGGACGGAGGGCCGGCCGGGCCACTCCGGCACGCGCGTGTGCCGGTACTTCCGCTCCGGGATGTTGAGTTCGTGCGCGCTGCGGGTGGCGACGTACGCGAACCAGGGCCGGGTGTCGGTGCGCGACCTGTCCATGAAGGCGAGGGCGCGGTCCCTGATGACATTGGTGTTGTAGCCGGGGATGTTCCGGACCGTGCCGTTGTCGTTGTAGTGGCCGTCGTAGTACGCCACCGGTTCCTGCAGGAGCCACTCGTCGAAGTGCGGCGGGTTGTCGCCGGTGTGCCAGTAGTTGAGGTACTTGCCGAACAGGCCGGTGCGGTAGCCGGCCTGCTGCAACTGGCGCTGGACGGTGGTGTGCTGGTCCAGGTGGTAGGGGTGGCGGGTGTCGAGGACACCGTGGTTGTGCGCGTACCGCCCCGACATGATCGAGGCCCGGGAGGGCGCGCAGAGCGGGGTGTTGGCATGTGCCCGGGCGAAGGTCACCCCCTGCCCGCCCAGCCAGTCGACGGTACGGCGGATCGCCCAGTCCGTCTCCTTGGGCTGGTCGTCGGTGAGGACGAAGAGGATGTTCGGCCGGGGGTCGGTACGGGGGAGGGGCGAGACCGGGGGACGGCTCGCCACGGGGGCGGCCGGGGCGGTACGGCCGGGGGCGGGCGTGTCGCCGCCGTCGTCCAACGCCTTTACGGCCAACGGCACGGCGGCGCCGGCCGCGACGACGGCGGCACCGGTGATCACGGCACGCCGGCCCGGCCCGCGCGTCGGCTTCTCGTCCATAAGTCCCCCCGAGCCCCCGTGGCGTGGTGCTGTTCGTGGTGTCGTTCACTGTGAATCCGCTGGCAGTTTCCGGGATTTTCCTGTGAGTTGCATTGCGGAGGTATAGCGATGCCCTTGCGAAGTCATGGCGGTGACGGCGGGGGAGGCCGAAGTGACCGACGTCGTGGGGGAGATCGAACGGGCGCTGACGGTGACCGGGCGGGGGATACCGGGGTTCGAGGCCTACCGGATGCCGGGTGTTTTCGGGCCGGAGGTGCCGGTGGGCGCGTCCGTGGCCCCGCATGAGCGGTTGCTGGCCTTCCTGGGGCGGTCGTTGCGGTAGCGGTTTTCGGGTGCGGGTGCGTCGTGGTTGCTCGCGCAGTTCCCCGCGCCCCTTTGGGGCGCGTTTCAGGCGGCCGGGGTCCAGACGTACGGCGTGGTTGTTGTCACCGGGGTGAAGCCGAGGCGTTTCAGGATCGGGGAGCTGTTGTCCGACGCGTCCACATGCAGGTAGGCCGTGTTCCGGGCCGCCGCCCGGGTGGCTCGTAGGGCGACCAGGGCGCGGTAGACGCCCTTGCCTCGCCACTGTGCCAGGGTCGAGCCGCCCAGCAGCGACCTGTGCGGAAGGCCAGCCAGGCGGCCGAGACGAACTCTCCCGCCGCCTCGGCGACATAGATCTCCGTACCGTCCGGCTCCACCGCGAGCCGGCCCCCCAGGTACCCGGCGACCCATGACAGGTCCGTGCCCCACACCGTCGTCTCCAGCGCGGTGACCCGGCGCAGGATCACGCCCGGGGGGAGGGCGGGCGAGGCTACGGTCAGCTCCTCGACCGGGGCGATCACCACGGTCTCCCGGGACCTGGGCACGAAGCCCGCCGCGCGCAGCCGGTCGGGCAGGTCCGCCGGGACGTCGTACCCCCGCGTCTTCCACTCCACCGCCTCCCCGCGCGCCGCGAAGAAGTCGCGCTGCCGGGCGATCGCCTCGTCCAGTTCGGCGCCGCGCAGGCCGCCCCAGTCGTGCGGGCCGGTCACGAAGCCGCGGTGCTGGCCGACGACCCGCAGCAGGGCCCCGTCGTGCTCGTAGGTGACCCCGGGCGCGGGGACGGGCTGGACGGCGCGCATCTGGGCGTCGTAGGCGGCGAGCAGGGTCGCCGTGAGGTCGGTGTCGGTCACCGGGCGACCGTAGGGGGAATGCACCCGCTCGGATCAACTGTTTTCCGGGGTCCGGGACCGTGTTCGGCCAGGTCACCACTCGATCGCTCAGAGCGAACATATGCATGGGAACATTTCTCGGGCGCCAAGCATTGAGTCGGCATAACTCAAGTTGACTGCCGAAGGGGAGATCATGGCTTCGACGTCCGCATCACTCACCCTCCCTGTGCTGCCTCTCGACGGCGAGGTCGTGCTGCCCGGGATGGTGGTCCCGCTGGACCTGAAGGACCCTGATGTACGCGCCGCCGTGGAGGCCGCGCAGGCCGCCGCCCGTACCGAGCCCGGCAAGCCCAGGGTGCTGCTGGTGCCGCGGGTGGACGGGACCTACCCGGGTACCGGTGTGCTCGGCACCGTGGAGCAGGTCGGCCGCCTGGCCGACGGCGACCCGGGCGCGCTGATCCGCGGCCGCTACCGGGTGCGCATCGGCGCCGGTACGACCGGTCCGGGTGCCGCCCTGTGGGTGGAGGGCACGCGCATCGACGAGAACGTCCCGGAGCCGGTGCCCGGAAATGTCACCGAACTGGTCAAGGAGTACAAGGCCCTCGCCACCGCCTGGCTGCGCAAGCGCGGCGCCTGGCAGGTCGTGGACCGCGTGCAGGCCATCGACGACGTGTCCCAGCTGGCCGACAACTCCGGTTACTCCCCCTTCCTGACCACCGAGCAGAAGATCGAACTGCTGGAGACCGTCGACGCGGTCGCCCGTCTCAAGCTGGCCACCCAGCAGCTCCGCGACCACCTCGCCGAGCAGGACGTGGCCGAGACCATCGCCAAGGACGTCCAGGAGGGCGTCGACAAGCAGCAGCGCGAGTTCCTGCTCCGCCGTCAGCTGGAGGCGGTCCGCAAGGAACTGCGCGAGCTGAACGGCGACGCCGCCAAGGACGGCGAGGAGTCCGACGACTACCGCGCCCGCGTGGAGGCCGCCGACCTGCCGGAGAAGGTCCGCGAGGCCGCCCTCAAGGAGGTCGACAAGCTGGAGCGGTCCAGCGACCAGTCGCCCGAGGGCTCGTGGATCCGCACCTGGCTGGACACCGTCCTCGAACTGCCGTGGAACGAGCGCACCGAGGACGCCTACGACATCCAGGGCGCCAAGGCGGTCCTGGACGCCGAGCACGCCGGTCTGGAGGACGTGAAGGAGCGGATCACCGAGTACCTGGCGGTGCGCAAGCGCCGTAGCGACCGGGGGCTCGGGGTCATCGGCGGGCGGCGCGGCGGTGCCGTGCTGGCCCTGGTCGGCCCGCCCGGCGTCGGCAAGACCAGCCTGGGGGAGTCGGTCGCCCATGCCATGGGCCGCAAGTTCGTCCGGGTCGCCCTCGGCGGTGTCCGGGACGAGGCGGAGATCCGCGGTCACCGGCGTACGTACGTCGGCGCGCTGCCCGGCCGGATCGTGCGGGCCATCAAGGAGGCCGGTTCGATGAACCCGGTCGTCCTGCTCGACGAGATCGACAAGGTGGGCTCCGACTACCGCGGCGACCCGGCCGCGGCCCTGCTCGAAGTCCTGGACCCGGCGCAGAACCACACCTTCCGCGACCACTACCTGGAGGTCGAGCTCGACCTGAGCGACGTGGTGTTCCTCGCCACGGCGAACGTCCTCGAAGCCATCCCGGAGGCCCTGCTCGACCGTATGGAGCTGGTCCGCCTGGACGGCTACACCGAGGACGAGAAGGTCGTCATCGCCCGTGACCACCTGCTCCCGCGCCAGCTGGAGCGGGCCGGCGTCGACAAGGACGAGGTGACCCTGGAGGAGAGCGCGCTGCGCAAGCTCGCCGGCGAGTACACCCGTGAGGCGGGCGTCCGCACCCTGGAGCGGTCGATCGCCCGGCTGCTGCGCAAGGTCGCGGCGCAGCACGAGCTGGGGAAGCGCGAGCTGCCGTTCGCGATCCGGGACGAGGACCTGCGTGCCCTGATCGGCCGGCCGCACCACGTGCCCGAGTCCGCCCAGGACCCGGCCGAGCGCCGCACGGCCGTGCCGGGTGTGGCGACGGGCCTCGCGGTCACCGGAGCGGGCGGCGACGTCCTCTTCGTCGAGGCGTCCCTGGCCGACCCGGAGACGGGCGCGGCGGGGCTGACCCTCACCGGTCAGCTGGGTGACGTGATGAAGGAGAGCGCGCAGATCGCCCTGTCCTTCCTCCGCTCGCACGGCGCCGAACTGGAGCTGCCGGTCGGCGACCTGAAGGACCGGGGCGTGCACATCCACTTCCCGGCGGGCGCGGTCCCGAAGGACGGCCCGAGCGCCGGCGTCACGATGACGACGGCCCTCGCGTCCCTGCTCTCCGGCCGCCTGGTCCGCACGGACGTGGCGATGACCGGCGAGGTCTCGCTGACCGGCCGTGTCCTGCCCATCGGCGGGGTGAAGCAGAAGCTGCTCGCCGCCCAGCGCGCGGGGGTGACGACCGTCATCATCCCGAAGCGCAACGAGGCCGACCTGGACGACGTCCCGGCCGAGGTGCTGGACAAGCTCGACGTCCACGCCGTGACCGACGTCCGCCAGGTCCTGGAGCTGGCGCTCGCGCCCGCGACGAACGCGGCGACGCCGGAGGTTCCGGCAGCGGCGATGGGGGTACCTCCCAGGCGTTAAGCACTGGGGGAGGACGCTGCCGGATGACAGGAGGCCCGGATCCCCGCGAGGGGACCCGGGCCTTCGCCCGTACGGGGTCAGCCGTTGGCGAGCGCGACGACCCGGTCGAGGGCCCCGTTGAACCTGTCGTGGTCACCGACCGTCGGCCCGGTCGACGTGTACTGCCACATCGTGTAGGTCGACCAGCCGGCCGGCAGCGTTCCCGCCTCCGACGCGTAGCGGGCGACCCACAGCGGGTTGACGGACCCGAAACCGCCGTAGTTGCCGGTGCATTCGCTCCACCAGCTGGTCGCCGTGTAGATGACGGCGTCCCGGCCCGTCCGCGCCTTGTAGCGGTTCAGGAAGTCGGTGATCCAGCTGACCATCCCGCTCGCCGATTTGCCGTAGCACGCGGAGCCGTACGGGTTCCACTCGATGTCGAGGACACCGGGCAGGGTCCGGCCGTCCCGGGACCAGCCGCCGCCGTGGTCGGCGAAGTAGTCGGCCTGGGCCGCGCCGCTCGTGGTGTCCGGGGTCGCGAAGTGGTAGGCGCCGCGGATCATGCCGACGTCGTAGGCGCCGTTGTACTGCTGGGTGAAGTACGGGTTCTTGTAGGACGTGCCTTCCGTGGCCTTGGTGTACGCCCATTTGACCCCGCTGCCGAGCAGGCCCGACCAGGAGACGTCGCCCTGGTAGCTGGCGACGTCGACGCCCTCGGTCTGGGCCGCGTCGGCGGACTTGGGCGTGCCGCTCTGGCCGTCGTGGGCCAGGACGCCCATGCCCATGTAGGCCGAGCCCCGGGCGGGGGTGGGCGCGGCGTGGGCGGGGGCGAGGGGGAGCGTCGTGAGCAGCGCCGTGAGCAGCGCGGTCAGGACGGTGGGGGCGGGGGTGGGTCTGTGCACGGGCATGACGTGCCTCCGTGGGGTGAGGTGGGGGATCCCAGGTATGCCAGAGATGACCCGCGCGACACGGCACGACACGACACGGAGTCACACGGCGTAACCACGGACGGAGAGGGCGATGGGGGAAGCGGGACCGGAGGCCGCCGTCGGTCCGAGCCTGCGAAATACTTGGCGGGCTGCGGCGACGACGGGGTTTGACGCAAACTTTCAGGACTGTGAAACCGATCAGGGGTAGTGACGTGCACGAGGACGAAAAAGGCGACGAACAGCCTGCCGCCGTCGGGTTGACGCCGAGCGGTGCGGACCAGGAATTCCTTGCTCTGGAACGCGAGTTGACGGTGCTGCTGCGGCGCGCCCGGGCCAGCCAGGGGGAGATGGCCCGGGAGGTCCACCCCGACCTGGAGTCCGCCGCGTACGGCCTGCTCGTCAGGCTCGACGAGTGCGGCGGCCAGCGTGCCACCGAACTGGCCGCCTACGTCGGCGTCGGCAAGGCCACCATGTCCCGCCAGCTGCGCGCCCTGGAGGAGCTCGGCCTGATCGCCCGCGAGCCCGACCCGGCCGACGGACGGGCCTGGCTGGTCGCCCTCACCGAGGAGGGCCGGCGCCGGGTGGGCAGGGTCCGTGAGGCCCGCCGGGGCCGCTACGTCCGCCAGCTCGCCCACTGGCCCCGCCAGGAGGTCGCGGAACTGGCCCGGCTCCTGAGCCACTTGAACGGCGTCATGGAGAAGTAGCCGCTACAGCTCGGCGTACACCACCGTCGCGTCGTCGTGGGTCTTGCTCCGTCGCAGGAACGTCCGCTCCTCCCGGTCGGCCGACTCCAGTTCGCGCACCCGTTCGACCAGTGCCCGTGCGCCGTCCTTGCGTACGACGGCGAAGAGGGCCGCCCAGTCGCCCTCGCGGAACTTCTCCGTCCAGCGGGTCGCCCCGTCCGTGAGGGCGGCGAGGGCGCGGACCCGGTGCCGGGGCAGGCTCCCGGTGACCGCGCGGGCGGCGGCCGAGGGGTCGGCGGCGGCGGTGAAGAAGCCGCCCTCCTTGTTGCGGACGGTGGCGTCGGCGATCGCGTCCGAGATCAGATGGGCACGGGGGACACGGTCGAGCCGGTCGTCCAGGACCGCGGTGACCGTGCCGTCGGGGGACTCGAGGAGCAGCGCGGAGTCGGACAGGACGAGGTACTCCAGGGTGTCGTCGGACCAGCGGGTCAGGACGACGGTCGCCTGGGGCGTGCGCGGGTGAGAAAGGTCACAGGTTCCCGAGTGTGCGTCAGCTGTGCGGCGGATCGCCCGCGCGAGGATCTCCTGCAGCGTCAGATCTCGTGCGGAAACGGTCAGTTCGGTCAGCGCGCCGCCCAGTCGCGCGGTGAACCAGGGGACGGAATGCAGACACCCGGTGCCGCCCTGCGGCGGGGTGACCCCGTCCAGGACGATCACGCAGCCCCCCTGCCCTGAGGCGGGAAGTCCGACACCGGCGAAGTCCTCGTTGGGGCGGTCGGGGGTGCCGGGCTCCGAAACGACTTCAGTACGCATTCGGCCAGTCTGCACGACCTCTCCACGATCTTCGCCAAAGGCTGGCAACCGCCTGGGAATTCACGCGGTCTCGCAGGTCAGCTGCCTGTTTTGGGGTGGAATGGAGCACTCCGGGGAGGCGTGGCGGCGAATCCTGTCAAAGCCTGCCGTCCGCGTCCAACCGGCCCGCCGGAAAAGGCCCCCGCATGGTCCGCCGGAACTTGCCCGGCAACTCTCCTCCGATGTTCACTCCTTCGGGTGGCGGGTCAGGCGATGCGGGACCACCGCCCACCGGCGCTGGGAGGGTCGGGGACCGACATATCGGTGCACGTATCGGGTGCGTGCACCACTGGGCACCGAAATGCCGGGATTATGACGGGGTGCCACCCGGCTCCTTGGGTAGACGAGTTCAGGAATGCGAGCACCGGTGCAGAAGACGCGGCCTCGGCGCACAGGCAAGAAGACGGCCCCCGAAACGGGCGCCGCCACCCCCGTCGGCACCGGCCGTCGCAAGCACGTCCGGACCCGGCTGATCGTCGCCGTGGCCGTGGTGGCCGCCGCGATCGCCGGAGCGGGAGCGCCGGCCCTGCTCACCGCCTCCGGGCAGCTGAGCGACTCACAGGACCTGGTGACCCTCGCGGGCCGCACCCAGGACGCGCTGGCGCTGGCCAACTCGCTCGCCGACGAGCGCGACGAGGTCACGTCCTACATCGCGGCGGGCCGCCCCAAGTCCGGGGCGCCCTCCGAGGACCGCAGCGCCCGTGTCGACCGCCAGGTCGAGGACCTGCGGGCGGACACCGACACCCCCGCCTGGCTGCGCACCGACCTCGACGGCATCGCGGCCGTCCGCCGGTCCGCGCTCACCGGCAAGAGCACCGCCCTCGAAACGCACGAGGCGTACTCGAGCACCATCGCCGAACTGCACCGGCTCGCCGAGGAACTGGCCGAGCAGATGCCCCCCAGGGCCGGCTCCGGCGCCTACGCCCTCGCCGAACTGGACTCCGCGGTCCAGCAGTCCGCCGCCGCCCGCGGCCTGCTGCTGGCCGCGCTGAACATCCCCAGCACCACCCAGACCACGATCAGCCCGATCACCGGACTGCCGGTCACCACCACCACTGTCTCCAAAGCCGACCAGAAGCAGCGCGACGCGCTCACCACCGCCGCCCAGCAGGCCCGGCTGCGCGCGGACGCGGCCCTCGCCGACTTCCACGAGAGCGCGCCCAAAGCGGCCGTCGAGTCGTACGACTCCACGGTCACCGGCAGCGACGTCAACGACGCCGACAAGTACCTGGCCTCGCTCACCGACCAGCCCACCCTCTCCGACGACGAGCTGGGCACCGGCGTCAAGAAGCTGGACGCGGCCCTGTCGGCCCGGGTCGAGCTGATGCGGGGCGTGGAGTCCGCGCTCTACGACCACCGCACCAAGGACCTCGCGAAGCTCCGCGACGACGACGTCACCGCGCTGGAGATCCGCGTCGCGGTGCTCGGCGCCCTGATGCTGGTCGCGGTCGGCATCGCCACGGCCATGGCCCGCAGCCTGACCCGCCCGCTGTCCGTGCTCCGCCGGGGCTCGGCGCGCCTCGCCGAGGCCGAGGATCCGCGGACGCAGGAGCCGGTCACCTTCACCGGGCGCAACGACGAGTTCGCGCAGGTCGTCCGCTCGGTCAACGCCCTGCACGCGCACGCCGCCGAGCTCTACGACCGCATCGCCACCCTGGAGACCGACCGCAAGCACCTGGTCGGCCAGCGCCAGATGATGGCCGACGCCCGCGAGGAACTGCGCGCCGAACTCACCGACTCCGCCGACCAGCTGGAGCGGCTGCGCACCAGCATCGGCGGCACCTTCGTCAACCTGGCGCTGCGCACGCTGGGCCTGGTGGAACGCCAGCTCGCCGTCATCGAGACCCTGGAGGAGCGCGAGCAGGACCCCGACCGCCTGTCGACCCTCTTCAAGCTCGACCACTTCGCCACGGTCATGCGCCGGCACAGCGAGAACCTCCTCGTCCTGGCCGGCACCGAGCACGTCCAGCAGCACGCCGGCCCGATCCCGCTGGTCGACGTCGTCCGTGCGGCCGTCAGCGAGATCGAGCGCTACGAGCGGGTCCGGATCGCGGCCCTGCCCCCGCACGCGCACGTGGCCGGTTTCGCCGCCGACGACCTCAGCCACCTCCTCGCCGAGCTCATGGAGAACGCCACCGCGTCCTCCCCGCCCGACATGCCCGTCGAGATCTCCGGCTGGCTGCTGGAGAGCGGCGAGGTCATGCTCTCCGTCCAGGACGAGGGCATCGGCATGACCGCCGACCGGCTGGTCCGTCTCAACGGCCGCCTCGCCGACTTCGACCCCGAGTCGCCGTACGACCAGGAGGGCGAGGAAGGCCTCGGCCTCGGTCTCTACGTCGTGGCCCGCCTGGCCCACCGGCACGGTGTCCGGGTCCAGCTGCGCGAGCAGAAGCAGGGCGGGGTGGCGGCGGTCGTCGTCCTCCCGCAGAGCCTGCTGGCCGCGGCCCCCGCGGCAGCGGTCCCGCCGGCCGCGACGGCCCCCGGCGGCGCCCAGGCCGTCTCCCTCCCCGGCGCGGACGCGGAGGTCAACTCCAACGTCCTGTACGGCCGTTCGACGTCCGGCGACCCGCTGGTGACGCTCGCGGAGAAGGCCGTACGGGAGGCCGAGGAACGGCCCGCCCACGAACAGGCGGCCCCGCCGAAGGCGGCGGAACCGGAGCCGGCGGCACGGCCGAAGGCACCGGCGGAGACCTTCGCAGAGACGACGATGGAGCTGCTGGTCCCGCTGGAGCCGGCCGGGGAGCCGGCGCGGGCCGTGGCCGCCGAGGAGCGGACGCACCCCGTCGGCGCGCACCCCGCCGACGCCGAGATCCGCACCCGCCCGCAGCCCGGGGACGTCGAGCACCACGCGCGCCCGCTGCCCACGGCAGCCGACGCCGTTGATGGGGACGACACCGCCGACGGCGACACCGAGGACCCGGTCACCAGCAAGGGCCTCCCCAAGCGCACCCCCAAGATCACCGCCCCCGCCCCGCCGCCCCGCCAGCGCACCGGAGGTGTCGACGCCGAGGCCCTGCGCCGCCGGCTCGGCGGCTTCCGCAGCGGCGCCGACGCCGGCCGACGTGACGTGGCGGCGGAGATCGCCGAACAGACCGGCCAGAACCAGGTGCCCAGCATCGCACCGGCCGGATCCGGTACAGCCGTATCCGAAGAATTCACGGGGGGCACAGTCGAGGAGGCAAGCAGTTGACCGCGCCCAGTACCTTCGGACTGAGCAGTGAGGCCCGTAACCTGCACTGGCTGCTGAGCAACCTCGTCGAGGAGGTGCCCGGTATCCAGTCGGTGGCCGTGGTCTCCTCCGACGGCCTGCTCCTGCTCTCCTCGGACCCCGGCCTCCCCCACGCTCGAACGAGCTCGCGCGGGGGGACCCCCATCGAGGCGGCCCGCGAGGCCAGGAGCGAGAAGCGCAAGGGCCCGCGCGGCTCCTCCGCCGACCTCGCCACCATCGTCTCCGGCATCGGCAGCCTCACCGTCGGCGCCGCCAAGCTGATGGAGTTCGGCCCGGTCAAGCACACGATGGTCGCGATGGACGAGGGCAGCCTCTTCGTGATGTCGATCAGCGACGGGTCGCTGCTCGGGGTGCACGGCAGCGCGGAGTGCGACATGAGCGTGGTGGCCTATCACATGGCCCTCTTCGTCGGCCGCGCCGGGCACGTCCTGACGCCCGAACTCCGCAGCGAGCTACGAAAATCCCTGGAGGAAGACGCGACGAGGAGCGGCCGATGAGCAGCGCGCCGAAGAACCGCAGGCAGAACCTCCCGGTCCGCGGCGGCGACCGCAAGCCCGCCCGTGTCCGCCCCTACTCGCTCACCGGCGGCCGTACCCGCTTCGGCCACGTCCTCCTCGTGGAGACGTTCGTCGCGGCGCTCGAAGCCCCCGAGGAGCGCAAGGAACTGACGAATGGTTCCCTCAACACCCGGGTGATGCCGGAGATGCGGGCCATCGTCGAACTCTGCCGCCGTATGCGCACGGTGGCCGAGATCGCCGCGCTGCTGAAGATGCCGCTCGGCGTGGTCCGGGTCCTGCTCAGCGACCTCGCGGACCAGGGAAAGATCCGTGTGTACGGAACCGGTACCGGGCACGGCGTCGGCCGCCCGGACCGCGCTCTGCTGGAAAGGGTGCTGAGTGGACTACGCCGTCTCTGACGCCACCGGCGTCGCCCCGCTCCTCGCTGCCGACGAGGAGCAGGAGCAGCTGCGGTCCTGGCAGACGGACCGCAACCGGGCCCCCATCGCGACGAAGATAGTCGTGGCGGGCGGTTTCGGCGTCGGCAAGACCACACTGGTCACCGCCGCTTCGGAGATCACGCCGCTGCAGACCGAGGCGCTGATGACCGAGGCGAGCGAGGAGACCGACGACCTCACCGCCACGCCCGACAAGACGACCACCACCGTGGCCATGGACTTCGGCCGCATCACGCTCGACGACGACCTGGTGCTCTACCTGTTCGGCACGCCGGGCCAGCAGCGGTTCTGGTTCATGTGGGACGACCTGGTGCGCGGCGCGATCGGGGCCGTCGTGCTCGCCGACACCCGGCGCCTGAAGGACTGCTTCCCCGCGCTGGACTACTTCGAGAGCTGCGGGCTGCCGTACGTCGTCGCGGTCAACCACTTCGACGGCAGCGAGCGCTTCGAGCCGGAGGACGTGCGAGAAGCGTTGACGATCCCCGCGCGCATCCCTGTAATGATCATGGATGCGCGGCGCAGGATCTCGGTCATCGAGAGCCTCCTGTCCCTCGTCGCCCACGCCCTGGACGAAACCCCCGAGTAGGAGAACAGCGCCCGTATGCGGAAGATACTCGTCGTGGGGGCCGGCCAGTCCGGTCTCCAGCTCGCCCTCGGCCTCCAGTCGCACGGCTACGAGGTCACCCTGATGTCGAACCGGACCGCGGACGAGATCCGCTCCGGCCGGGTCATGTCGACGCAGTGCATGTTCCACACGGCGCTGCAGCACGAGCGCGATCTCCAGCTGAACTTCTGGGAGTCCCAGGCCCCGAAGATCGAAGGACTCGGCGTCTCGGTCGCCGCCCCCGGCTCCTGGGCCGAGGGCCCCGCGGCCCGTGCGATCGACTGGGTGGGCAGGCTCGACGGGTACGCGCAGTCGGTGGACCAGCGGGTGAAGATGGCCGGCTGGATGGAGACCTTCGCACAGCGCGGCGGCCAGCTGGTCATCCACGGCGCGGCGGTCGGCGACCTCGACTACTTCGCCCGCACCTACGACCTGGTGCTGGTCTCGGCCGGCAAGGGCGAGCTGGTCCAGATGTTCGGCCGGGACGCGTCCAGGTCCCCCTACGCGGAGCCGCAGCGCGCCCTCGCCGTGGCGTACGTCCACGGGCTGGGCCCCCGCCCCGAGCACCCGGACTACTACGCGGTCCGCTGCAACCTGGTCCCCGGCGTCGGCGAGCTCTTCGTCATGCCGACCCTGACCACCTCCGGCCCGGCCGACATCCTCTTCTGGGAGGGCATACCCGGCGGCCCGCTGGACGTCTTCAACGGCGTCAAGGACCCGGCGGAGCACCTCTCCCTGACCCTGGAACTCATGGAGCGGTTCACGCCCTGGGAGCACGCGCGGACCGCCGAGGTCGAGCTGACCGACGCGGGCGCGACCCTGGCCGGCCGCTACGCCCCCACGGTCCGCAACCCGATCGGCCGCCTCCCCGGCGGCGGCCTGGTGCTGGGCGTCGCGGACGTCGTCGTCGCCAACGACCCGATCACCGGCCAGGGCTCCAACTCGGCCTCGAAGTGCGCCGCCGCGTATCTCGACTCCATCCTCGAACGCGGGGAGAAGGAGTTCGACGAGACCTGGATGCAGGAGACGTTCGACCGCTACTGGAACACGGCCCAGCACGTCACCAAGTGGACGAACGCGATGCTGGCGCCCCCGCCGGAGCACATCCTCAACCTGATCGGCGCGGCGGGCCAGCTCCAGCCGGTGGCGGACCGTTTCGCCAACGCCTTCAACGACCCGGCCGACTTCGAGAACTTCTTCTATGAGCCGGAGAAGACGGGCGCCTATCTGGCGTCGGTGGCCGGGGCTGCCTGATCCGGCCGGTTTTCGGCCGCGGGTGAGTGGGGGTTGCTCGCGCAGTTCCCCGCGCCCCTTCTTTCAGGGGCGCGGGGAACTGCGCGATCAGCCACGACGGCGCAGCAGTCGACCGACGGCACATCGCGGCGCCCCCAGCGGACCGCATACCCTGCACCCATGACCCCGCAGGCCGCCACCCCCGCCTACCGCAGGCTGTCCGTCGAGGAGCGGCGCAGCCAGCTGCTCGACGCGGCCCTCTCCCTCTTCGCGCACCGCGTGCCCGAGGACGTCTCCCTCGACGACGTGGCGGAGGCGGCCGGGGTCTCCCGTCCCCTGGTGTACCGGTACTTCCCGGGCGGCAAGCAGCAGCTCTACGAGGCCGCGCTCCGGTCGGCCGCCGAGGAGCTGGAGCACTGCTTCGACGAGCCCCGCGAGGGCCCGCTGCTGCCCCGACTCTCCCGGGCCCTGGACCGCTACCTCGCCTTCGTCGACCAGCACGACGCCGGCTTCAGCGCCCTGCTCCAGGGCGGCAGCGTGGTGGAGACCTCACGGACGACGGCGATCGTGGACGGCGTACGACGGGCCGCCGCGCAGCACATCCTCAGCCACCTGGAGGTCGCCGACCCCGGACCCCGGCTGCGGATGACCGTCCGGATGTGGATCACCGCGGTCGAGGCGGCCTCCCTCATCTGGCTCGACGAGGACAAACAGCCGCCCGTCGAGGAACTGCGGGACTGGCTGGTGGACCAGTTCGCCGCCGTACTCAGCGTGACCGCGCGCCGCGACCCGCAGACGGCCGCCCTCGTCGACGCCCTCGCGGCGGAAGGCTGACACTGGTGCCGTGAAGAGTCAGGACACCCCCTTCGAGGGCGGCCCCATGGACGGCCGCGTCCTCCCCGTGCTGCTCGGCATGACCGGCCACCCCCCGAAGACCTACCGCATCCCCGTTCCGGACCCGGCCGGCGGCAGGCCCACGGTCCTGGTCTACCGCCGGGTGCCCCGCGGGCACAGCAGGCGCCTGGGCCTGACCCAGGGCTGGAAGTACGAGTACGACCCCACGGGCAGGGGCAGCGGCGGCGGCAGGCCGAAGTGGCCGTGGTCGAAGCCGGACGACACCGACGGGTGACAGTTGTGCGCCGAGCGGCGCACACACGCCGCGCGAACCGAGCAGACATGTCCGATTATCACGTGTGATTACCACGGTGCTGGGCGGAGAGACCGTCCCGCACCGGAGGTGATCACATGTCAGAAAGGCTGGTGCGCCTGGCCTGTACGGCCGCGGTGGCGGCGCAGGCCGTCCTCGCGCCCGTGCCCGCACTCGCCGTGCCCGACGCGCAGCCGCCGGTCGCCGAGCTGCTGACGGACCTTCAGCAGCTGTACCGGCAGGCCGAGCAGGCCACCGAGACCTACAACGCGGCCGAGGAACGGCTGAACCGGCAGCGCGCCGAGGTGATCCGGCTGGACGGCGAGCTGGCCGGGGCCCGGCGCTCCCTGCACAGCAGCAAGGACGAGGCGGGCCGGCTGGCCCGGCAGCAGTACCAGAGCTCCACCGGGATCTCCCCGTACGTCCGGCTGCTCCTCGCCCGCGATCCGCAGCACGCGCTCGACGAGGGCCATGTCATCGGCGAGCTGGCGCGCGAACGGGCCAAGACGGTGGGGCGCCTGGCGGACGGCGAGAAGAAGCAGGCCGACCTGGCCCGCAAGGCCCGCAAGGCGCTCGACACCCGGCTCCTCCTCGCCGAAGGCCAGAAGAAGCAGCGCGACGAGGTCCGGGACCGGCTCTTGGACGTGGAGCGGATGCTGGCCTCCCTCACCCCCGACCAGCTCACCGCCCTGGCCGCCCTGGAGCGGACCGAGACGGCGGACGCCCAGCGGAAACTCACGGTGTCCGGCGCCCTGAGCGCCACCACCCCACCCCCCTCCCAGGAGGGCGACCGTGCGGTGCGCTACGCGGTGCGGCAACTGGGGAAGCCGTACGAGTGGGGCGCGGCGGGCCCGAAGGCGTACGACTGCTCGGGCCTGACCTCGCAGGCCTGGGACCATGCCGGCACCCCGATCCCGAGGACCAGCCAGGAGCAGTGGGCGCACCTCCCGCACGTCCCCCTGAACGAACTGCGCCCCGGCGACCTGGTCGTCTACTTCCCCGAGGCCACGCACGTCGCCCTCTACCTGGGCAACGGCCGGGTGGTCCAGGCCCCCCGCCCCGGCGCCAAGGTCAAGGTCTCCCCGATCGCGGCGAACCCCATCCTGGGCGCGGTACGCCCGGACCCGAAGGCCCGGCCGCTGGCCCACTACACGCCCCCGACGGTGCCGGAAGGGGCGACGGAGGGCCCGGACGAAGGCTTCGGTGCGTCACAGCCGACGGTTCCGACTCCTACCTAGGGGCGCGGGGAACTGCGCGATCAACCACCACTCACCGGCACTGTGAACTCAAGCCAACAACCCCGAGCTCTTCCACAACCGCCGCCCGACCCCCCGAAGAACCCCTATGTCGTCCAGGAAGTCCGTCAGCCTCTTCGCCCCGCCCTGCATGACCTCCCGCCGGTGCCCACTCGCCCGCACCTGAGCCACCGCCTCCCGCTGGTCCAGCCCCACGTTCGAGTAGACCTCCGGATTGACGAACGCCACCGAGAACACCCGCGCGAACTCCCCGGAGGTGACCCGTGTGAACTCCTGCGACCACCGCGGCGCCGTCACCATCTGACGGCGCAGCTCCTCGCGGGCGTACCGCACATGCCGGGCCTCCTCCACCACATGGATCCGCGTGACCCCCCGGATCAGCGGCTGGACCCGCTCGTCCGGGAACGTCAGCCGCTGCATCCAGTCCAGGACCTCCTCGCCCAGCAGCGTGGCCGTGAACGACCCGGGCGTGGTCGAGATCGTCTTGAACAGGCGCCCCAGGTTCTGGTGGGCCCGGCCCACCGGATACCAGGGCGCGTCCCCGCGTGCGATCAGCCGCGCGAACATCTTCGAGTGCCGGCACTCGTCCTCGATCTCGGTCAGCGCGTAGCGCACATGCGCGGACGTCGCCGCCTTGTCGTAGATGTGCCGCACCAGCAACTGCATCAGGATCAGCTCGAACCAGATGCCCAGCGAGGCCAGCGCCGCGGCCTCGTGCTGTGACAGCAGGATCCGCTGCTCCTCGCCCATCCGCTTCCACAGCGGCGTGCCGTACAGCGACACCAGCTCCGGCGGCCAGAACCACTTGCCCTCCTCGAAGGGCGCGTCCCAGTCCAGCTCCTTGTCCGGGTCGAACGAGTGCTTCGCGGAGGAGACGAGCAGCCGTTCGGCCACCTGCTCGCGGTCCTTGAGCAGGCCGAGCGCGTCCCGCAGTCCGTCGACCGCGTCCGCTTCCGTCAGGGTCGTCATGGTTCTCCCACCTCAGTTACCAGGGGTCACATCCTCCAAGCCTTATGAGACTGCTTGTCAGCAAGCCAGTCAATCCCCCGCGCACGACTTGGGGCGACCGCGCCCCGGAGCTTCAGAGCCCGAGCACCGCCCGCATCACCGCCCTGGCGATCGGCGCCGCGTCCCCGCCCCCGCTGATGTCGGACCGCTCGGCCGCCGCGTCCTCGACCACCACCGCCACCGCGACCTTCGGCTCCATGTCGGAGTCCGCCTGCGCCCAGGACACGAACCAGGCGTACGGCACCCCGGCGTTGCCGATGCCGTGCTGCGCGGTGCCGGTCTTGCCGCCGACCGTGGCACCGCGGATCGCCGCGTTGGTGCCGGTGCCCTCCCGGACCACGTCGACCATGAGCTCCTTCATCCGGACGGCGGTCGAGGGGCTCATCACCTGCCGCACCGTCCCCGCACCGCCCGTGGCGACCGTCTCGCCGGTCGGCCGCACGGTCCGGTCCACGAGATACGGCGGCCGGGCCATCCCCCCGTTCGCCACCGCCGCCGCGACCATCGCCATCTGCAGCGGGGTGGCGCGGGTGTTGTACTGCCCGATCGAGGACAGCGCCAGCTGCGCCTTGTCCACGCGCGTGTCGAAGGTGCTCGGCGCGGTGGCGAACGGGATCCGCTGGTGTGTGTCGTTGAAGCCGAAGGCCTGGGCCGTCGACGTCATGTCCGCCACCCCCACGTCCACGCCCAGCTTCGCGAAGACCGTGTTGCAGGACCACTCGAAGGCCGCCCGTAGCGAGGCGTCCCCGCAGCCGTCCCCCTCGTTCGTCAGCCGGGTCCTGGTGCCCGGCAGCCCGTAGGGGTCGGGGGAGTCGGTCGGCGCGTCCAGGTCGGTGACCACCCCCGCGTCCAGCGCGGCCGCCGCGGTGACCACCTTGAAGGTCGAGCCCGGCGGATACGTCTGCCGTACCGCCCGGTTGAGCATCGGCTTCTCCGGGTCCTCGTTGAGCCGCGCCCAGGCCGAGGTCGCCGCCGCGCCGTTGCCGGACAGTTCGGCGGGGTCGTACGACGGGGTGGAGACCAGGGCGAGGATCCGGCCGGTCTCCGGTTCGATCGCGGCGACCGCGCCCTTGCGCCCGCCGAGGCCCCGGTAGGCGGCTTCCTGGGCCTCCCGGTCCAGTGTCGTGACCACGTCCCCGCCGGGATTCCGTGCCCGGGTGGCGTCGTTCCACAGCGGGAACGGCGCCAGCATCGGATCGGTGCCGGAGAGCAGGGCGTCCTCCGCGTGCTCCAGGAACGTCGTGCCGTACAACTGCGAGGCGAAGCCGGTCACCGGGGCGTACAACGGCCCCTGCGGATACGTGCGTTCGTAGCGCAGCTGCTCCCCGCTGTCCCGGGAGCCGGTGACCGGCACCCCGCCGACCAGGATGTCACCGCGGGGGATGCTGTAACGGGCGATGGAGGCACGGCGGTTGGCGGGGTTGTCGTCGTACGCGTGGGCCCGCACCACCTGGACGCGGGCCGCGTTGACGAGGAGGGCGAACAGCAGCAGGGCGCAGAAGGCGCGGGCCCGCCGGATGTACGCCGCGGTGCCCTGGCGTCGGCTCATGGGGCCACCCGTCCGTCGTACTGGCTGCGGGCCGAGTCGCTCACCCGGATCAGCAGGGCCACGATCGCCCAGTTGGTGACGACCGAGGAGCCGCCCTGGGCGAGGAACGGCATCGCCATGCCGGTCAGCGGGATCAGCCCGGTCACCCCGCCCGCGATCACGAACACCTGGAGGGCGACGATCGAGGCGAGCCCGACGGCGAGCAGCCGGCCGAAGGGATCGCGCAGGGCGAGGCCGGCCCGGTAGCCGCGCTCGACGAGGAGGCCGTAGAGGATGAAGATCGCGGAGAGTCCGGCGAGGCCCAGTTCCTCGCCCGCCGTGGCCAGGATGAAGTCCGACTTCGCCGCGAAGCCGATGAGGACGGAGTGGCCGAGGCCGAGCCCGGCCCCGAGGATGCCGCCGGCCGCGAACGCGAAGAGGGACTGGGCGAGTTGGTTGGGACCCTGGCCCGCGTCGATCGAGGCGAACGGATGCAGCCAGTCCTCGATACGGCCGTGCACATGGGGTTCGAGGTGGCCGACGGCAACGGCCCCGAACACGGCGAGCACCAGGCCGACGGCGATCCAGCCGGTGCGCCCGGTGGCGACGTACAGCATGACGACGAAGAGGCCGAAGAAGAGCAGGGACGTGCCCAGATCGCGTTCCAGGATCAGCACCCCCACGCTCACCAGCCAGATGGTGACGATCGGGCCGAGCACCCGGCCCGTCGGGAACTGCATGAACCACACCCGGCGGCCCGCGTACGCGAGCGCGTTGCGGTTCGCCGCGAGATACGCGGCGAAGAACACCGCGAGCAGCACCTTCGCGAACTCGCTTGGCTGGATGGAGAATCCGGCGATCCGGATCCAGATCCGCGCGCCGTTGACGGCCGGGAAGAGGATCGGCAGGAGGAGCAGGACGAGCGCGGCGGCGACGCAGACGTAGGCGTAGCGCTGCAGGATGCGGTGGTCGCGCAGCATCAGCACGACCAGGATGAAGAGGCCGACACCCAGTGTGGACCAGACGAGTTGGGCGGGGGCCGCGCGGTCGCCGGGGGTCGCCAGGTCCAGCCGGTAGATCAGGACCAGGCCGAGTCCGTTGAGCAGCACGCCGATCGGCAGCGGCAGCGGATCGGCGTACGGCGCGCGCAGGCGTACGGCGAGATGGGCGACGAGCGCGAGAACGCCGAGCCCGGCGCCGTAACCGGCGGCGCCGGGCGGGACGGTACCGGTCCTTGCCAGGCCGACCGCGCAGTAGCCGTACACGCAGAGCAGGACGGCCAGCACGATCAGGGCGAGTTCGATGCCACGGCGCCGGGGGAGGCGTACGGCGGAGGTGGGGGTCTCCTTCGCCGCCAGGGTGGTTCCGGCCTTGGTCATGTCCGGAACTTACCCAAATAGTGTGAGTTGCGTGCTGTGCGGGTCAACACCAGCGTGGCGTACGGCCGCCGGTGTCGATGGAGCGGGCGGGGCCCCAGGCCCAGGTGCCGTCCGTGATCACGTACCAGACGCGGTCGCCGTCCACCGGGTCGCCGACGGCCCTGCAGAGGATGGACACCTCGGCGCCCCTGTCGACGAACCGGATCCGCCGGCTGCCCCGCTCCGGCTGGTCGAGCAGCCAGATGCCGTCCGGCGCGGTGACGATGCCCCGGTAACGGCCGAGGTCGTTGTTGTCGGGGTCGCCGGTGTTGCCGGTGCCGGGGAGTGTGACGGGGTCGTCGAACCGGCCGTACGCCGGGTCGTCACCGTCCCCGCCGTCGCCGGCGCGGGCGGCGGCGTGGGCGGGGACGGTGGCGCAGAGGGTGACGAGGACGGCGGTGGCGGCGGCTATGGCGAAGGCGCGGGGGAGGGGGCGGCGGCGGGGGGACATGGGTGCCTCCGGGCGGGGCGGTGCGATGCGGGGGAGCCTGACTATTCGCCACGTTAGGAGGAGGGCAGAGGGGGCGCGCTCTGGCTTGGGCCGAAGGGGGAGGGAGGGGAGGGGTGGTTGCGCGGTGGGGTCCGTGCCCCTTGAGTCGGACCAGCTGAGTTGCTTTCAGGGGCGCGGGGCCGTACCGATATGCGGCTCCGCCGCGTGGGCGCGAACAACCCCCACGCACCCGCAGCCGCACAGCGAACCGGCGCCCCCCTAGGGGAGCGTCAACGTCGCCACGGCCCCGCCGTCAACCGCGTTCGCGAAGCTCAACCGCGCCCCCAGTACCTCCGCCTGCCCCACCGCGATCGTCAGCCCCAGCCCGTGCCCCTTGGTCCCGCCCTCCGTCCGGAACCGCTGCGGACCGTGTGCCACCAGGTACTCGGGAAAACCACCCCCGTGATCCCGCACGGTGACCTCCTTGCCCTCCACCGTCAGCACCACCGGACCCCGCCCGTGCCGATGCGCGTTGGCGACGAGGTTCCCCAGCACCCGTTCCAGCCGCCGCCGGTCCGTCTCGACCCACACGTCCCGGACGACCTTCACCTCGGTCTCCGTCCCGGACGCCCGCACCACCCGTTCGGCCAGCGCGCCCAGCGCCTCCGCGTCGGTCTCCAGCCGCTCCCGGCCCGTGTCCAGCCGGGAGATCTCCAGCAGGTCCTCGGTGAGCGTGCGCAACGCGGCCACCCGGTCCCGCACCAGTTCCGTCGGCCGCCCCGGAGGCAGGAGTTCCGCCGCCGCGTGCAGTCCGGTCAGCGGCGTCCGCAGCTCGTGCGCCACGTCCGCCGTGAACCGCTGCTCGCTCAGCAGTTTGCCCTGCAGCGACGCGGCCATGCCGTCCAGCGCGGCGGCGACCGCGGCCACCTCGTCCTGCGGCCGGGACGGATCCTTCGTACGGGGGTCGTCGACCCGTGCGTCCAGGTCCCCGGCGCTGATCCGCCGGGCCACCTGCGCGGTGCCCTGCAGCCGCCGGGTCACACTGGTCACCGCGAACGCGCCGACCAGCAGCGTCGCCCCGATCGCCAGCGCCGACGACCAGAGGATGGAGTGGTCGAGCGCGGCGATGGTGTGGGCCTGCTGGGAGTAGTCGACGGCCACCGCGAGCACCCGGTCACGGTCGGCCGGGCCCGCCGCCCACATCGTGGGGCGGCCGTCGGCGTCGGACACCATCGTGCCGCGGTCCCCGGCCAGCGCCAGCGTCCGCAGCCGCGGCGGCAGGCCGTACGGGTCGACGCCGGCGTCCCGCCCGAGCGCGTCCCCCGCCTGGAAGTCGGCCGTCGCGTCCGCGAGCCGGGACAGCGCCTGGTCACGGGCCTGCGCGACGGTCTGGTCGGTGACCGACACATGCACCAGGACGCCGAGCAGCGCGGCCAGCGCACAGCACATCACCGTGATGAACGCGGCCGACTTCGCCGCGAGCGTCCCGGCCCAGCGGGGGAGCCTCATCGCGCGCTCGCTGTCGGTGCCGGCGTACGGGAGTGGCGGGCCCTGCCGGTGCGCAGGAACTCGTCCCGCGTGAACACCATCGCCTTCTGCTGCGGATCCCACGCCCAGGTCGTCCGGTACTCGTACCCGGTGATCCCGGCCGGTGACCGCACGATCACGGTCCGCCCGGCCAGCTCGACCCCGATGATCGCGTCGTCGTCGTCCAGCACCTGCACCAGCCTGTGCTTCTCGACGGTGTACACGCGCAGCGCGGTCTGGTTCGTCGGATACAGCCGGAAGCCGAGCGTCAGCTCGTCCCGCCCGTCCCCGGTCAGATCCCGGTAGTACGGCTTGAGCAGCGGACAGCCGGCCCCGCCGCCGCCCGCCCCGCACTGCGCCATCCGGGTCGACGTCTCGTGGTACGTCCCCTTGGACCCGTAGTCCGCCGTGTCCGAGGCGATCTCCGCCCGTACGACGGCCACCGGATCCACCTTCCGGATGTCGTCGCCCGGAACCGTGATCCCCTTGACGGCCTGCCTGCTGCCCTCGTCGTAGGGCCAGGCCGGTCTGGACGCCGGCCGCAGGTCGGGCCAGAGCTTCGCGGGGCTGACCGCCGTCGGGGTCGCCCCCGCCCCGCGCAGCCCGCCGGAGTCGCCACAGCCCGCCACCGCCACCGCCAGCAGGGCGGCGGCGCCTGCGACGAGGGCGCTGCGAAGGGGGCGACGGGCTGGCACGCTGCTCCTGGCTCGGGGGTCTGCGGGGCTCAGGAGAGAGAGGCTACTCGGCGAGGTCCTCGAGCAGCCGGGCGGTGGACAGACCGGCCCGCAGATAGGCGACGAACAGCTCGTTGTGCAGCGCCCAGGGCGAGCGCCGGGCCCGTACCAGCCGGATCGCCTCCTCGGCCGTACGCCCCTGGTGGACGAGCGTCTGCGCGACCACCAGCCCCGACCGGTTGTATCCGCTGTAGCAGCGCACCAGCACCGACCGCCCCGCGTCCAGGGCCTCGCTCGCCGCCCTGGCCAGCCGCATCACCCCGGCCAGCTGGGTACCGTCCAGCGGGCCGTCGGGAATCGGCCACACGTGATGCTCGACACCCTGGTCGGGCCCGTGCCCGGGCAGCCGCAGCAGACTCTGTACGAGATCGAACTCGTCCCGCACCACGGCGGCCTCCAGCCGCCCCGAACGCGCCCGGAACTCATGGCCGCCCATCCACAGCCCGGGCAGCACCTCGCTCCACGCGCTGTCCGGCGGCGGCACGTCGTACTGCTCCCCACGGATCCGCACCGGCGCCTCCCCGCTGCGCGCGCCAACCCCTGTCAAAGGTAGCGGGGTTCTTGCCCCTGGAGCACCCCGCCTGTTCCCATGGTCGAGGGGTGATGACGCAATGAGCGGACTGCGCGTCGTGCCGACCTGGCGCCACGGCCAGGAGCGGCTGTACGTCTGTCTCACGGACGGAAGGAACATCGCCTGGTACGACCGTGAGGCGGGCCGGGTCAACCTGCTCAGCGAGGGGCGCGAGGACGACGTACTGGAGGTGCTGGGACCGTTCCTGACCGGCCCGGTCACCATCGGCCCGCCGCCCGTCCCCACCCCCGCCGAACTGGCGAGACTGACCCTGCACCCCGACGACGACCTGGCGCCCAACCGTCCCGGCGAGGCGCTGCTGATCGCCCTCGACCGCGATCCCGGCCCGGCCCACCGGCTCCGCCCCGATCCGCGCCGCCGCGCGCTGACCGCCGAACAGACCGTCGGCGAGGCGCTGGACCGCCTGGACGGCGCGGGCTGGCACGCCCTGCACTCCATCCCGCTGCCCGGCGGCGACCGCCTCCACCACCTCCTGATCGGCCCGGGCGGTCTCTTCTGCGTGCACTCCCTCTACGCCCGCAAGCAGAAGGTGCTGGTCGCCGACCCGATGGTCGCCCTGGGCCGCCGCGACCCCCAGCCCCTTCTGCGCCGCCTGCGCGCGGACGCCGACCGGGCGTCGTACGCCCTGACCGCCGAGGTCCGCCCCGTCCTGGCCCTGACCGACCCCGCGGACGTGACCGTGCGCACCCCGCCCCGCGAGGTCCGCATCCTCCGCGACCGGGACCTGAGCACCCTGTCCCGCCTGGGCGGAGTCCTCAAACCGGCGGACGTGGAGGCCCTGCACGCGATGGCACGGGACCGGAACACATGGGGGAGGGTGTAGGGCCGATCCCGGTCCCGGGGCACTGCCCCCTCACGGCAGTGGCGCCCGCCTGTCCCGTGTCCGGCAGTGGTGAGAGTCCTGGAGGCTGCCTCTGATGGCAGTGGCGCCCGCCTGCCCCGTGTCCGGCGGCGGTGAGGGCCTGGTGTCGCCCCTCATGGCAGCGGCGCCGCGCTCCCCGCGTCCAGCAGCGGTGCCAGCAGGTCCCCGTGGTCCTGGACGCGTGGCGCGATGTCCCCCGCCCGGAACACCAGCTGCGCCGCCGCCCGGCACTCCGCGACCTCCTCCCAGGTCACCGGCGCCGACACCGCCGGCTCGCGCCGCGCCCGCACCGTGTACGGCGTGGCCGTCGTCTTCCGCCCTGCGTTCTGGCTCCAGTCCACGAACACCTTCCCCGGCCGCAGACTCCGCGTCATCCGGTGCACAACCAGCCGCGGCATGGCCCGCTCCGCCGCCACGGCCAGCCCCTTCGCGTACTCGCTCACCCGCTCGCTGGACGCCCCCCGCACCCCCGCCAGCAGATGCAGCCCCTTCGACCCGGACGTCTTGGCGTACGCCTCGAACCCGTCCGCCGCCAGCCGCTCCCGCAGCCACAACGCGACCTCGCAGCACTGCACCACCGTCGCCGGCGCCCCCGGATCCAGGTCGAAGACGATCCGGTCGGCCTCGTCCGGCGCCCGCACCAGCCACTGGTGCGTATGGAACTCGGTGACCAGGTTCGCCGCCCACATCAGACTCGCGAGGTCCTGCACGAGCACCATCCGCGCCGGCCCCTCCGCCCGGCGCACCTCGGCCGTCGTGACCCACTCGGGCGTACCCGGCGGCACGTTCTTGGTGAAGAACACCTGGCCCTCCGGCCCGTCCGGATAGCGGAGGAAGGACACCGGCCGGTCCCGCAGATGCGGCAGCAGGACCTCGGCCGTCGTGGCGTAGTAGTGCAGCAGCTCGCCCTTGGTGAACCCGGTCGCCGGATACAGCACCTTCTCCAGGTTGCTGAGCGCGACCCTTCGCCCGTCCACCTCCGTGATCGGCGTCATACGATGACAATCTCACATAGAAGCCTGCGATCCGGGCGCCGGACAGAGGGAACGGAGGGAACCGCACGTGCGATCCATCTGGAACGGCGCGATCTCCTTCGGTCTCGTCAGCATCCCGATCAAGCTGGTGAACGCCACGGAGAGCCACTCGGTCTCCTTCCGCCAGGTGCACACCGAGGACAACGGCCGCATCCGCTACCGCAAGTTCTGCGAGCTGGAGGACCGCGAGGTCACGCAGTCGGAGATCGGCAAGGGGTACGAGGACGCCGACGGCACGATCATCCCGGTCACCGACGAGGACCTGTCCCACCTGCCCATCCCCACCGCCCGCACGATCGAGATCGTCGCCTTCGTCCCGGCCGACCGGATCGACCCGCTCCAGATGGACGCGGCGTACTACCTCGCCGCGAGCGGCGCGCCCGCCGCGAAGCCGTACACCCTCCTCCGCGAGGCGCTGAAGCGCAGCAACAAGGTGGCCATCGCCAAATTCGCCCTGCGCGGCCGCGAACGCCTCGGCATGCTCCGGGTGGTCGGCGACGCCATCGCCATGCACGGCCTGCTCTGGCCGGACGAGGTCCGCGCCCCCGAGGGCGTGGCCCCCGACGTCGAGGTCACGGTCCGCGACAAGGAACTCGACCTGGCGGACGCCCTGATGGACACCCTCGGCGAGGTCGACCTGGCGGACCTGCACGACGAGTACCGGGAGGCGCTGGAGGAGGTCATCGCCGCGAAGGCGGCAGGAGAGACCCCACCGGAGTCCCCGGCCCCGGCACCGGGCGGCAAGGTCCTCGACCTGATGGCGGCCCTGGAGAAGAGCGTGCGCGCGGCGAAGGAATCACGGGGCGAACCGGCGGAGGTCACGGCGGCCAAGAAGACGCCGGCGAAGAAGGCGCCGACGAAGAAGGCGGCACCTCGCAAACGCCCCGCATGAGAGCGCCCCGTCAGGGGCGCGGGGAACTGCGCGACCAGCCCCCACGCACCCGCAGCCAACAATGCACCTCCCCCCGATCGCGGCGGACCTGTCACTCACCCGGTGGGCTCGATCCGTACGACGATGGACTTCGTGACCGGTGTCCCGCTGATCTCGGCCGTCGCGTCCAGCGCGGCCAGCACGTTCGTCTCCGGGTAATAGGCCGCCGCACAGCCGCGCGGCGTCGGATACCGCACCACCCGGAACCCGGGCGCCCGCCGCTCACCGTCCGGATGGACGCTGACGAGATCGACCAAGTCACCGTCCCGCAGCCCGAGTTCACGTACGTCCTCCTGGTTCAGGAAGACCACCCGCCGCCCGCCCCTGATCCCCCGGTACCGGTCGTCGAAACCGTAGACCGTGGTGTTGAACTGGTCGTGCGAGCGCACGGTCGTCAGCAGCAGGTGTCCGGGCGGGACGTCGACCCCGGTCGGCGGGTTGACGGTGAAGTGGGCCCTGCCGGTAGCCGTGGGGAAGGTGCGGGAGTCACGGGGCGGCCGGGGCAGCATGAAGCCGCCCGGCTGCCGTACCCGCTCCTCGAAGGCGTGGAAACCCGGGACGACATGCTCGATATGACGGCGGATCAGGGAGTAGTCGTCACGCATGGCTCGCCACCCGAGCCCGTCGCCGAAGAGCTCATGCCCCAGATCGGCGATGATCGCGACCTCGCTGCGCAGGTGAGGCGACCCGGGGGCGAGCCGTCCGCGCGAAGCGTGCACCATCGCCATCGTGTCCTCGACGGTGACGAACTGCTCACCGCCGGCCTGCCGGTCGCGTTCCGTGCGGCCGAGGCAGGGCAGGAGCAGCGCCTCCGTGCCGTGACACAGGTGCGACCGGTTGAGCTTGGTGGCGATGTGGACGGTGAGGGCGCAGTTGGCCAGCGCCGCCTCGGTGACGTTCGTGTCGGGCGTGGCCGCGGCGAAGTTGCCGCCGAGGCCGATGAAGACGTCGATCCCGCCGTCGCGCATGGCCTTGATCGAGTCGACGGTGGCCAGGCCGTGGGCGCGCGGTGGTTCGAACCCGAACTCGTCGCGCAGCCTGTCCAGGAACGCGTCGGGCATCCGCTCGCAGATGCCCATGGTGCGGTCGCCCTGGACGTTGCTGTGCCCGCGGATCGGGGCCGGCCCGGTCCCCGGGCGTCCGACGTTCCCGCGCAGCAGCAGGAAGTCGACGATCTCCCGGATCGTGGCGACCGCGTTGCGGTGCTGGGTGAGCCCCATCGCCCAGCAGACGATGATCCGGTCGGCGGCCACGACGTCGTCCGCGCACTTCTCGATCCGCCGCCGGGACAACCCGCTGAGCGTCTCGACGAGCGACCAGTCCAGCGCACGCCACCCGGCCGCGGCCTCCTCGAACCCGTCGCAGTACCGCTCGATGAAGTCGCGGTCGAGCACGGTCCCGGGCCGGGCGTCCTCCCGCTCGACGAGCACCCGGTTGAGCCCCGCGAACAGGGCCAGGTCGCCGTTGACGCGTACCGGAAGATACCGGTCGGCGAGCCGGGTACCCCGTCCGACCAGCCCCTTCACGGTCTGCGGGTTGTGGAACCGCCCGAACGCGGCCTCCGGCAGCGGATTCGCGGCGATGATCCGTGCCCCCCGCTCCTTGGCCTCCTCCAGCGCGCTGAGCATCCGGGGATGGCAGGTGCCGGGATTCTGCCCGACGATCATGATCAGATCGGCGTGCCGGGTGATGTCCTCGTACGAGATGAGCCCCTTGCCGTTGCCGAGCGTCTCGGCGAGCGCGGCACCGCTCGACTCGTGGCACATGTTCGAACAGTCCGGCAGGTTGTTCATCCCGAGCCGCCGCGCGAGCAGTTGATACAGGAACGCGGCCTCGTTGCTCGTACGGCCGCTCGTGTAGAAGACGGCCCGGTTCGGATCGGCGAGCCCCCGCAGCCGTTCGGCGATGAGCGCGAGGGCGTCCTTCCAGGCGATGGGCGTGTAGTGGGTGGAGCGGGGTGCGAGATACATCGGCTGGGCCAGCCGCCCCTGGGCCTCCAGCCAGTGCCCGTCCCGCTCCCGCAGCTCGCTGATGGAGTGCGCGGCGAAGAAGGCGGCGTCGACACGTTTACGGGTGGCCTCCCAGGCGACGGCCTTCACCCCGTTCTCGCAGAACTCCGCGGTCTTGCGGTGCTCGGGGTCGGGATCCCCCCAGGCGCAGCTGGGGCAGTCGAACCCGTCGACGTGGTTCAAGGACAGCAGCGTCCGGACACTCCGCTTGGCCCCCATCTCCGCCAGCGAGTACCGCGCGGATTCCGTGATGCTGTGAACTCCGACGGTGGAGGACTCGGGCCCGGACGCGGTAGGCGCAGGCTCGCCGGAGTGCCCGGAGTGCTCGGCCATGGCTGCCTCTTTTCACGTTTCCGGCTTCGTCTTCGAGTTTCCACCCATTTGCGGGGTTATCTGTGATTTCAGTCACGGTTCCCCTGTCCTGGTTGCACGGTGATCGCGTCGGTCGGCGACCTGTCGCATCGGCGTTGCCGCTTACCGCCGTCACCGGGTCGGGGGACTGTGCCGTGCCGGGCCGGACATCCCGGACAAGTGTGGCTATCACACGAAGGTGACGAGGCGACTCCGAGCCGTCACCACACCTGGCAGGAGTGCCAATCCATGAACCTCACTCACCTCACTCACCCCACACGCCTCACTCGCCCCGCTCCGAAGCGCCTGCTCGGCGTCACCGCGGCGGTGGCCATGGGCGCGGCGGCCCTGCTCGGCCCCGGCGCCGGCACGGCCGGTGCCGCCGACAGGGCGCACTGCGACCGCGCCGAACAGGACATGTGGAGCGACGGCCCCAGCCGCAACCTGACCGGCCACAGCTGCAGCATTCCCGGCGGCAGGAACCGCTGGTACACCGTCGAGATCGACACGCTCGTACAGAAGCACTACAAGGGGGACACCCTGGACGGCAAGGTCGACCGGACCGAGACCCTGCACGGCAGAACCATCAGGTGCCTCGGCTACACCGCCGGCAACGACACGGTGAACTGGTTCGGATGCCCGGCCTCCTGACACCCCGGTGAGGGCTGTGACACCCGGGGTGTCACAGCCCCCGCTCAGGTCGCTGTCCGTGCAACCTGCTGGAACTGTCACCCGGCGTGCACCGGCGGACGGACGGCGGACGGCTGGCTGCTCCGAGCGGGCGCGTGACCGGGCGCGGACCCCTGCCGGGAGGAAAGCCCGGCGGACGAGACGTATTCGTACCCCGACCAGACGCCGCCCCCGCGCCACCGGGACCCGTCCCAGACCCATGCCGAGGCCCGCGTTCCGTAGTAGCCCGGCCCGCATGCCGCCGCCCCGCCCCAGTTGAACACCTGCTCCGGTCCGTACGGGCCGGGGAACTGGCCCCCCGTCCGACCCGTGGGACCGTATTTCCAGTCGCTGCTCCGGCACACCGCCCAGGCGGAACCGTTCCACTTGTAGACGACGGCCTGCACCGCGCCCCGACCGGACATACCGGTACCGCATCCTCCGGCCAGCGCGTAGACGGTCGCATAGGCGAGGTTGCCGGAGAGCACGCCGGGTCTCAGATGGTCGATCCCCGCGTCCCCCCGGACACACAGGCCGGAACCGTTGTACACGGTGACCGATCTGGCCCAGGTCCATGCGCTCGCGGGTTGTGACCACATGGCCGCCATCAGGAACGCGACGGCGGTGCACAGCATGGCTTTCAGAGTCAGGCGGGACTTTGCCATGATCCCATCCCTCCGCTATGCGAATCGCGTGCAATCCGGGAGCGGGAAGTCGCCGATTCCCTCGTGCCGTTCGGCCGACACCGACCGGCACCGGTCGGCACGATGCGTCGCAGACACAGCACGTCCCCTGCGCGACCGACTTGGGGGATCCCCGCTACGAGCACGTGGCCGGGGACGGAACCGTGGCAGCACCGGAGGACTTCCGGCTGGGGCCCACTCTCTCTCACGCTAGGCGATACACACGCCGGGCGCCTGCCGGGAGGGCGGAGGCACGAACCGCGCGGGAAGCACGCGGACTCCGCCGCTCCGCCCCTCCGCCCAACTGCCGGGCGCGCGGCGCGATGTGACGATGTCCGCCGCCCCGCGCCCGGCGCCGACGCCCCTTACCGACCGGTGCCGCAGCGGTACAGGGCGGTGGCGGTGGCGGTGGCGCCGGAGGTGTCGGCGACGTCCGTACCGCCGCCGTCCGTGCCGCCATAGGCGGAGGCAGGGACGCGGGTGCAGGTCGACTGGACCAAGTTGGTGATCTGCGTCGTGGCCGTGCTCGCTGACGTTCCGCCTCCGCCGCCGAAGAAGGCGCCCATGCCACGACCGCCGCCCACCAGGACGTAGTGCAGCTTGCCGGAAGCCACGAGTTGTCGGAACCGCGCCTCGGTCGGGAAGGGCACCCGGCCGCTGAACCCGCCGAGCGGCAGGACGCGGGCGCCGGTGGCGAGGATGTACGGGGAGGCGGAGTTCCACCCCGTGGTCGCGAAGACGTACTCGGCCGAGCCTTGGTGGGCGGTGGTGTAGCGCAGCAACGTTCGCTGGGATGCGGTGAGTTCACCGCCGGCGTCCATGCCGCCGAACCCGCCGACACCGCCGACACCGCCCCGGGATTCGCCGCCCCGGCCGTCGGCTGCCGTCGCCGCCCCGGCGCGCGCCGTGCCGTCGCCCCAGAGCACTTGACCGCGCCGACCGCTCGCCGACGTCACCGAGCCGTGGCCGCGGCCCGTGCCGGACGGGCCGACCGCGCCCATACCGGTACTGCGGTACGTCGGGTCGAAGACCTGCACCGCCCACGCGCCCGGCGCGACCAGCACCGCCGCCAGGGCCGCGGCGAGCCCCGCGAGGGCGAGTCGGCCGCCGGACGGAGCGCGCGCGGGGCGGGCCGGCGCCAGCAGGGCGATGGCGGCCAGCCCCAGCACGCCCACCAGCGGCGCGAGCCACGGCAGGAACGACGGGAACTGCCCCGCGAGGTACGCGCTCCAGGCCGCCGTCGCCGCCACCGCACCCGGAAGTACCCAGGCCCGGCGACCGCCGGCCCGGTGGGCACGCCACATCTGTACGACGCCGCCGCCGGTGAGCGCGGCGAGCGGGACCGCGACGACGCCCATGTAGTACGTGTGGCCGCCGACGCTGCCCGCGCTGAAGACCAGGAAGTACGTGGCCAGCCAGGTCCCCCACATCAGGAATCCGCCACGGACGCCGTCGGTGCGCGGCCGGCCGCGCCGCCACAGCAGACCACAGACGACGGAGACCGCGGCGATCGGGTAGAGCCAGCCGGTCTGCGAGGCGAGCGACGTGCCGAACATCTTCGACCAACCGTTCTGATCACCGCCGCTGAAGCCGCCCGCGCCGCCACTCTGCCGCGCGGCGGCGGCCTGCGCACCGGTGAACTGCCCGGACGACTGACGCCGGGTGCTCTGCGGGCTCTGTGCACCGCCCGTGCCCAGACGGCGGTTGGCGTGGCTGCCGGAGCCGGACGAGGCACCGAAACCGCGGTACGTGCTGCCGTCGCCGCCGGCATGGCCACCTCCGCCCCCCTGGGTCGCACTCACGCTGCCGGTGGAGGCCGCGCTGATGCCGAGCGAGGAGAACCGGTTCAGGAAGTTGTAGCCGACCACCATGCTGAACGCGGAGTTGTTGGTGGTGCCATCCACATAGGGTCGGTCCTTGGCCGGGGTGAGGGTGACAGCGAGCATCCAGGACACCGACACGGCGGTCATCACCACGGCGGCCACGCCGAGGTGCGCCAGCCGCCTGCGCAGCGTGACGGGCGCCGTCACCAGATAGATCAGGGCGAGCGCGGGAAGCACCGCCCAGGCCTCCAGCATCTTGGCCTGGAAGCCGACACCGACCCAGACGCCACAGGCCACCAGAGGGCGCAGCCGGCCGTCCCGGGCGGCCCGCTGGGCGGCCTCGGCGGCCAGCAGCACGCACAGGGTGAAGGCGGGGTCCTCGACCGCGGTACGGAAGAGCCCCACGGCCACCGGCGTCACCAGGAACGCCGTGTCGGCGATCAGCGCCGCGTTGACCCCGGCCCAACGGCGCACCAGCCGGTGCAGCACCAGCAGGCTCGCCACCCCCTCGATGACCTGGGGAAGCGTCAGCGCCCACGGGTGGAATCCGAAGATCCGCGCCGACAACGCCTGGGGCCAGAGGAATCCCGGCAATTTGTCGAGAGTGATGGAATTTCCCGGGTCGAAAGAGCCGAAGAAGAAAGCCTTCCAGCTCTCGGTCATGCTCCGGACGGCGTTCGTATAGAACGTGTGGTATTGGCTGTGGTCGATCCCCCAGGTGTAGAGCACGGCGGCGAGCACCGTGATGAACAGCAGGGCAGGACGTGCGTACGCGGGCTGATCCACAGGAGACTTCCACGGCGCGCGACGACCGGCACGCGCCGGTGCGGTCGGGTGGAGAACAGTCGTAGCCATGCCCAGCAGTGTTCGACACGACTGCCGCTCGCCACGCCGACTTGCCCCCGTTCAAGGAAATTCTCATCAGACTCAGGAAGTGCCTTTAATAGGCCCTGACAGGATTTCAAACTATGCAGAGGATTTCATTGCCTGTCGCATAAATCCGCTGCGGATTCCCTTTGCGCGGGTGGAACTCGTGGTTGGGTGCTGTCACGTTGTTGGATGTGTGGGTGTCTGACGGTGCGTCGGGGGATGGTGGGCCCGCGGTCCTGGCCTGGTTCATACCGTGGCGGGCCGGCGGGCCGGGCGTGGCCGTGATCTGGTCCCGCACGGCGAAGCGGTTGGTCATCTCGGCACGGTGGTCGGAGGCCGCCATCAGGTGACGGCGGGGCCGGAAGTGGGGTGAGATGCCGCTGAACGCGGCCAGGTACCGCTGCCCCCGCATCGTCCGGTCACTGCCCCGCGCTCTCCATCGCCTCCGTCGCCCTCGGCCAGTTGGTCGCCGGGGGAGAGCACGACCACATGGTCTCAGCGGGCTTCGCTGCGATGGGCTTGGTTCTGCTGGTGCTGTCAGGCGCTGTACGAGAAGGTTTGTATCGCGCGCGCCACCGCGGCCGCACGGGCGATGCCGAACATCCGCCGTGTCGCGGACTGTGGCATCGTCACCAAGGTCACCGCACAAGTTGCGTGATCCGGCCACCGGACAGATCGTGGAAGTGACCGTGGAGGACCGTACCGTGCCGAACTGGCGCGGGGAGCACCTGGTATCTGGAGCGGCAGCACTGCTCGCGCCACGGCAAGGACGTGGTGGCGAGCGCCCCGTGGACCTGGTCCTGGTCGCGGTCGCCGAGCGCCTGGACCACGGCCTGTTCGCGGTCGAAATACGCGCCTGAGTTCGAGGACGGCGGTGTCGTGGACGCCGAAGTCGTCAATGACCGCTCCCATGTGGCAAAGCGCGACGTCATCCGCGTGCCTGCCCCATGGTGCTCCCTCCGGATCAACGCATCGGAGGACCACCATGACGATCAAGGGCTACGACGTATCCGCCTTCCAGGGCGCGCACTTCCCCACCGCAGGCACCAGCTTCGTGTTCATCAAAGCCACCGAGGACCGTTCCTACGTCAACCCCAGTCAGAAGGAGCAGGCCGCGCACGCCCGTGCCGCGGGCCTGGTCGTCGGCTTTTACCACTTCCTGCACCCGGGCCACATCAGTGAGCAGGCGGCCCACTTCGTGAACGGTTGCGTGAGTATCGAGTCCGACCTGTTGGTCGTCGACTGGGAGACCACTCCGAACGACGGTGCGGCGACCTGCGCGGAGAAGGATGCCTTCATCGCCGAGGTCAAGCGGCTGCGCGACTCGAACCACAAGATCGGGCTCTACTGCAACCGGGACTTCTGGCTTCACCGTGACACCACCGGAAATGCGGGTGATTTCCTCTGGATCGCCGAATACGGCGTGGTCGCGGGCAAGCCCAACATCCAGACCAAGTGGATGTTCCACCAGTACACCGACCAGCCGCTGGACATCAACGTGGGCAACTTCGCCTCCAAGGCGGAGCTGGTCGCCTTCGCGGGCGGCACCAACGCTATGAGCAACTAGATTCCGATACACAGCCGGGCGGGGACTGGCGCCCCGCCCGGCGACCTGCGCACCCGTACCTGTGGGCGAGACAGTCATACTTAGGGGTGGTCCAACGGACCACGCCGGCAACCGCCACGCAACACTTCAACACCAGGGCCTCTTGCAACTCGCTGGATTCGACAACCGCGAGCTACCAAGTTGATGTGACGCGTTGCCCGCGCCGTGGTGACAGCGCGAAAATCGGTCGTGGGTGCCGCTCGGGTCCGACGTCGGTGGCCTCTTGGCCTG